>CACEHM010000001.1 GCA_902559355.1 uncultured Gammaproteobacteria bacterium
TAGATCCTCAAAATTCCGCTTTAAACTGGCTGTCTTTAAGACCAATAACTAAACCGAAAATTAAAGGAGTATCATCATTGCCTCCACAAAAAGTCTCAAGGAAGCTTAATGATGTAACAATTTTCGATGTCCCGGCAGCTATATATGGTCCAAGGCTTGAGACTTATATTAAAAAAGCTAGAAAGATTATAATACCTGTCCTTCCGTCACCTATAGACATGGCTGCAGCAAAAGATTTTCTTAAGTCTATTAGAAACCTAGGAAGTGTTGTTAGAAATAGAACAGATATATGCTTGGTCGCAAATAGGTGTAGAGCTAATACAAATATATTTGAGGAATTAGATGACTATCTTGTAAAAGAAAAAGGCATTAGATATGTCACAGCTTTTAGAGATAATACAAATTATATTAATTCAGCTAGAAAAGGTATTGGCATATTCGAAATGGGCGAATCAATGACCGCTCAAGATCGAGAAGAATGGAAGCCTCTTCTATCTTGGCTTAAGCCAAAGAAAAAGTAATTTTCTAGTTTAGACTATCTTTAATACCTTCTCTGACATCTTTAAACTCTATGATACCTGGAAAGATGCTGTTCATTAATGACACATCTAATATCCTCGATTCATTTATAAAACTCTTGCGTTTATCATCGTATAGCTCATTAGCCTCTTCATAATCTATGAATTTTGGATAGTTGAGTTTGAGCACATCATAGATATGAAGATAGTACTCAGTAGTTTTAATTGGAGTGCCATCACTTACGTTCATGACTATATTTGTGGTCTCTTCATGCATTAAACATTTGATTATTATTTTTGCTAAATCTTTAGCATTTATTAAATTTGTATGTTTACAGATATCTTGTCTAATCAATGGTAAATTACTATCCACTCTTTTCATAGGCAATCTTCCTGGTCCATATATTCCTGGTACTCTAAGAATTGTATAATCAATTTTGCTATCAATAATTTGATTCTCTGCATGAACTCTTCTTTTAGCTCTGTCGGTCATCGGCGCTAACTTTGATTCTTCGTCTACTAACTGATCTTTCTTATCGCCGTATACCCCGCTAGTACTTATATATACGAGTCTATTTATTTTACTTTTATCTACACTAGACAGGAAATTTTTAAGCGTATGATCTTCAACTCCACTTGCTTGTGGCGCAGCTAAGTAAACGACATCACCCTTATCTTTGAACACTATATCTAGTTCATCCGTGCATATCGAGATATCTATGGAATAGTTATGTTTGCAGTTATTTTTTTCAGATCTACAAACTCCAACAAACTCATAATCACAACTATACTTGTCTGTTATAAAGTCACAAACATATCCGTTGCCTATAAGGTAAATTTTATTCATTTATCTGACTTATTTTTAAAGCTAATGTTTCTATATCGTATATATCTTCAATTTTTGTTATAGATGCGACATCCTCATCAATAATAATCTTTTCATCAGACTTATCTAATAAAAAAAAGTGTACTTTCTCTAAGTTAACATCGGGGTTTCTTATAAGTGGTTCTACACTACTTTTGCTAAATCCAATAATGATACAACCTTGATTAACCATCTTGCTTACTTTAGCTAAATTATCATTATTGAGTATGCGCTCATATACATTACATATTTTATAATCGATTTTTTTATTATTAAGATATTCCTCAATTGTTCTCTTTCCACCTATTCCTTTAAGAAGGAGAGTTTTTCCTAGCTCATAGTTATCATCATCAAATTTCTTTATAAGTCCTAAGCTCGAATATTCGATTTCGGGTATCAAACAGCTTATCCCAAATTTCTTCTCTACCCATGCTTTGCAGTTAGGGCCTATTCCATAAATTCGCTTAGTACTATAGATATGATTATTGCTGGAGTCTATTTTTTTTATAGCATTAGCGCTCTGGATAATTATGGTTTTATATTCATCATCTATAGGGTATCTCTCAATGTGTTGAATATCTTGTATTAACATGTCATGAAATGCATGTCCCTTTTGTTCTAATATCTCTGCAAGTTCATCTTTCATTGAAAAGTTTGAGACTAGGATTATATCTAACATTTAAGCATCCTCTTGGAACCCATCTTTATAAAAACATCTGATAGGTCTTTAGCAAGTTCTTCATAAGCATCTTTTTTACCAGATACTTTATTTTTAATGAACTTTGTTCCATCAATAGATGCAACATAACCTGTTATTGTTAGTAAATTTTTTTCTATCACAGCATGCGCACCTATTGGCGATAAGCAATCACCGTCCATGTTTCTAGCAAATATCCTCTCAGCAGTACCACATATTTCGGTATCTGTGTGTACCACTTTTTTAATTCTCTTGATAACAAAATCATTTTCAGATAAACACTCTATACATAAAATTCCCTGTCCTGGCGAGGGCACAAAATCATTTACATCAAGACTCTCTGTAACAACATGATCCAGTCCCATTCTTTTGAGTCCAGATTTAGCTAAAATTATTCCGTCCAACTGTTCTTTTTTTAGTTTTTGAAGTCTTGTTTGAATATTACCTCTTATTTCTTTTGATTTAATATTTGAATTTATATGTTTTATTATTGCCTGCCTTCTAGGGCTGGAAGAACCAATAACGCCAGTTTCAATATCAGACAAAGTCTTGTGTTTATCTGAGATAAACACATCTCTTGGATCCTCTCTTTCCATAATAGTGCTTATATTAAATCTCTCATCAAGCTTTGCAGGAACATCTTTCATAGAATGAACAGCTATATCAGCCTCTCCCTCTAGGAGTGCGTTTTCAAGTTCTTTTAAAAAAAGGCCTTTACCACCCTCTTTTTTGAAGATTTTATTATCCACTGTATCCCCTGATGTGCTCATAGATATTAGTTCAACTTTATCAAAAACACCGTTATCTATTAGAAAGTTTTTGACCATATTAGCTTGAGCTAAAGCTAGAGGACTTTTACGAGTAGCAAGTATTATATTGTTAGTCATTATTGCATTACCAAAATTTCAGTTATAGTATACTGGCATTGAGACATATATTAAAACTTCAAGAGATTTATTATGAAAAACTCCACTTGGTCAGGAAGATTTAAAAAAGGGTTAGATGAAGAAGTGCTCGAGTTCTCTGAAAGCATTAGCTTTGACCATCTTCTTTTTGATTCAGACATCAGGGTGTGTATTGCGCATGCAGAGATGTTGTCAGAATGTAAAATTATTTCAAAGAAAGAATCAAATATGTTGATTAAAGGTTTAAATGCAGTTCAAAAGAAATATGATGCAGGCAAGCTGAAGCTGTCAATCAAATTTGAAGATGTACACATGAACATAGAACAAGCTCTTACTAAAGAGATAGGAGAACTTGGTAAAAAAATTCATATGGGAAGATCTAGAAATGATTTAGTTGCCACAGATTTTAGGCTCTACTTGAGGGACTGTTCAGACTTAATTCTGGAAAAGTTAAGAGACATTAGATATGCACTTGCCTTATCTGCACATGATAATTCTGGCGTAATTTTTCCAGGTTACACACATTTACAACTAGCTCAGCCAGTTACATTCGGCCATCATCTGCTTGCTTGGCATGAAATGTTAGCTAGAGATGAACAGAGAATGGTTCAAACTAAAGACAGACTAAATGTGCTCCCTTTAGGAAGCGCTGCGCTGTCTGGAACACCATATAAAATTGATCGTAAGTCTGTAGCTAATAAACTTGGATTTAAAACCGTGTCGTCTAATTCTATGGATGCAGTAAGCGATAGAGATTTCGTTTGTGATTTTGCATATACATGTTCAATGACGATGATGCATCTTTCAAGGATATCAGAAGAACTAGTTTTCTGGATGAACAGTCATATTAAGCTTGTAGATATTGATGAAGCATTTTGTACTGGATCATCAATTATGCCTCAGAAAAAAAATCCTGATGTGCCTGAATTAGTAAGAGGGAAATCAGGTGCAGTAATAGGTTCTTTAACATCATTGTTTGTTTTATTAAAAGGGCTGCCATTAACATACAATAGAGATCTTCAAGAAGATAAAAGTATCATATTAGAAGCTATTGGGAGTGTGGTTTCATGCTTAGCTTTAATGCCAAGACTGATATTAACTTTAAAAGTCAACAAGGAAAGAGCTTTGATTTTTTCCAAACAAGATTATTCAAATGCTACTGATTTAGCTGACTATCTTTCTATGAAAGGCGTTCCATTTAGGACGTCTCATGAAATAGTTGGAAAAATAGTTAAATATGCTGAATCAAAAAACATAAGCCTTAATGAGATCTCACTGGATGTATTTAAAACATTTTCTAATAAAATTAATAAGGATGTATATACATCAATTGATGTTGAAAGGTCTATACATACAAAAAAAGCAATAGGAGCATCATCGCCAGCTAATGTTAGAAAAGAAGCAAAAAAAATATTATCAGCACTGAAGGTTTATGGCTATAAATAAAATAAGCTTCAGTTTACTTATAATATTTTTATTAGCTTTCTCACATGTATCACATTCTGATATTAAAACGCCAACTATTAAAGAATACATGAGTGATGATTCTGGGCTATATGATTCATATATCTATGGCCTTGAGAGCGGCCTTGAGTGGGCTTCAGAATATTATTATCGAAAACACGAGATTGAGCTTTATTGTAAGCCAGGAAACATAGAGCTTCCTGCGTCTGAACTCCGCAAAATCATTAATAAAACTATTAGCTCTAAACCAGGGTTCTTTGACGAATATGAAAATGAACCTTTGGTTGGCCTTGCCCTTAGAAATGGGTTTATTGAGACTTTTCCTTGCCGATAACTCTTGTTACAAAGTACCTAATTCTGTAATATAATTACTGGATTATATTAATTTATAGGAGAAACGAATATGCCAGATCATCCAGTACCACAAGGAGATGACATTATATTGCCTGATGGGACCAAGGTAGGTTCATGGAATGGCGATGATGTGAAGGATCTTCAAGTAGAGGTACTTAGAATAATAAAAGAACAGAAAGAGAGTGGAGCCGATAGAAACAATCTTCTGATACGTTTTGGAATACCACATATGGATCAGACACCTGATCATCTCAAAAATTTTATCGCTTATGCACTATGGGGTGTTGATAAGAAAGGAATGTGTCTTACTCACAGAAGAGCTGACCATTTTGAACACTTAGATAAAATTAACGAAAAATACGGAAGCGAAACTGCAATAGCTGCAGCACAAAGATATCGCGAGTAACCCATTATTTAAAAGGGCGGCAAGACTGCCCTTTTAAAGTTTTTTATAAAACCAGTCTGTTAAATCACTAATCATTTCTTTACTGATTGTATGACCACAATTGTCTACAAACTCATGCATATTCAAGCCTTTTTCTTTTAAGAATGCCATAGAATTATGATGAGTCTCTATAGAAATAGTTGTATCTTTACTGCCATGAGCTACGTATATATCAGCATTTTTATTTTTTATCTCTAAGCTTGATGAAGACGGAACATACCCTGATATAGCGACAATAGCATCACAATTTATATCCGCATTTATACCCATTGATAGCGCTAGCGCTGCTCCTTGTGAAAAACCTCCAAGATATGTTTTTTTATTTGAATCTATGTAAGTAGCAAGGGCTAATGTTATGTGTTCTTTAGATTTTTTTATTCCTTCATCATCTTCAATAACTATGCCATTATCTTCTTTAGGCAACGGATACCATGACCTTTTTCCATTATCCATTGGCGCATTAGGCATTATTACATGAAGCTTCCCATCTAAATTTAAATTTAGTAATTTTATGAACGGTTCAAATCCCCAATTATTTGCCCCATAACCATGAAACCAGATTAGGTTGATGGAAGCGGATTCTTTATCACCTATCGTGATTATATCTTTATTCATTTTTTTAAAATCTTCATGATATGTGTTTGTAATTTAGATTATAATACCAGAATGTACACATCTATATTACACAAATATATTTTAGTTCTTATAATGATTTCATTTTCACTGGTTCTATCTAATTGTGGCAACAAAGGACCTTTGATCCCAGCATCTAACATAGTTTTAATAAATAAATAATTTGAATTCTTTACACTACCAAAAAAATAAACTCTTTTTTGATCAGTTAGATTTAGAAGAACTATCAAAAGGGATTACTACTCCATTTTACTTATATTCTGAAAATCTCATAAAACAGAATATTAAAGAATATATCTCACAGTCTAATGACAAGACGCTTTTTTGCTACTCTGTAAAGGCTAACTCAAATTTATCAATATTAAAATTAATTGCCTCTCAAGGAATGGGCTTTGATGTTGTATCTATGGGGGAGTTATATAGAGTTATTAAAGCTGGTTGTGATACTAAAAAAGTTGTTTATTCAGGTGTTGGAAAAACAAGAGCTGAGATTAGATATGCTTTAGAAAATAATATTCTTTGCTTCAATGTAGAGTCTGAAGGCGAGCTCTTTGTAATTAATGATGAAGCTTCTGCTATGGGCACAACCGCAAATATTTCTATCAGAGTCAATCCTGATGTTGCGGTGGAATCACATCCATATATATCAACTGGATTGAAAGATAATAAGTTCGGTATCACATACAAGAATGCATTATCTCTCTATATAAAGGCATCAAAACTAAGTTCACTAAATATAATAGGCATTGATTTTCATATTGGATCACAGATTACTTCAATACAGCCCTTTATAGATTCGATTAAATCAATTAGAAGTTTAGTTAGTGATTTAAAAAAAGAAAATATTAATATTACACATATAGATGTAGGTGGCGGTCTTGGAATATCTTATGATGGCGAGGATATTGTTGGAAAAGCTGATTATATTAAAGAAATAACTGATTCTTTGAGAGATTTAAATGTGAATATCTTATTTGAACCAGGACGATCAGTAATAGGAGACTGCGGTCTTTTGGTGACACAAATTCAATATATCAAAGAGTCAAAAACTAAGAACTTCATGATAGTAGATGCAAGCATGTCAGAGTTGATAAGACCCCCTCTCTATAATGCATTCCATAAAATTACACCAATTTTAAAACGTGATAAGGGTCATAAAAAATATGATATAGTAGGCCCTGTTTGTGAAAGCGCAGACTTTCTTGGAAAAGAAAGGTCTATGAACTCAGAGGTTTATGATCTTCTTGTTATTGAGGATGTTGGAGCCTATGGGTTTGTTTTATCATCAAATTATAATACAAGGCCGAAACCGTCAGAATATATTATATCAAATGGCAGTATTAGAGAGATAAGGTCTGCAGATACTCTTGATCAGATTCTTACAAATGAACTTAAGTGAGACGCACTCCTGAACCAGAGCTAATGGAGAGTGAGACACAAGCTGTCTCATACGCACAAGCAGACTTTTCTGAATCAAATCAAATCTTCATGAGCAATCTTCTCCAGCAGACTTCAATTAATAGTAAAACAAAAATATTAGATGTTGGCTGTGGTGATGGAGAGATACCAATAATGCTTGTTAAAAAAACTCAATGCCAGATCACTGCAATTGATGGTTCGGAAAATATGCTTAAACAATTTACTTTAAAAAAAGAAAAGCAAAATATAAAAAACATCGAGATATATAAAAAACTTATCAATAATGAGCTCTTCACAGAAAATGTATTTGATTTAGTTATTAATAATAGTGTTTTGCATCATATATCAGATGTAGATCTTTTTTGGCAAACTCTAATTAGACTGATTCGGCCAAAAGGAAAAATATTTTTGATGGACTTAGTGCGCCCTGAATCAAATGCACAATTAGAAAATATTCTATCAAAATACGGAGGCTCTGACCCTATCTTACTGAAAGATTTTGAGAATTCTCTTAGAGCTGCGTATACAATTGATGAGGTTAAATCACAACTAAGTGACTTTAGTCAAGTTACATTCAATATCAAATCTGTATCAGATAGACATTTTTTTGCTACTATAATTATGAGATGACGCTTTATACAAAACTAAACAGTCAAGGTAATGATTTTATACTTATTGATACCAATCATACCAACACAAGTATTACTGTTGATGACATAATATATTATTCTAGAAGAGATAAGATAGGGTGTGATCAATTTTTTATCATTAATCCAGAAGACAAAGATAATATAACCTGTGAAGTTTATAATCAAGATGGATCAAAAGCCTGTCAGTGTGGCAATGGTCTCAGAGCTGTTATGCTTTATTTGAATAGAAATTATAATTTACTAAAGACAAACTTAATTGTCTGTGATGTGAGCTATGAAGTAAAAATACATAAGGATCAAATATCTGTAAACATGGGATCCCCAACATATGTAGATATCCCAAAAAAAAGCTACAATGAGGATTATTTGATTGCACAGCATGATCTAGTCATAACGATTGAAAGCATCAAAGATAATATAACTTTTTCATTCATACCTTTATCAATCGGAAACCTTCATTGCGTTGTGTTTTCTGCTGGCTGCGATGAGCATAAAAAAGAAATCTGTAAAGTTATAGATGAGATATATGATAGTTCTATGAACATAGGTTTTATAAAAAATGCTAGAGAATTTTTGAACAATACTGAAACTGAAGTTGACTTAACTGTCAATGAGAGAGGTGCCGGATACACTGACTCATGTGGAAGTGGAGCAACCGCAGCAGCTATATGTATGTTTAAAATATACGAACTTGAAAACGAATCTAAAGTTTTAAACTCTACTATCTCTATCAAGCAAAAAGGAGGTACTCTATGTGTAAATAAAAAATATAATCCTGATACATTCCAACTTATAGGGCCAAGTTCATATGACGGCGAGGGGAACCTTGAGTAGTGAAAAAACTTATATTTCAGAATTTGTAAAGTATTTACAATACGAGAAACAGTACACACAAGACACTCTTGTAAATTATAAAATTGACTTAAAGCAATTTTCACAATATTTGAAAAACAATAATTTTAATATTGATGATGTCAGTAAAGATAATATTGAACAATTTTTTATGAATCTTCACAAGCTGGGAATTAGCGGTAACTCTTTGGCAAGAAAAGCATCAACACTTAGATCATTTTACTCCTACCTTTTAAAAACTTCACAAATTAGTATCACTCCAATGTCTGGTATAAAAACGCCCAAACTTTCAAAAAAATTACCAAATATTTTATCGATAAGTGACATTGATACACTTTGCAATATATCTGAGACGACTATGGTCGCCTTAAGGGACAAGGCTATTATAGAAGTCATGTATAGTTCAGCTCTTAGATTGAGCGAACTAACTCAGCTAAACATTGATTCAATTGATATGCTGTCGAAATACGTAAAAGTAATCGGAAAAGGCAGAAAGGAGAGAATATTACCGTTAGGGGAACAAGCATTGCTTGCACTGAAAATTTGGATAGCTAAAAGAGCAGAATCTAGGATTAGTTGTGATGCACTTTTCGTCAATAAATATGGTGATAGATTGTCGAATAGATCTATTCAGAATAGAATTAATTTCTGGGTAAAAAAACAAGGCTTGAATTGTAAGATATCACCCCATACATTAAGACATAGCTGTGCAACTCACTTGTTAGAGGCATCTGGAGATTTAAGAGCTGTTCAAGAATTCTTGGGTCATGAGGATATTAGTACAACACAAATATATACAAATATGGATTTTGAACATTTGAATAAGGTATATAAAAATAGCCACCCGAGGGCATAAAGTTATGAAAAATGAAACATTTCATGGGACAACAATCATTGGTGTTAGAAGAAATAATCAAATAGTTGTTGGAGGCGATGGTCAGGTAACACTTGGCAATACTGTTATGAAAAACAACGCTAAAAAAGTACGTAGACTATACAAAGATAAAGTACTTGCTGGATTTGCAGGAGCCACTGCTGATGCCTTCACATTATTTGAAAAATTTGAAAGCAAGTTGGAGAAGTACAGCGGTCATTTAACAAGATCTGCAGTTGAGCTAGCCAAAGATTGGAGGACTGATAAAATACTTCGTAATTTGGAGGCGTTACTCATAGTCGCTGACAAAGACGTTTCATTATTAATTTCTGGAAACGGCGATGTTATAGAACCTCAAGACTCAATACTAGCGATTGGTTCAGGCGGTTCGTTTGCACAATCTGCTGCAAAAGCTCTGTATGATAATACAGATTTGTCCGCCGAAGATATAGTAAAGAAGTCACTAAGCATTGCATCAGATATATGCATATATACAAATTCAAATTTAACTATAGAGAAAATAAATGTCTGAAATGACACCAAGAGAAGTTGTCGAAGAGCTTGATAAGCACATCATTGGTCAGTCTAATGCTAAAAGGGCAGTGTCTATCGCACTAAGAAATAGATGGAGAAGGTTACAGCTTCCTGACAATATTAGTAATGAAATTACGCCGAAAAACATATTGATGATAGGACCAACTGGCGTAGGTAAGACAGAAATTGCACGAAGACTTGCCCATTTAGCTGGCGCGCCTTTTATAAAAGTTGAGGCCACTAAGTTTACTGAAGTAGGTTATGTTGGCAAGGAAGTTGATTCAATAATAAGAGATTTAACAGAAATTGCTATAAACCAAGCAAAGTCAAAAGCCATGTCTAGAGTTTATCGTAAATCTGAAGAGTTAGCAGAAGAAATAATATTAGATCATTTGCTTCCACGAAGAACTAATGACAGCTTTGAGACTGGAAGCTCTTCTGAATCTTCAGATAGTAGAGAGACTAGGCAAGCTCTTCGGAAAGAATTAAGAGAAGGGAAATTAGATGATAAGGAAATAGACATTAGTATTCAGGCAAACAATCCATCATTTGAGGTTATGGCTCCACCAGGAATGGAAGAAATGACGGATCAACTTCAAGGAATGTTCAAGAATTTATCAAATACTAAAACTAAAACACAGAAAATGAAAATAAAGGACGCTCTTTTAGTAGTTGCAGAGCAAGAAGCCAAGAAGTTAGTCAACGATAATGACATAAAGCAAGATGCTATCAAGCAAGTAGAGCAAAATGGAATTGTTTTTATTGATGAAATAGATAAGGTCTCATCAAGGGCTAATGCAAGTGGAGCAGATGTCTCAAGAGAGGGCGTTCAAAGAGATCTACTTCCTTTAGTTGAAGGAAGTACAGTTAACACCAAGCATGGCCCCGTTAAAACAGATCATATTCTTTTCATTGCATCTGGAGCATTCCATTTATCAAAACCATCAGACTTAATTCCTGAACTACAAGGGAGATTGCCTATAAGGGTAGAGCTTAGTGCGCTATCGGTTGATGATTTCGAATTAATTTTAGAAGAACCAGATTATTCATTAACCGAACAATATATTGCTCTGATGAAAACTGAGGGAATAGATGTTAAGTTTGATAAATCAGCAATTACAAGATTATCGAAAATTGCCTGGACAGTTAATGAGAAAACTGAAAACATTGGTGCTAGAAGGCTACATACTATAATGGAGAGATTGCTTGAAAAGTTATCTTTTGAGGCTAGTGATATAAAAGACACTAAAATCACAATTGATGCAGATTATGTTGATAAGCACTTAAATGAATTAGCAGAAAACGAGGATTTGAGTAGGTACATTTTATGATAAAACCAACAGAACTAAGATATATTAAAAAAACAAATACACTGTCAATTACATTTGAAGATGGTTTCAGTAATGATATTACTTCAGAATATTTAAGATGCTTCTCTCCTTCTGCTGAAGTCAAAGGCCACGGACCAGGACAAGAGAAACTACAAATTAATAAAGAAGATGTTGTAATTGATAAATTAGAACCTGTTGGCAATTATGCTGTAAGAATTGTTTTTGACGATGGGCATGATACAGGGTTATATTCTTGGGAACACTTATATAGTCTATGCAAAAATTATCAAGAGAATTGGCATAATTATTTAGAAAGACTGAAAGAAGCAGGACATACTAGAAAAAAGCCATGAGCAAAAAAGCGATTACATGCAATACCGCACCATCTGCAATAGGCACATACTCTCAAGCAATAACTGTAGATAAATTTACATTTATATCTGGACAGATTCCACTCGATTACAAGAACATGAGTATTATTGAAGGAACATTTGAAGATCAGGTAGTCATTGTCCTTAATAATTTAAAAAACATAGCAATGGAAGCAAATTGTACTCTCGATGATTGTGTTAAATTCACTGTTTATCTAAAAGACTTAGAAAACTTCTCAATTGTTAATTCTATAATGGAGCGTCACTTAAAAGAGCCATACCCTGCCAGAGCAGCAGTCGAAGTCAGTAGACTTCCTAAAGATGTTCATATAGAAATTGACGCTATATTATTTAAAGACTAGTACATGAGAAAATATTCTGACGAAATTTCTCAGAGTATAGGTTCATTGAAAGGGGTTGGTGAGAAAACTAAGTCTCTTTTATCTGAAATTGGTATTACATCATTATTTGATCTTTTATCTTACCCGCCAATTGATCTAATAGATAAGACTGAAATAGATAATATTGATGACGTAAATAATGGCGACTCGGTGGTAATTTCAGGAGAAATTATAAAAGCTATAAAAACCAAAGGGTATAAGCCAAATTATATTTTAATGATTCAATCAGCATCTGGTATTTTCTATATAAGATTCATTCATAAAATTATAGTATTCATGAACTTACAAAAAGGCATGAGTATTAGAGTTTCAGGCACTGCTATACTGAAAGGCAAAAAATTAGAATTTATACATCCAGAAGTAGAAGTTTTTAAAGATAGTTCGTCTCTCGCAAATATTATCCCAAAGTATTCACTTAGAGGAAGAGTTTCACAATCAAAAATTAGAAAATTAATAAGACAAGCTTTTTCAACCTTTTCAAAGAACTATGAATTTACCTGTTTAGATGATTACTTTAATGAGGAATTTAATAGTATGTCATTATTAAAAGCTCTCAAGAAATTACACTTTCCCGATGGAAATTATTCTGATGCGATAAATGAATATATACTTGCCAGACAAAGGTTAGCCTTTGAAGAAATCTACTTACATAAACACGAATTTCTAAAAACTATCGTAAAGTATAATTCTAAACCTTCTTTTGAACTAAAGATAAATAAAGAATCAATGAATAGCTTCTACTTATCATTACCATTCCAACTTACAGATGGTCAATTATCAGCAATTGACAGGATTAGTATATCTATTAGAGATAAGGCGCCATCAAAAGTACTCATACAAGGTGATGTTGGATGTGGCAAAACGCTAGTAGCGATACTGGCCTGTTATCAAGCCCTTTCAAATAATCATCAGTGCCTAGTTCTGGTTCCAACAGAAGTTTTATGCTCACAACATTTTATAACCTTTACGGAGTACCTTGGTAAGTATGGGAAGATAGAAATGGTTAGCGGTAAATCCACAAAAGCAGAAAAAGAAAGTATCAAAAGAGAGCTGTATGATGGGAAAATATCTATCCTGATAGGGACACATGCTCTTTTATATGGCAACTATAAATTTAAAAGCCTGGCTATAGTTATTATTGATGAGCAACATAAATTTGGTGTCAAACAAAGAGAAAAGATATCCTCAGAATATGAAAAGCAACCACATCTTATTTATATGTCAGCAACACCCATACCAAGAACATTGGCCTTAGTTCTATATGAAAATATGAATTATATTACTATTTCAGATAAACCATCAAACCGAGAAATTATAAAGACAACTGTTTATGATGATGATTCTAGAAAAAAAATTTATGATAAAGTTGCAGAGCATTTAAAAGATGGTATGCAGGTATATTGGGTATGTACAAGAATAGAAGATACTGAAGACACTGACAAACAGTCGGTCAATGTATTTTCAAACACTATCAAAAAAATATACCCAAGTTATAAAATAAAAATACTCCATGGAAAGTTATTCTCTGAAGAAAAGATTAGAATAATTAATGATTTTAGATCAGGAAAGATAGACATACTTGTATCCACAAGCGTTATAGAGGTTGGGATAGATTGCCCCAATGCTAACTGCTTAGTTATAGAAAATGCAGAATTATTTGGATTAGCTCAGTTACATCAGCTCAGAGGAAGAGTAGGCAGAGGTTTAGTAAATGGGTATTGTTATTTAGTACATTCTAGGAAAGCTACATCAGAATCAATAGAAAAGCTTGAGTATCTAGAAAAACATCATTCTGGCTTTGATGTTGCGGAGTATGATTTAAAAACACGAGGAACAGGAACATATTTGGGCAGTAAACAGTCAGGTATGCCTGATAACTACCGGATTTCAACCATCAACGACATTATGGATAACATTTCATATATAAAAAACTTCAAATTTGAATTATCATCAGCAAAGATCAGGGAACTGAAAAAACGTTGGAAGATAAAAAGCATTAATGAAATACAATTATAAACAGAAATGGAGATGCGAGCGAAAAATCAAAGATTTACCAAACAATCTCAGGCGAATCTTAATTGATAATTCTTCTCTAACCAAAAGGATAATTAGTAATAAGTCAGGTCGTGTGAAGTTTATCTCATCTCACATAAGTTTAACAAAAAGACTTAACTGCTTATCAAAAAAATATTCATTTATAAGAAAAGTAGAGATCAAGGGCAACTTAGATAAATCTATAAAGGCTGTATCATATACACCTATAAGTAATATTAAAGGCAAGATAAAACATATAAAGCATCTTAAGGACAAATCTTTGGCAACTATATTGTTTAATAACCACAGTTTTGTGAAACATTCTATAAACTATTGTTTACAAGAAAATCATGTGACAAGAGTTACTCTTTTTAAAAAAAACAAAACTATAATTCATGTTGAGGAAACATTCCCCATAGATAATAATTATGAAACGCTTTCTTTAATTGATTGCAGAAAGAACCTGATTAATTGATGATAGCTTGAGTATTTTGTCAGAAGCAGTAAAGCCTTCATCACCTAGATATATGGCACCTGATATCCCAGCAGATAGCGCTACATTAATATTATTAATTGTATCTTCAATTAGAATCGTTTTTTTATAATCTAATTTATATTTTAAACGTAACATATACCATAACTGTATATCCTCCTTGACATAACACAGCTCATGCGCACAAACCATGTCATCAAAATAAGGAGCTAAATCATATTTTTCTAACTTGATATTCAGTGTTTTTCTATGGGCATTTGTAATTAGGATTAATTTTGATTTTTTTTTAAGTTCATTTAAAGTATCAATAACTCCATCATATAAACTTATTTTACTAAAGCTTTGCTCTGATCTTTTTTGAGCCTCAATATCTATGTCTAGCATATTAGACCAGTAATCGACGTCATACCAGTCCTTAGTATCTTTCTTATAATTAAATATCTGTATAGCAAGTTTTTTTGCGTCATCGAATGAGATTCTTTTATTTTGTGCAATAACTTCTGGAATTTGATTTTGCCAAAAGTTATTGTCATAAGTGTTATCTAGAATGACCCCATCCATGTCTATTAGCATGCATTCTATATCTTTAAAAATCATAACTGATAATGTATCATCCTTGATAGTCAGAGTACACAATGCCAAAAATACTTAAGCAAAAATCAATATTTAAATCAAAACTATTTGATATCAAACAAGCAGACATAGAGTTTAATGGTATAACTATGAAGTATGAAATCATATCTGGAACGGGGAGTGGTGCTGTGATGGTAGTCCCTTTCATAGAAAATGATATTATTTTTATAAAAGAATATGCTGCTGCAATCGATGATTATATGATTACTTTTCCTAAAGGCAAGATTGACAAAGGGGAAACAATTGAGGAAGCTGCTAATCGTGAGTTACAAGAAGAAGTTGGTTATAAATCTAAGGAAATTAAACTTATAAAAAAACTTTATCTTGCGCCTGGTTATATAGATCACATGACTTATGTAATGGTTGCTAAGGAGTTATCTGTATCATCGCTTCGTGGTGACGAACCAGAAGAACTCGAGGTAATAAGAGTTCACAGAGATGATGTCATTAATTTTCTTGATAAAAATGAAATTATAGATTCGAGAGTACATGCCGCTCTGAACATTATAGAAAATCATGAGTAATCACAATTTTCAAAAACACGTTCCGGATCTTCTAAAACTTTGTCAAAATATAGGACAGATTCAATTAGATGGACAAAAAAATTTAAACATTAATTTAAAATCTGATAATACCCCTGTGACTAATATAGATATACGATCTAGTGAGTTGATAGTTAGTTATCTATCTAGAACATTTAAAGGAGATACTATTATTTCCGAAGAGAACGATGATAAATCCAATAAAAAGTCTTCCTATTGGCTGGTCGACCCAATTGACGGAACAAAGAACTATATAAAAGGAGGTAAACAATTTTGTATATGTATTTCATATATACATAATAGCTATCCTTCATTTGGAATAATTTATATACCATCAAGTAAAGAGTTTTACTATGCATCTTCTGGTGAAGGTGCATTTTTGATAAAAGAGAATATGCCTAAAGTCAAAATTACTAATAAATCTCAAATCGATAATAATATATTTGTAAGCACAGTTATAAGAGATAGTGTTGTAAAATTATTGAACAATAATTTCAAACATTCAAAGCTAATTTATATGTCGAGTGCAATTAAATTTGTTCGAGTAGCAGAGGGTAAAGGGCATTTTTCAGTAAGACTAGGGCCCACTCATGAATGGGATACAGCAGCCGGGCAATGTATAATTGAAGAATCTGGGGCTCTCTTCGTAGACAAAAACCTTAAGAGATTTAGATACGGGCAAGGGTCGAAGTTCTTAAACGGACCGTTCTTCGTAGTCAATGGCCAGATGAAAGAACATGAGGATTCAATTAACCAGTGTCTTTCTTTGATTTGACTGAGTTATTGAATGCTTTTTTATTAAGTTTTTTCATAAGTTTATATTTTCCTTGCAAACTTTTGCACCATGTAACCATAGATTTCTCATAGTCTCTTAGTTTATTTTCAGTCATAAAATTATTTGTATGCTATCATTTTTTATTAATTATGTTAAAAAAACTTTTTTCAACTATTTCACCCGAGGGTTATTATAAATTCACCGATGCAATTATACCATGGCTTTTGCTACTTGCTCTGATATTCATTAGCTATGGACTGTATGAAGGTTTATTTGTAGCACCGTCAGATTACCAACAAGGTGATGCATTTAGAATCATGTATGTTCATGTTCCCAGCGCATGGATTTCTCTTTTTGCTTATTCTGTGGTTTTCTTCTCTGCCATCATATCGTTAATTTGGCACATCAAGGTCTATGATTTAATTTTGTTAGCTTCCTGCAAACTTGGTGCTGTATTTACTTTTTTTACACTGATTACTGGCGCTATATGGGGAGAGCCAATGTGGGGAACATGGTGGGCATGGGATGCTAGGCTTACATCAGAGCTAATCTTGTTTTTTATTTATATATCAATATTGTTATTACATGGTTCTTTTGAAGATAAGAAAAAAGCTGCAACTTCTGTAAATATATTATCTATTGTTGGTTTTATAAATATTCCTATTATTCATTTTTCTGTAGAGTGGTGGAATACACTTCATCAGGGCCCATCTGTAATTAAGTTGAGCGCACCTAGTATTGCAGGTGATATGTTAACGCCTCTAATAATAACCGCTCTTGGGTTTACATTTTTCTTTCTTGGTACTATGTTTAAATCATCTCAAAACATGCTTCTTGAAAATGAGAAAAACAAATCCTGGGCTAAACTAGTCTAAGCTATTTTTTAGACCCATCGCAGATGCGAATGGCGAAATAATTAAAAATAATATTAACAATAATAATAAAAATAATAATTCAGAATTATAATCAACTCCTGACATGGCATTATAGACAGAACTCGTCCCGAAAATTAGCACAGGAATATCCAAAGGCAGCACTATTGATGATAATAATAGATTGTTTCCTTTTATACTTAAAGTAAGAGAAGCAGCAATAGACCCAATTAATGAGATAGTCAAGGTCCCTAGAAGTAAACTAACCAATAGGACTATTGAAGCACCCATGTCAGATGTAAGAAGATAGTTAGCAAGAAAACCAATGATAACCAATGGTATAATTGTAAAGAGCCAATAGGATATAACTTTGGCCAAAACATTAAATTCTAGTACATGAGAATTAATGACGATACCCTCTAATGTTCCATCTTCAAAATCATCCTTAAACAAAGCTTCCATATTTAATAGACTTACTAGTAAACAAGCTAGCCAAATAATTTGAGGTAATACTTTGTCATAACCACCAAGGGTTGTATTTGCAATACTAATTGAAAAGAAGATTAGTATTAGTAAAAGATACACTATAGGCATGAAAACTTTTGTACCAGAGTTTAGAATTACTCTCATATCTTTGAAAATGATTGAAAAGAAAACATTCATCATAGTTCTACATTAGTAAACTTATCTTTTTGGTTATGACTAGTAATAACAACTGTTCCGCCGTCAGCTATATGCTGATCTATTTTTTTTATAAAGGTATCAATTATGTTTTGATCAAGACCAGTAAATGGTTCATCTAAAACCCAAATTTTATTTTTAACTAGAGACAATTGCACCAGAGTTACAATCTTCTTTTGCCCATGTGATAGATATTTTACTTTAGTTATAAATTTATCTTTTATGTTATATAAATCTAATTCATCAATAATGTACTTTTCTTCTAAGTTCCGCTGATGGAATCCAAGAGTATACTTAATATTATCAGCCACACTTAGTTCATTTTTTAAGCCATATTTATGGCCAATATAAAATAAATCCTCATGGATAGAAGTATTTTCATCAATGGTTACTTTGCCTGATGATGGACATGTAATTCCAGAAATCAATTTTAGTAATGAAGTTTTTCCAGTTCCGTTTCTTCCAAAAATATTAATTTTTTCTCTGTAAGATATAGCTAGTGAAAAATCATCTACTATTTTTTTCCCTTGTTTAATTAAGTTAATGTTTTCAAGATTTATAAAAATATTATTCACTTTAAGATAATCTCTGTTGACGAGATAACAATACCGTCAGGATCAGAGTAAATAAATTGATTTTCCTTGAATGTTACTCCAGCGAAGTTTAGATCTAGATTATATTTTCCAACATCCTTTTTTTCACTCTTGTTGGGAACTAAGTTAATGGCTTTTATAGATATACCAATGTTGTTAATCTCCAAACTATCTCTTATACAGCCATTTACTATAATTCCTGACCAGTTATTCTCTGCTCCGAGTGCAGCTAAATTATCACCTACAAGAGCACATTTTTCTGACCCTTTACCATCAACGACCATTACACAGCCTGATCCATCTTCTTGTAATAGCTTCTTTACGTATGAGTTATCTTCGATAGCTTCTACAGTTTTAATTCTTCCATAGCAATGTGTATGAGAGCCAAAAGACTTGAAGATAGGTTTTGCTACAACCAATTCATAGTCGTCACACAAGTCAGCTGTATTAAATTTGTTCATCTTTAATAATAAATTTGATTTTTTTTAATATTAACAGAGCAGGTATTGCTATTAAAGAACAAAAAATAAAGTAGATATCCCAATCTAACATTTCAACTAGGAACCCTGAGGTCCCAGATAAGAATGTTCTAGGTAAAGACATTAATGCTGTCATAAGAGCAAACTGTGTTGCTGTAAATTGCTTTGAAGTCATATTAGCTATAAAGGCTAGGTAAGCAGTATATCCCATTCCTGCAGCTAAATTTTCAAGTGTTATGACACCAATTAGCATAATTATATTGTCGCCGGTGTAGAATAATACGGCAAAACCTAGTGTAGCGATTAATTGAAATACACCAAAATATATTAGGGATTTGTATAAGCCAATTTTTAGTGATAGCACACCGCCTACGAAAGCTCCTATCAATGTAGCGCCTAGACCAAAAAATTTAACTACGGTACCAATTTCTGTTTTTGAAAATCCTATCTCGAGATAAAAATTTGTACTTAATGAGTGTGCCATCGTATCGCCTACTTTATACAACAATACGAATAATAAAATTAGATATGGAACATACTTTTGAATATCATTTTTTTCAACCTGATAGCGATTAAAGAATTCTTTAAAAGGTTCAATTATAGATTCTTTCAGTGTGGTTGGCTGAGCTGTAATTTTAGGTTCATTTGCAAAGAATGTTGTTACAACACCTATTAGCATTATCAATGACATCAGCGTATAAACAAATGAGTAAGAATAAATATCCGCTAGAATAAGCCCTCCCGCGCCGGCAGCTAAAGCCCCGAATCTGTATCCTAAAACATAAGCTGATGCCCCTATGGTCTGTTCCCTTTCTAGAAGGCTTTCTCTTCTATATGCATCTATAATGATATCTTGAGAAGCTGAAAAGAACGTAACTGATAATGAGAGAACAGCAACATTATAAAGATTAATCTCTGGATTTGATTGTCCTAATAAAAATATAGATATTATTAGTAGTACTTGTACGAATAAAAGCCAGCCTCTCCTTCTTCCTAGAGGAGATATTACATACCGATCAAAAATTGGTGCCCATAAAAATTTTAAAGAGTAAGGTAAGCCGATCAATGCAAATAATCCAATAGTTGATTTGGATACATTGACGTCCGTAAGCCATGCTTGAAGAAGTGTGATAGTTAATAGCAAAGGAAGGCCCGCGACAAAACCCATTATCATTGAGATAATTATTTTTTTGTCTGAATAAGGTTTGAATATATTTTGTATAGAATCAAATATCATAATTAACTATAAGAGGCGCATGATCTGAGAATTTATTTGCTTTATATACTGAAGCACTTTTAATTTTATTACAGAAGTTATCAGTCACCATTTGGTAGTCAATTCTCCAGCCTACATTATTATTATAAGCATTACCTCTATTTGACCACCATGTATATATATCTGTTTTTTTACACTTTTCTCGAAACGCATCCTTTAATCCAATCTTATTAATTAATTTTGTCATCCACTCTCTCTCTTCAAGTAAAAACCCAGAATTCTTCTGGTTAGATCTCCAATTCTTTATATCATCTTTAGTGTGCGCAATATTGTAATCCCCACATACAATCAATGGCTTCTTATCTTTGATAAGCTTTTTTATAAACTTCTCAAAATGTCCCATAAACTCATATTTTAGTTTTTGTCTTTCTTCTCCAGATGACCCCGATGGAAAATACACAGATATCAAAGAAAAGTCTTTATATTCAGTGAGAATAAAGCGGCCCTCAGATTCAAATATCGATTTAGAAAAAGAGGTCTTAATATTAAGAGGCTTGTGCTTTGTATAAATAGCTACTCCGCTATATCCTTTTTTTTCAGCAACATTAAGATATCTAGAATATCCTTTCAGAGAAAAACAAGAATCCATTATTTGTTCCTCAAGAGCTCGGGTTTCTTGCATGCATATGAAATCCGCTTTAGTTTTTTTCAGCCAATCAAAGAGCCCTTTTTTTTGACTAGACCTTATTCCACAAACATTTATAGTTATAACTTTCATTTTACTTTTATCGTTATGTTATCATTAATTTATGGCTAGCCACTATGTTTAATAAGAAACGAGATTTCATAGAGTTTACAATTAATAAAAAAATTTTAAGATTTGGAGATTTCACGCTCAAATCAGGCAGAAAAAGTCCTTATTATTTTAATACTGGTTTATGTCACGATGGCCAGCTATTATCTGACCTCTCCTCATATTATGCTGATTATATAAAAAATAATAATCTCAATTATGATTTCATATTTGGACCAGCTTATAAAGGGATCACGCTATGCTCATCAATTTGTCAGAGCTTATATTATAAATATTCAATTATTTCACAATATGCATTTAACAGAAAAGAAAAAAAATTGCATGGTGACAAAGGTAACTTCGTTGGCTGCGATATAAAAGGAGAGTCCTTGATAGTAGATGATGTAATCTCATCTGGATCATCTATAATCGAATCATACAACCTAATTTTAGAATCTCATGCTACTTGCAAGAATATTCTCGTGGCATTTAACAGAATGGAAATAGGCAAAAATTCTATGGCATCAAAAGAACTTAAAGAAAATTATGATATACAAACGCATTATTTAATTAATCTTGATGACATTTATGAATATATAAAATCAAATTCAAAATATACAAAATATGTTCAAAATATGGATGTTTATATTTCTAAATATAAGGGTATTTAAAATAGAAGTTTATACGCAACTACGATTGTCACGAATTGATATGCAGCTTTGATAACTTTATTAGATTTACTAATAGCAATCATTGCTCCCACGTAACCTCCAAAAAAAGAGCCAATTATAAGGACCGGCAGGATTGTAAAATCTATCGTTGAAATTAGGTACAGGGTCACAGCGCCAATTAAGTTAAAAAACAGACCTACTACTAATAATGTATAACCAATTGCTTCTTTAAATGACATTCCATATATTTGGGTCAACATCAAAGTGTACAGTAAACCTGTCCCAGCTGAGAGTGAACCATTTAGAAAACCAATCATGAACAATATAAGATAGAGCACAGAGGGATGTATGCTATCACTTATGTTTCCAGTACGTTTTATAAATGATAATAGGAATACTATTAGTATTAAAATCCCAAGTAGTTTTCTCGCTAGACCTTCATCTATAGAGCTTATTGAGTATGCACCAACAATCACTGCTGGCAAACCAATCATGATTCCCTCTAGTAGTACTTTTTTATCAGGAATGTTTTTTTCAAAAAACTTTAGAGACGCACCTAAACCCAAAAGAACTGTTGAGACTTTATGAGTAGCAAGTGCTACCGGAAATGTTATTTCGAACAATAATAGAATTGCAGGAAGTTGTATTATACCAGCGCCACCTCCCGAGAAAGCAGAGAATAAATTTGAAATAAAAGATACAAAAAGAAGGAATATGTATTCCAAATCTTATGTTCTGCGAATCATTGTTCCAACACCTTCGTCTGTAAAAAGCTCAAGGAGTAATGCGTGTTCAATTGTGCCGTCGATTATCTGTACGTTATGTACACCTGCAGATACAGCCTCAAGTGCAGACTCAACTTTAGGTAACATTCCTGAAGATATAGTACCTTTTTTTACAAACTGTCTTACCTGTTCAGCATTCATGGATTTAATAAGATTGCCATCATCATCAAAGACACCTGCAGTGTTGGTCAACATAACATATTTGCCAGCTTGGAGAATTTTTGCAATTTTGCCAGCAACTATATCGGCATTAATATTATAGGTTTTGTAATCATCTCCTATACCAATTGGCGCAATGACAGGAATAAACGATGTAGAGTCTAGGAGATTTACTACACTTGGATCAATGCTTGCGACCATACCTGTATTCTTGAAATCAAAGTTTTTATTTTTACCTTCAGAAACCATTTTTTTAGCCCTTATTAATCCACCATCTTTGCCAGATAAACCTACGGCTCTGCCTCCATGGCTTGTAATCAAATTTACAATCTCTTTATTAATAGATCCGCCAAGAACCATTTCAATAAGGTCTATTGATTTCTCATCTGTCACTCTCATGCCATCTACAAACTCACTTTTAATTCCCATTTTCTCAAGGTAGCTTGTTATTTGTGGTCCACCACCATGAACAATTACAGGGTGTAGACCAACTTGTTTTAAAAGAACAATATCACGGGCAAAGCTATTTTTAAGTTTGTCATCAATCATTGCATTACCACCAAATTTAATGACTATTATTTTGTTAGATAGTTTTTGTATATAGGGCAATGCTTCTATAAGCACGTCTGCCGTAGAGGGTATATTCGCAGTATCTTTTCTTAGTACAATTTCTTTGTTCATAATTTAGAACGGTAATTCTATCGTATTATCAATTTTAAGAATAGCATTTTTAATTTCATTTTTGATGGTATTAAGGCTACTTTCTGACAATGATTCAAAACGGAGCGTTATTTTAGGTGATGTATTTGAGGCTCTTATTAAGCCCCAAGAATCTGTATTTGATATTTTAATTCCATCTAAATACGACACTGAGTAGTTATGAAAATCACTATTTGCTCTGAAGCTTTCCATAAATTCAAAATGATCATTTCCTGGAAATTCTATATCAATTTCTGATGTCGAGAATGTTTTTGGTAAACTTGATAAATGATCAACTAGATTAGGCTCATTTGATAATATTTCTAAGAACCTGAGAAAAACATAAATTCCATCATCAAACCCATACCATTTGTCATTAAAGAATATATGACCACTCATTTCTCCGCCTAGTTTTGCAGATTCTTTTTTAATTGTTTGTTTAATGTATGAGTGTCCGGTTCTTGATTCTATAGGTATGCCATTAGAATCTTCTATTGTTTTTTTTAGATTTTTTGTGCATTTAACATCGTATACAATCTTTGCATTCTGATTATCAGCAAGGATAGATTTTGAGAATAAAATCATAAGTTGATCAGGCCAAATGATATCTCCATTTTTTTTAATAATTACAAGACGGTCACCGTCACCATCAAATGCAACTCCGTACTCCGCATTTGTCTCGATTATTTTTTCTTTCAGCATTTCTAGGTTAGATTCTTTTGTGGGATCTGGATCACAATTAGGATAATTACCATCTACAGCGCTATTGATAAATTCCGCATTAATATTAAATGCTCTGGTTACTTTTTTTATTACACTCCCTGTGATTCCATTCATGCAGTCAATAACAAATTTATCTTCAAGATTAATTGATATATCTTCTTTTATTCTTTTGATGTATTTATCAGCTATATCACTAGATATGTTTGGCTTATCATTATTACCAACCTCCTCAATTATATTATTGGCTATCCAGTCTCTAAGAGCATATATATCTTTGTCAAAAAGTGGATTATCGCCTACAATCATCTTGATTCCATTATAGTCTCTAGGATTATGACTCCCGGTTACCATAAAGCCATTTGGTATATTGAGTATTTTAGTTGCAAAATAAAGCATTGGTGTTGGCAGCATTCCACAATCAGTAACTTCAATGCCATGCGAAACAAGACCATCAATTAATGATTTCTTAATACAAGGCCCACTTAGCCTTCCATCCATTGCTACAACTGCTTTTCGATTGATAGTAATTTTATCAGCTAAGGCAGCTCCAATTTTATATGCGGTTTCTTCATTAAGGTCTGATGGATAAAGACCCCTGATGTCATATGCTCTGAAGATATCTGCGTTCATGTGTTATTTTTCCCCTGATGAACCAAAACCTTTCTCACCTCTTTTGGAAGTCCTAAACTCTTCGACAACCTCTAGCTTAGGATGTTCAACTTTTATAAATATCATTTGTGCAATTCTATCTAAAGGCTCAATTATGTAATTCTCTTTACTTCTATTCCAACAAGATATCATGAGTTCACCTTGATAATCTGAATCTATAAGACCAACTAAGTTACCTAAGACTATTCCTTTTTTATGGCCTAGACCAGACCGCGGTAGCAGTGTTGCGGCATAATCTTTATCTTCAATAAAAATAGATAACCCTGTTGGTATTAAAATTGTTTCCTCAGAGTGCAGTTTCATCTTTTCATTTATAGCCGCACGGAGGTCCAAGCCCGCCGAACCCTCTGTTGCGTAATCTGGCAATTCTTTAATAATATTATTGACAATCTTTACTTGAACAATATCAAGCATTTTTAATCTTCAACAGATTTTTTTTGTATATAGATACTATTTTATGAATGATAATCTTTGCCAATTCTTTTTTTGAATTACGAGGTATCGTAGTTGTCTCTGATTCATTTATGATAACTATTTGATTATAATCAGATTCAAAGCCCAATCCTTTTTGGTGATTTGCCTCATTAGCTATTATCATATCAATTTTTTTACTAACAAGCTTTGCTTTTGCATTTTCTTCAATATTTTTCGTTTCTGCAGAAAATCCAACAGCAAACACATTCTTATTTTTTAATTTTGCTGTTTTTAAGATATCTTCTCCACGCACAAGTTTTATATTAAGATCACCATCAGAACTTTTATGTTTTTCAACTGAGGTATCAGAAGGCTTGTAGTCTGATATAGCAGCTGCAGAAATAAAAATATCACAATCAGATACACTATCTAAGACTTCGTCCAGCATTTCTGAAGATGTCTCAACAGCTTTAGTTGGTATTGCTTCTGGTAATGCAAGTTTCACAGGCCCGGTGATTAATCTAACATCACCACCTAAGTCTCTAGCATATTCTGCAATAGCATAACCCATTTTTCCTGAACTGTAGTTACTGATGAACCGAACTGGATCTATTGGTTCTCTTGTTGGACCTGCAGTGATTAATATTTTGATACCATCTAAGATACCTTTACCCATTGCTTTACTTAAGGTTTCGATAATAAGATCTGGAGATGACATTCTGCCATAACCAACATCCCCGCATGCATGATTGCCATAGTCTGGTCCAATTATCACAAATTTATCTACGGATATATTTTTTAAGTTATCTTGCACGATAGTGTTATTCCACATATCGGGATTCATTGCAGGAGCTATAAAAATTTTTCTTTTAAACGCAAGACATGTCGTAGATAAGAGATCATCACCGAGACCTTTTGTAATCTTATTTAGTGAGTTTGCAGTGCATGGTGCAACAAGAATAATATCTGCCCATTTTGCAACTTCTAGATGAAGGAATGATTCTTCTGTTTCAGACTCATCTACCAATACTTTATTATTTGATATTGATTCTAAAGTTCTTTCAGTAATAAATGATGTTGAGGCTCTAGTCATTATAACTTTTACATTAGCACCATTATTTTTTAAACTACTAACAAGCTGAGCTGCCTTATACGCAGCGATACTGCCAGTAATCCCAACTAATATATTTTTATTATTTAGATTTTTCACAATGTATATTCTCTAGTGTATCAAGAAGTATATCAATATCTTTCTTCGTATGGTCTGAGGTTAAGGTAACTCTTAATTTATCATGTTTTCTGGGAACAGTCGGGTATCTTATGGCTTGAACCATTATTCCTTCTTTTATAAGCTTATCTCTAATGCTGAGTGTTGAATGAGGATCGCCTATCAGATATGTTTTTATTGGACTTTCTGTAAAATTAAATGCCATGTCCTTCTTAAGACTTTGCTTATTAAAATATGATATGTTGCTATGAAGCTTATTGTATCTTGTTTTGTTTATTGCAAGAATTTTTAAACTTTTCCTAGTAGCGTCAATAATACATCTTGGAAGCGCAGTTGAGTATATATATGGACGGCCTTTTTGTACAACCATATCAATAAGGTCTTTATTCCCACAGATAAATGCTCCTAGCGTTCCAACAGCTTTGCCAAAAGTTCCCATGTATGCATCAATATTTGAGATTTTAATATTGAAAGATGAACATGAGTTTTCTATAGAATTATTTTTTGCTTTGCACTTCGCTATACCAAATCCATGTGCATCATCAACAAATAAAAAAGATTTATAATTCTTTTTTAACTTATAGTGTTCTTTAATATTTGTTGCGTCACCTGACATGCTGAATACAGATTCGCTAAAAATAATATCTTGCTTTCCATTTCGCAAATGTTTTTCTAAATGAGTATTATCAAGATGTTTATATCGATTAATTTTTATTTTATTTATTTTAGAGGATTCAATTATCGAGTTATGAGACTGTCTATCTTGAACGACATTCATTTCCTGATCAAAAATATTCAAAAGACATAGGTTTGCCATATATCCACTGTTAACCACTAGACAAGATTCTACATTTAAATATTCTGCAATTTCTTTTTCAAGATAATGATGTGATTCACTATAACCTGAAATAAGAGGAGAGGATCCAGAGCCTATTCCATGAGTATTAGCTGATTTCTTTAATTCAGTTATTATAATTCGATTCTTTGACATTCCAAGATAGTCATTGCTAAGGAAGGATGTCACTATTTTATTGCCTAAATTTACTCTAGTACTCTTCTCAACATTTATAACAGACCTTGTTCTTAAGTAGCCTAGGGAATTTAATTTTTTTATTTGATTTTTGAAAGACGTCAAGATTATAGAGTTTTAATGCTAAGTTTATCCATCAGAACTTTGTCATGATTAATAGAGGAATTTTTTGTTGTAAGTAGCTCATCACCATAAAATATGGAATTTGCCCCAGCAAAGAAACATAATGCTTGCATCTCATCATTCATACTATCTCTTCCTGCAGATAATCTCACAAAAGTCTTTGGCATAGTAATTCTTGAAATAGCTATAACTCTTATGAAATCGAAGTTGTCAACATTTTCATTTTCTGAGTATGGCGTCCCATCAATCTTTACTAGTTTGTTCATCGGAACTGACTCTGGTTGTTCTTCCATATTACAAAGCACTTCAATAAGTTTTAGTCGGTCTATATTTTCTTCGCCAAGACCTAATATGCCACCAGTGCATACTTTTATACCTGCATCTCTGACATAACTTAATGTATTGAGTCTATCTTGATAAGTTCTTGTGGATACAACTTTGCTGTAATACTCTTCCGAACTATCTAAATTATGATTATAATAATCCAATCCACATTCTTTGAGAGAATCTGCTTGCTCTTTTTTTAACATACCTAGTGTTAAGCAGGTCTCTAGGTTAAGATTCTTTACAGCCTTGACCATATCTTTAATCTTTTCTAGGTTACTATCGTTTAGATTTCTCCATGCAGCACCCATACAAAACCTAGATGCACCAGAGTCTTTTGCAGCTTTCGCCTGATCAATGACATCTTCAACAGAAAGCAGTTTTTCAATTTCTACATCAGTATTGTATTTGATACTTTGTGAACAATATTTACAATCTTCAGGGCAGCCACCAGTCTTGATAGACATTAATGTCGAGACTTGAATTTTATTAGGATCATGATGCTCTCTATGAATAGAATGAGCTTTAAAAATAAGATCATTAAAAGGTAGACGATATAGATTTTCTAAATCATCAAGTTTCCATTTTTTAGTATTTTTATTCATAAAGGTAGCTTAATAGTAGTCCAAAAAAGATTATTAATCCAAAGTAATTATTATTTTCAAAAGCTGATATACATTGATATGGTTTTCGACTAGATACTAAAATTTTTTGATAGATGCATATTAGTGTAGCTAAAAATAATGCTACATAGAAAATTAAATTCAAATTGTTTATCAAGCCGACAATTATTAATAAAGTTATAGTTAATATTTGTAGCCAATAAGGTGCATGAATATCGTTATTTCCAAACAAAATTGCTGACGATTTATTTCCTATTTTTATATCATCCTGCTTATCTGCTATCGCATAGTAAGTATCATAAGATATCGCCCATGAAATTGTGGCCAGATAAAGCAGTATGCATGAAGTATCAACTTCTCCAATTTGGACTATGTAAACCATTGGTATGCTTGATCCAAAAGCTACGCCTAGAATTAACTGAGGAATTTTAATCACTCTTTTTGAGATGGGGTAAATAACAAGTAGACAGAATGAAATTAAGGCATAGATAAGAATATCAGCGCCAATCATTAGCAGAAGTAAGATACATAATGATATAAGAGCTATAAAAATAAGCGTAGCCTCATTTGAGCTAACTTTGCCAGAGACTAACATTCTATCTTTAGTTCTTTCTACTTTAGAATCAATATCTCTATCAAAGTAATCATTAATGACACAACCAGCGGACCGTGTGAGCACAGCGCCTATCATAAATAGTAATAAGTAAAATATATTTGGTTGTCCATTCGTAGATACCCAAAAAGCCCAAAGCATAGGCCACATAAGTAGATAAATGCCTATAGGCTTGTTCAATCGCATTAATAGAAAATAGTTATTCATTCGATCAAACATTATTTATATTTTACCATCTAGGCCCATTTGATAATATTTATGAATAAGATTATCTTGATTTTCTAATAACCAATCTATCGACGGTTCGTTATTCATAGCTTTTTTAATAGCTTGATGTGTCGCTTTTCTATGAATATCAAAAAGAATTTTATGATCTAAATTATCATCTTTACTTACACTCGGATTAAGCCAGACCGATACAATAATTCCAAGATCATTTGCTTTATTTTTGTCTATAGTGCCGTCTCTTACAGAATCTAAAACTCCATTTGCTATAGCGCCTTGAACCGTACCCATTAGAATATTAGTATATCTAGTATTATCAACTGAAACTTTACTGACCATAAGCGTTGCAGGTTTAACCATAATATCTGTATTCATAATTGCTAAGACTTTCGAATGTCCTTTGGCTTGGTCACCTAATAGATTTGCAAAGGCAGTACCGAAAGGCCCGTCAAGCTCACCTATAATTACTTCAGGCTCAGCAGCTGTGCCGGCAGGACCACCAGCGACTAGTGATTCACCAACACGCATTGTCATTTTTTCACTCATTTCTACTCCTATTTTAATTTTTTGACTATGATATAGTTTTTAAGTAATTATTTAAACAATCATTATGATTAGAAAATTTAAAGATTTTACCCCGAGCATAGGAAAGCGAGTATTTGTTGATGAGCAAGCTACAGTTATTGGTGATGTTTCTCTTGGAGATGATGTAAGTGTTTGGCCTCAGTCAGTGATTAGGGGAGATATAAACCCAATTACTATAGGAGAAAGAACCAATATTCAAGATGGCAGTATTGTACATGTCACTCATAAAAGTCAATATTCAGAGGGTTATCAATGCCATATTGGGGCAGATGTAACAATAGGACATGGATGTATAATACACGCCTGCACTATAGAGGACATGGCCCTAGTCGGAATGGGCAGTGTTATTCTTGATGGTACGATAATATCAAAAAAAGTTATAATAGGAGCAAAGTCACTTGTACCCTCTGGCAAGACATTGGAGTCGGGTTATTTATATATGGGTTCACCATGTAAGAAGATTAGACCTTTGAATGATGCTGAGCTCGAGTTTCTAAAATATTCAGCGACTCATTATGTGAATACTAAAGATGATTTCCTAAGTGAGCCTTAATTGTTCTTCTAGACTGTTTACATCAGGTATTTTATTATTCCAAATTGTGAAAGAATGCTTTGCTTGCTCTATTAACATCCCAAGACCATCATAACAAATTTCAATACCATTTCTAATTGACCATTCTTGAAATGTTGTTTGTTGTTTACTGTAAAATAAGTCATAACATGTTGTAGATGGTTTAATAAAGTTATTTGGAAAAGTTACTTTATCCGCAGACATACTTATCGGTGTGGTATTTATAACCAAATCGTAAACGGAACCAGCTTTGTGAATTTGAAGATTATTGTTACTAAAATAATCAACTAATTTATCAGCCTTACTTATAGTTCGATTTAGAATAGATATTTTTGATTCGATAGATTCTCGCAGTAGAGAATTTGCAATACTCATGGCGGAACCTCCAGCTCCTAAAATTAATATTGTTGAGTTATTTATGCATACATTTTTTTTTATTAAGTCATCTATAAAGCCTTGGCCATCAGTATTGTATCCTTTTATTTTACCTAACTCACTTTTTAGAGTGTTCACACTGCCACACTGACTTGCCGTCTCATCTAATGTGTCACATAAATTATATGCATCTACTTTAAAAGGGACGGTTATATTTAAACCAGAGCCACCATCTCTAAAGAAATCATTTACAGTCTCCTTAAGATTTTCTTTAGATGATAAAATCTTTTTATAACTATAGTTTTTGAAATCAAATTGTGCAGCAAAAAAATTATGAATCTGAGGTGACATGCTATGAGCTATCGGTTTACCTATAACAGCAAAATCTAGTTTAGCCATTGTGCAACTTCTTTTGCGTAATATGTAATGATTGACGATGCTCCAGATCTTTTAATACAAGTAAGACTCTCAATGACTATCAATTTCTCATCTATTGATTTATTTTTAGCAGCAGATTTTATCATTAAGTACTCACCACTAACATGATACGCAAATACTGGAATTTTAAATGTTTTCTTTATTAGTGAAATAATGTCCAAATATGGCAACGCGGGCTTAACCATTACTAGGTCAGCTCCTTCTCTAAGATCTAAGTCGACCTCTCTGATAGCTTCAGATTTATTTGAAAAATCCATTTGATATGTTTTTTTATCTGCTTTTCCTAAAGCTGATATTGAACCTACTGCATCTCTAAAGGGTCCATAGTAACTTGATGCATATTTAGCAGAGTAAGAAAGTATTTTTGTATTATAGAAATTTTCTTTTTCAAGTCCTTTTCTTATAATTTTTATTCTTCCATCCATCATATCTGATGGAGCAACTATATCAGAGCCAGCTTCAGCATGACTTAATGCTTGTTTTAACAAAACATCGTTTGTAATGTCATTTATGATGTAACCAGTAGAGTCAATAATTCCATCTTGCCCATGAGAGGTATATGGATCTAGAGCAACATCACTAATAACAATAAAGTTAGGAAATTTATTTTTTATCTTTCTAATGCACCTTTGTATGAGACCATCATTATTAAAAGCTTCGTTAGCGCTTTCTGATTTATTATTTTTTGATATATTTGGAAATAATGCTACAGCTATGATACCTAAACTTTTTAACTTTTTTACCTCTCTTAGTAGGTTATCTTCAGAATATCTATATATCCCGGGTAGTGAGGATATCTTTTCAGTTTTATTTTTTCCTTCGGTAACAAAGATAGGTTGTACTAAGTTATCTACTGTGAGTTTTGTTTCACTTATTAACTTTCTAATGCCACTATTGTTTCTTAGTCTTCTCATTCTTAAAGACGGGTAAGTTTGTTTAGATAACTTTTTCATTTGCCTTTTCATTTTAAGAGAAGATGATATATTAATCTATCAAGTTTTAACATATGAGGTATATAGATGAGAATTTGGCATGAAAACTATACGCTCGAGCATGTAATTGCTCTAAGAGATAACAATCTTAATAGACATCTAGGTATAAAATTTACTGAAATCAGCAATAACTCGATAACAGCTACCATGCCAGTTGAGGATTTTACTAGACAATCTAGAGGTGTTTTGCATGGTGGAGCATCGTGCGTACTTGCAGAAGCTCTTGGAAGTATTGCATCAAACCTATGCTTAGACATGAAAAAACAAAAAGCTGTAGGTTTAGAAATAAATGCAAATCATATAAGGCCTGTAAAATCTGGATTAGTTACCGGAATTACTAAAGCAGTTGCCCTAGGCAAATCTGTTCATGTATGGAACATTGAAATATTCAATGAAGCGGGCAAGATGAACTGTGTATCAAGATTAACAACCGCAATCGTAGATCTTAAAGAAGAAGAAAAAGAAAAGAATGTTAAACTGTTGGATAGCTTATTGTCTAGCTAAGGCAAACATTTTTAATAGTTTTTTTTCATATACCTCGAAATCATAATCTTTGGACCAAGATACCTTTGGGGGCATAGACATTAATATTGATTCTGTTCTACCACCGGACTGTAACCCAAATAAGGTTCCTCTGTCATACAATAAATTAAATTCTACATATCTTCCTCTTCTGTACAGCTGAAACGCCCTTTCTTTTTTTGTATATTTAAGATTCTTTTTTTTGTTAAACAGTTTTGAGTAGGACTGAATAAAAGTAGCGGCACAATCCAAAGTAAAACTTTTGCAAACATCATAGTCAAGGTTATTAAGCTGATCAAAAAAGATGCCGCCTACGCCACGGGGTTCATTACGATGTGGCAAGAAAAAGTATTTATTACAATTATTATTATATTTTTTATAAAAGCCTTTATTATATTTATTACAAAGAGTTTCTGCAGAATTCTTCCAGAATAACATGTCGCTTTTACTGATAAAGTATGGGGTCAGATCAAAACCACCACCGAACCACCAAATGGTTTTTTTACCAACAACTGCCTCAAAAAACCTAATATTTAAATGTGCACATGGAGCTTTAGGATTCCAGGGATGTACGATAACAGAGACACCAGTTGCATTAAATTTCTTTAACCCTTTCATACCTGTTTTTTCTAAAGCACTAGATGGTAGTTTTTCCCCTATAATGCTAGAAAAGTTAACAGCCGCTTTTTCTATATTTCTATTACCAGATATTTCACAACTTATGCCACCACCACCTTGACCATGTTTCCATTTAGTAATATTTTTTTTTGAAGAACTATCAAGCTGCTGTATCTCATCAATAATAATTTGTTGTACCTTTGAAAAGGATTTATATATATCTTTTGTTTTCATTTATTAGCGTCTTAAAATTTCATTTGTCATAATATCTCTAATCATAGAAGGCTTTTTCTCATTACCTAATTTTCCTTTTACAATACAGTCTATTTTTCCATCAAATAATTTCTCTATAGTAGTTATATCATTTATATATTGTTCATTCGAATAATTAGCACTCGTTGAGATAATTGGTCCATTTAAATTTTCACATAGTTCATCTATTACAGGATGACTCGTAATTCTTATAGCTATGCTTTTATTAGTCTCAAGCCATGGCGGACAATCTTTATTTATTGGTACAACCCATGTTGTAAAGCTTCCATCAGTTAATGTTTTATTTTTAAATAAACTTTCATCTATAATCTTTTTTAAATAATTTATATCTGAGGCAAGAATGATAAAGTTTTTAGTTAAATTTCTACCTTTAACATCAAAGATATCTTCTACACTTGATTTATTGAATGGATCGCATCCGATTCCATATATCCCTTCAGTTGGGTAAATGACATTTCCACCATTTTTAATTATCTCTGAGGCAGCAGAAGGGTCAAGTTTTGGTATCATTTTTTTGCTCGTGTTCTACGAGCGCGTCTCTTAGGTGCATTTTTTATCATTTCAATACATGTTAGTTCATCGAGGGATTTTGGGTCAACATCCTTTGGTATACGTACATTCTTCTTACCATCAGTTATATACGGGCCATACATTCCATTAAGTACCTTTATTCCTGATGAATCAAAAATATTAATTTCTCTATTTGCATCAATTTCTCTCTTTTCCTCAATGCGTGTTATAGCCTCGGCTTCTGATAAAGAAAATATATCAATATCTTTCATAGATACATTAGTTTTACCACATTTAACATAAGGTCCAAATGGACCAATATTTATAAGTATTTCCTCTCTTTGCAATTCCCCAATTTTTTCGGGCAGCTTAAACAGTCGAATTGCATCATCAAGCGTTATTGAATCAATATTCTTTTTTTGATCAGGCGTCAACGCTGCCCATTTTGGTTTTTCTTCATCTTCTTTTGTGCCCATTTGAATTGTTGGCCCATATCTTGTTAGTCTTACGGTCACAGGCCTTTTTGTTTCTGGATGGATTCCTAAGTCCTTTAGTTCTCTTTGTTCAGAGATATCAACAGTTTTAATTTTTTCATCAAGATTCTCCTTAAATGGCTTATATGTTTTTTCAACACATTCCATATATTCTTTTTCACCATTTGCTATTTTATCTAAATCTTCTTCAAGACGGGCAGTAAAATCATAATCAACTAAATCATCTCTAAAATGGTTTATGAGAGTTTCATAGACAACTTTAGCTAATGCTGTTGGCTGAAAATTACTTTTTTCAGGATCAACATAATTACTTTCCATTATTTTATTAATAATAGTCACATATGTTGACGGTCTTCCAATACCTAATTCCTCCAGTGCTTGTATTAAACTCGCTTGATTGTATCTAGCAGGAGGCTGAGTAAACTTTTGTTCCGCATTAACACTATCAAGATTTAGCTCATCATTTATTTTCAAGCTTTCCAGTATTTTTTTATTCTCTTTTTCTTTTTCATCATTATCACTAAAACTATAAACTTCTTTGAATCCGGGAAACTCTAGATATGAACCAGAATATTTAAATGTGAAATCACTTTCCATAGATAGGTCTATTGATACTGTTTTGCTAATAGAGTCTTTCATTTGAGATGCCAACGTTCTTTTCCAGATTAAATCATATAGCTTATAGTCATTTTCTTCGAGATACTTTTGAACAGCACTAGGTGTATTTGACATAGATGTCGGCCTTATTGCCTCATGGGCCTCTTGTGCATTTTTTGATTTACCTTTGTATATTCTTACATTATCCTCTGCTAGCGTTGGGTGATTTTTTTTAAGATATGATGAAATATCGGATAAAGCATCTTTTGACAAGTTTGTTGAATCTGTTCTCATATAACTTATCAAACCAACGGGTTGTCCACTCCCTATATCCATACCTTGATAGAGTCTTTGTGCTATTGCAGAGGTTTGTTTAACAGATAGACCAAGACTTGTATAAGCAGTTTGTTGTAAAGATGCAGTTGTGAATGGCGCTTTAGGTTTAGTTTTTCTTTGCCCATTTTTTATATTAGATACTTTTACATTTTTATATTTTTCTATTTTTGATTTTATTTCTTCAGCGCTTTGAGAGTCATTTATATTTGTAATATTGTCTTTTTTTATTTTCTCTCCATTAATTTCTGTTAATTCTATTTCTATATTTCTATCATTATTTGAGACACTTGCAGATAAATTCCAATATTCTTGCGGGTTAAATGCATTTATTTTAATTTCACGTTCTACGATTAATCTTAAAGCTGGACTTTGTACTCTTCCAGCTCTTGCGTCACGACTTACCTTCTTCCATAAAAATTCAGAAATATCATAACCCATTAAGTAATCAAGAGTCCTTCTTGCTAAATACGCATCCCACTGACTAATGGATATTGTTCGTGGGTTTTTTAAAGCATCAATGACGGCATTTTTTGTAATTTCATTAAATACAACTCGGTGAGTTTCTTTACCTTTTAAGAATTTTGCTTTTTCTAAAATATCATACAAGTGCTTTGATATAGCTTCACCCTCTCTATCAGGGTCAGTCGCAAAATATATTACATCAGCATCTTTTGTATATTTTTTGATGTCATCAATGACAGATTTTTTATTATTCGATACCTTCCAAACTGGCTTAAACCCCTGATCTACATCTATTCCCTTTCTTGCAGAAGAAACAAGATCTCTGACATGACCAACTGATGCAACGACTTTAAAATCTGGGCCAAGAAATTTTTCAATACTCTTAACCTTTGTTGGTGACTCTACTATCATTAAGTTTTTCATAGCTAACCTGGGCTTAATTATTCTTTTTTTTACTTTATACTATCAAAATAACAATAAGTACAAGACATTAGGTTAAAAAAATGACTTTGAGAACAATATTGCACTACCCAGATAATAGATTAAGACAGCTTTGTCCTGATCAGACCGAGTATAATAACGACTTGAAAACCCTAATATCTGATATGTTTGAAACTATGTATCACGAAAAAGGTATTGGTCTATCAGCAATACAGATTAATGTAATAACAAGAGTGATAACAATTGATGTTTCGAAAGATAGAAATGAAAAGATTATACTTATTAATCCAGTTATCTTGGATAAAAGAGAACCTATCGTTTTTGATGAGGGCTGCTTATCCGTTCCTGGATTCTACGAAAAAGTCGATAGATATAATTTTATTAAATACCAAGCTAATGACATTAAAGGTAAGTTGTATGTAGCTGAGGCTACAGACTTACTAGCTGTTTGCATTCAACATGAAATTGACCATCTTAATGGAAAATTGTTTGTTGATTATCTATCTGACATGAAAAAATCAAAGATTGAGAAAGGCCTTATTAAGCAGAAACAAAATCCAGAATCGAGCAAAAGATCAGAGAATCCATATATAAAGTGACTAAGCTAAAGATAATTTATTTTGGTAGCCCTTATTATTCAGCTCCACTTCTAAATAAAATTATTAGCTCAGGACATCAAGTTCCTCTAGTAATATCACAAGGCTCAAAGAAGACGAGAAGAGGAAAAATAGTCCATACATCAATATATGAATTTTGTGAAAAAAATAAATTAAGATGTATTACGCCTGATCAATTTAGCGATACCGTTGTAGATGATATTTCTAGCATCAAAGCTGATCTCGGTATCGTATATGCATATGGAAAAATAATCCCACAATCTATTATTGATGCTACTGAGTTCGGTATTATGAATCTTCACTGTTCACTACTCCCTGCATACCGTGGTGCTGCCCCCATACAGCATGCATTAATAAATAATGAAACTGCAACCGGTATAACCTATTTTGAAATAAACGAAAAACTTGATGAAGGAAAGATGATATTGAATAAAGTTTATACTATAAAAGAATCAGACAACTGTTCAACTATACAAGATAATCTAACAGACATAGCTGTTGAGTGTTGCTCCGAGGCAATAGATAAAATGTGCGCTAAAGAATATATCAAAAGTGCATTAAATAAAAAGCCAACTTATGCAAAAAAAATAATAAAAGAAGATGCATTCTTAAATTGGGATATGAATGTACGACTAATGTTTAATATGATAAGAGCACTCCATTTATGGCCAGTGGCGCGCATTGATCTATTCGGAGATAACATAAAAATTCTTGATGCAAATTGTATTGAGAAAAAACATGAACACCCAACTGGTACAGTAGTCAGTTTCAACAAAAATGAACTGGTAATAGCAGCAAAGGAAGGATTTTTATCTATTTTAAAGCTTCAGCTTGAGGGTAAAAAAACTATTACGAATAGAGATTTATATAATTCCAATCACTCTATCAAAGAAACTCTTATAAATAATTGCGCTAATATTTCATATAAATCATTATAATTTAAATATTTTATGATGTAGAATTATGACCAGACACATCTATGAAAAAGATAGCAGTATTAGGCGGAGGGCAAGTAGGTTCCTCTTTAGCAAAAATCCTCACCGATGATGGAAATGATATAACCCTTATCGACACTAACCTATCAGTTATTGAGAATCTTCAAGAAGATAATGATATAAAAACTATTCATGGTAATGCGTCATCACCTTCAATTTTAGAACAAGCTGAAGTAAATGATTGCGACATTCTAATCGCAACAACGGCAAGTGATGAAGTTAATCTAGTCTCTTGTCACTTAGCTAAAAAGATGTTTAATGTACCAACTGTAATAGCAAGATTACGTAACTCAGAATTTCAAGTAAGTACATCTGGATTTGATTTAGACTTATTTTCCATTGACTCTATAATTAGCCCAAGTCAGTTAGTTACAGATTTTATAAAAAATATAATCGAACACCCAGGCGCATTTCAAGCATATGATTTTGCTGACGGAAATCTTCAAGTTATAGGAGCTACAGTTTTAAAAGATGGCCCACTAGCCGGACGAAAGTTATCAGAATTTAAAAAACATCTACCAAATGTAGATGTAAAAGTAATTGCTTTATACAGAGATAGAAAAATACTACCTGTGAATGGAACTACTGTTATAGAAACAGGCGATGATTTATTTTTCCTTGCAACAGAAGAAAATATGAGATTTATGAGTGAATTGAGCAAAAATCAGTCTCGCATAGAAAATATTATGATTGCAGGAGGAGGAACTGTTGGAATGACACTAGCTGATAAACTTTCACAAAAATTCTCCACGAAAATTGTAGAAAAAGACTTAATCAGATCAAAATATTTATCAGAGTCTTTAGAAGACACAGTTGTTTTGAATGATGATATTTCAGATGAGTCCTTACTAGATAATGAGGGGATTGATGAAGTAGACTATTTCTGTAGCGTCACAAATGATGATCAGATGAATATTTTGTCTGCAAAACTGGCTAAAGATCTAGGAGCAAAAAAATCAATAGCAATCATCAATAAGCTCTCATATAGAAAACTTGTATCTAAAGAAATTGATGTTGTTGTCTCTCCTGAGGATGTAACTATTGGCTCTATTTTAGCTTCTGTAAGAACAAGCGATGTTGTTAAAGTACATTCTCTGGGTTTTGGAGAAGCAGAATTATTAGAAATTATTATTCATGGTGATAATAAAACATCAAAAGTTGTTGGCAAAAAAGTATCAGAATTAGAGTTACCATCAGGTTGTAGAATAGGTGCAATCTATAGAGAAGGAAAAGTTATTCTATTGAATGAAGATGTAAGCATACAAAGTAATGACCGATTGATTATTTATTTACTTCATAAAAAAGATTTTTCTAAACTTGCGAAACTACTCCAAGTAAGTATTGGCTTTTTCTAAATGAACTATTATCAAATACTTAAAATAACTGGCATTATTCTATTAATTTTTAGTTTTTTCTTACTCATACCATTAATGGCATCTATCTACTACGCTATAAGTGCAGACAACTTTCTACAATCTTTTTTAATAGTTTTTTTTTCTGGGTTAATCACATATTTTCCTAATAAAAAAGAAAAATCACAAATTAAAATAAAAGAAGGGTTTCTTATTGTTGCAATTTTTTGGTTTGTATTAAGCATCTTTGGTTCAGTGCCTTTCATTTTAGATAAACAACTCAATCTTAGCTTTATAGACGCAATTTTTGAATCAACTTCTGGATGGACTACAACAGGCGCCACTGTTATAACGAATATTGAAGAATTGAGTAGACCACTGCTCCTTTACCGTCAATTACTCCAGTGGCTAGGAGGTATTGGGATTGTTGTTCTCGTTTTGGCTATATTACCCATTTTAGGTGTAGGAGGGATGTATTTATATAAAGCTGAAACATCGTCACCCATCAAAGATAATAAATTATCTCCGAGAATTAAAGAAACCGCTAAAAGTTTATGGGGTGTTTACCTTATATTAACAATCGTATGTATGATATTTTATAAACTCGCAGGCATGAATTACTTTGATGCTATTGGTCATAGCTTCTCTACAGTGTCTATAGGAGGCTTTTCTACACATAACGAAAGTATAGGATATTACTCAAGTGATTATATAAAAATAATATGTATGGTATTCATGTTTTTATCAGCATTAAATTTTGTTCTACATTTTTTATTTTATAAAACAAAATCTTTTAATAATTATTTTTCTAATTCTGAAGCTAAAACTTTTTTAGTCATAATTATGGGCCTCCTCACTCTAGTGTTCCTTTTTTCAATTGGGGGGAGATTATCATCCATTAATAATATAGATTTAATCTTCCATGTGATGTCTTTTGTAACTACATCAGGTTTCACCGTATCAGAGTATAATATATGGCCTACGTTTATTATTACTCTGATTTTTTTATCTAGTTTCATAGGCGCATGTGCAGGATCAGCTGGCGGAGGAATGAAAGTTATAAGAATAACTATTGCTCTAAAGTCGATTAAAAAACAGCTATTAAAAGTAATACATCCCAAAGCTCAGATATCTATAAAAGTGAATGATAAAAAAGTGGAAGATGTAACTATTGAGACTATTTTGTCATTCATAATCCTATATATTGTTATTTTCTTTATATCATCGTTACTAATTATGATGTCAGGACATGATTTAATAACATCCTTTTCAACAACTGCTGCATGTATAAATAATCTCGGTCCAGCTCTTGGAGAAGCTTATGGGAACTATGCAGCTCTCAATGATTTTTCCAAATCGTTACTTTCATTGATGATGATTATAGGAAGGCTTGAGATTTATACATTTATTATCTTAATAACTAAATATTTTTGGAAATACTAAGTAGATGCCAAAACCTTTTATATCGAAAAATAATCCATTTGGTGAACCAGAAGTTAATGGAGAGGGTTTTGAATACAAATATTTCTATCCAAAATATTGGCCCATGTGGGGTTTTCTTGGCCTAAGTTTTCTAGTTGCATATTTACCAAAGTACCTAAGAGCTCTTCTTGGTGAACTAATAGGCAAGATTTTATATAACTTTGGTAAATCAAAAAAAGATATTGTTGAGATAAATATGAAGCTAACATTTGGCGAGTTAAGTCCCGAAGATCGAGCCAAGTTATCTAAATTATTTTTTAGAAATCTTGGACATATGTACATCAATTTACCTCTACTTTGGTGGAAGCGTGATAGAGCGCTGCAAAAAATAATTGATAAAAAAGGGTTAAACTTAATTGAGAGCCATTTACAGAAAGATCAGAGTGTAATTTTATTAGCACCTCACACATTATCATTAGATTTTGGTGGTAGAGCATTATCTAAGTATGATTTATTAAGTATGTACAAACCCTTTAAAAATGAGCTATTGAATTGGTTCATTGGCAGATCAAGAAGTAAAGACACTGATAAGGTTGTGATCTATCCTCGTGACAAGATTCGTATGAAAACTATTATTAAACATATGAGAAAACCTAGTGTATTTTATTTGCTTGCAGACGAGGATATAAGTATGGAAGATTCACTGTTTTCTAATTTTTTTGATACTCAAAAAACTGCACTCAAGTCTGTTAGTAAACTTGCAAAAATTACAAAATCTAAAGTTCTACCATGTACATGCACCTATGACATAAAAAAGCATAAATATTATTTTCAGGTATTTCCTGAACTTGAAAATTTTCCATCAGATAATCTTCATGATGATTGTGCTAAAATAAACTCTGTACTAGAAAAACAAATCATGATCAATAAAATGCAATACATGTGGACACTTAGAATTTATAAGAACAGACCTGATGGAAGTGATATTTATAGGATATAACTATATATGAATTTCTATAATATTAACAAACCTTTCGATACTCATCGAATTGAAGTTAGCGATATCCATGAAGTCTATATTGAAGAATATGGAAATAAAAATGGCGCCCCATTAATTTTTTTACATGGAGGCCCAGGAGCTGGGACATCTCCAATTTACCAAAAATATTTCAATCCTGAAAAGTATCACTTAATAATGTTTGATCAGAGAGGCTGTGGGAAGTCCACACCTTATGGAGAGGTTTCAGAAAATTCAACTGATCATTTAATAGCTGATATAAACTCAATCGCAGATTATCTAAGCATTGAAAAGTTTCATATTTATGGTGGTTCATGGGGATCAACACTAGCACTACTTTATGCTGAAACTTGTCCGGAGAGAGTTATCTCCTTGGTATTAAGAGGTGTATTTCTGTGTAGAAAAAATGATATCCAATGGTTTTATCAATATGGTGCATCTGAGATTTATCCTGCATATTGGGAAAATTATATCTCTATAGTAGATAATGCTAAGACAGATGATATTCTGTCTGAGTATCACAAAATGATATTTTCTGATAATGAAAAACTTGCTGATAAGGCTTGTAAAGAATGGTCATTATGGGAAGGCAGATCTTCTTGTTTATATCCCGCTCCTAATGTGGTTGATGCGTTTGATGAGTGCTCGGTATCACTTGCTAGAATTGAGTCTCATTTCTTTGTAAATGACTGTTTTATTGAAGAGAATCAAATTATAAAAAATATAGACAAAATTTTAGGCATACCATGCACAATTGTACATGGTCAGTATGATGTTGTATGTCCTATTAGACAGGCATATGATCTTAATCAGGTCTATCCAAAGTCTAGACTAATAGTTGCTGAGGACGCTGGCCACTCACTTTTAGAGCCTACAATTAGTAAAGAAATATTGAGTATATTTGATGAACTTGTTGTCTAGAATCATAACATTCTTTCTGATAATTTCATTTATTGTTCATTGCACTCATATACATCTTCCAGACAAATTTAGAGAGTCAATGATATATGAACAAAGCTTAAGTGAAATATTTGATGGAAAACATCTTTATATAGATTACAAGTTCGGGAAATACTCAATGTTAGAGCTATATAATGAGGAACACAACACTGCAGTATTATTTTTACACGGGAGGGGATTAAGCCCCAATGAACAAAATCTAGCACACCCTGTAAGAGTCATATTGAGTAATCTTTACAACACATATAGCCTTCAATTGCCCGTATTAAAAAAACAATCTACATATTCAGAATATACAAAAATATTTTATGATTCAGACGAAAGAATATTATCTGCACTTGAACACATATATAAAAAAAATAATAAAGTAATAATAATTGCTCATAGCTGTGGCGTCCATATGTTGATGTCATTTATACAAAACAAAAACTTAATTAACAATATAAGTTCGTTAGTTTTAATTGGAAGTGGGGCTGTAGATAAAGGAGAAAAACTTATCTACGAATATCCTTATAGTAAGATAAAAGTTCCAATACTAGATTTATTTGGTGAAAATGATTTTAATTTAGTTTTGAAGAATGCGAATAAAAGAAAGAAACTTATAAAAGAAACAAGTACTAAATCACAACAGATTAAAATAAAATCCTCAGATCATTATCATACAGATAATAGTGAGAGAGTTATAACTTTTGTAAAGAAATGGCTAAGTAATCAATAATATATTAATATATGGCATGAGAAAAATTCAGGAAAGTAGAAAAACTAAGGAAACAGACATTACCCTTTCTCTAAATCTAGATGGCTCGGGTAATAGTAACCTGACTGCAAATTTACCATTTTTGGAACACATGCTTGATCAAACTACTCGTTACTCATCAATAGATCTTGACTTAAATGCAAAAGGTGATCTTGAAATAGATGCTCATCATACTGTAGAAGATATTGGAATTACACTGGGTGCTGCATTCGATAAGGCTCTTGGTGATAAAAAAGGAATTCATAGATTTGGCTATGCTTATATCCCTCTTGATGAAGCTTTGTCACGAGTTGTTATAGATTTTTCAGGTCGACCAGGTCTTATATATAATGCAACCTACCCAAGAGCAAGAGTAGGAGAATTTGACGTTGAACTTTTGAGTGAATTTTTTCAAGGCTTCAGTAATCATGCTAAAGCTACTATTCATATTGATAATATTAGAGGAAAGAATGCCCACCATATAGCTGAGACAATATTCAAAGCATTCGGTAAAGCTATAAAGATGGCCATCTCTTTTGACAAACAAAATATAAATAAGATACCATCGACTAAAGAATTTCTTTGATGAAAAATATTGCTGTTATAGATTATGGGATGAGTAATCTTCATAGTGTTTTAAAATCATTAAAAAAAGTTATCAATAAAAATTATAATCTTTCTATAGCATATTCTTCAAAAGACATTGAAGATGCATCATTACTTGTTCTACCTGGGCAGGGAGCAGCACATTCATGTTTAGAAAAACTTGCGTCTGACTTTCCTGATCTTAAAACACATATTATGAATAAGCCTTTTCTGGGAATATGCCTTGGGTTTCAAATTCTTTTTGAAAAATCATTTGAGAATGATGGTGTTAATTGTTTTTCTTTGATAACTGGAGATGTGAAAGATTTTAGAAGCACCATAAAGAAAGATATGAAAGTTCCGCATATGGGTTGGAATAAAGTAAACCAGAAATATAATCATATTCTTTGGGAAAATATTCCCGATAAATCTTTTTTTTATTTTGTTCATAGTTATTATGCCAAGGCAACTACTGAAACTAATATACTTTCAGATTCTGATTATGAGATAAATTTTACATCCGCCATACTTAAAGATAATATTTTTGCTTGCCAATTCCACCCTGAAAAAAGTTCTAAACATGGTTTACAGCTCTTATCAAACTTTATCAACTGGTCAGAAAAATTAACATGATCATATATCCTGCAATTGATATTATAGAGGGTAAATGCGTTCGTCTTTCAAGGGGAGACTACGCTTTAAAAACGATTTACTCAGATAATCTAAAGGATATTGCAAAGAATTGGATTAGTAATGGGACCAAGTTCATACATATAGTAGACCTTGATGGAGCGAAGGCTGGTAACCCTACTAATATTCAAAATATCCTTGATATAAGAAAATCATTCCCGAATATTTTTATACAGGTTGGCGGAGGAATTAGAACTATAGACACTATAGAAAGGTACATTAGTCATGGGGTGGATAGAATTATCCTCGGTACAAAAGTTTTAAAGAATAGAGAATTTATTTTATCTTTGGACAAAAGCTTTAGGCAACGTATAGCTATAGATATTGCTGTCAAAGACGGTAAACTTGCTGGCGATGGTTGGGAAAAAACTGAAAGTGAGAATATAAAATCTTTTATTGAATATCTTGAAATCAATGAGATTAAAATGTTTATTATCACTGATATAAGCAAGGACGGAATGATGAAAGGTATAAGTAAAAATTCGATAAATTCTATATTAAATTACATCACTACAAGCGCTATCATATCGGGAGGGGTTACAACTATGGATGATGTAAGAACTATATTATCTATGGATAAATCTAAAATTAATGGAATGATAATAGGTAAAGCACTTTATGAGGATTCTATTAAACTATCAGAGGCTATTGATGAGTGTAGCTAAAAGAATTATTCCTTGTTTAGATGTCGACAAAGGAAGGGTTGTAAAAGGGACAAACTTTATAGATATTGTGGATGCAGGAGACCCTGTAGAAATTGCTCAAAAATATGATAATGAGGGTGCAGATGAAATAACGTTTCTTGACATCACTGCATCACATGAGGGTCGTAATAATATATTGAGTGTAGTTGAAAAAGTAGCTGATGAAGTATTTATACCCCTAACTGTTGGTGGTGGCGTTAAAAACTTCAATGACGTGAGAGATTTATTATCTGTAGGTGCGGATAAAGTTACAATAAATACTGCTGCTGTGTCTAATCCTGATATGATCAATAATGTAACTGATAGGATTGGGAGACAATGTATAGTTGTAGCTGTGGATGTAAAAAAAATTGATAATGATTATATTGTTTTCACACATGGCGGTAGAACACAAACTACCCTTAAAGCGTATGATTGGTGCCTTGAATGTCAAAAAAGAGGAGCTGGTGAAATCTTATTGACAAGTATGGATAAAGACGGAACCAAAGATGGATTTGATGTTGAGATACTCAGCAAAATTTCAAATAATGTTACTATACCAGTAATAGCATCGGGTGGAGCTGGAAACTTAGATCATTTATATCAAGCAATTCTTAAAGGAAATGCAGACGCTGTGTTAGCAGCAAGTATTTTTCATTTTGGAGAATATACGATATGTCAGGCTAAAGAATACTTGAAAGCAAAAGGTATTTCAGTAAGATAAATTTTTGTGAGGATTGAATGGAAGATATATTAGATAAACTAGATAAAATTTTAGAAGAAAGGAAATCTTCAAACTCTAAAGATTCTTATATCTCAGCATTATATAAAAAAGGAAATAATCATATTTGTAATAAAGTGATTGAAGAAGCTAGCGAGCTCGTTGAAGCCACAAAGGAAAACGAAAATCAAATAATCCATGAATCTGCAGATTTATTATTTCATGTGCTTGTATTATTAGCTTCACATGACATTAAATATGCTAGGATATTAGAAGAATTAGAAAATAGATTTGGCACTTCTGGTATAGAAGAGAAAAATAATAGAAAATGATGAGGTAATAAAATGTTAAGCGGAATATCTCCATGGTCAATATTACTTATTTTAATCATAGTTGTTGTATTGTTTGGTACAAAGAAACTTAGAAATGTCGGTGCTGATTTAGGTGCAGCGATGAAGAGTTTCAAAAAGTCCTCAAAAGAAGATTCTACTAGCAATAAAACAATTGACGACGACAATCAAAATAAAAATACTTAACGATGTTTGATATAGGTTTTTGGGAATTATTTTTTTTATTCCTCCTAACACTCTTCGTCTTGGGTCCTGAAAAGCTTCCAGAGGTTGCTTCTTATCTTGGTAAACAGTTTGGTAAAGTACAACGCTACTTTAGTTCAGTAAAAGATAAAATAGATAGTGAGGTAGATAGTACTGACATTAAATCAATATTGAAAGATCAAGAGTTGTCTATATCAGAATTACAAAAAAGAATTAAAGAGACACAATATGAGTCAGAGTCAGACAAATCAGAAAAATCTGATTAAAAATTCATTTGTACCCCATCTATTAGAGCTCAGAAGTAGGCTTACTAAAATCCTATTATCTGTACTAGTAATATTTATATTTTTAATTCCTTTCTCTGGAGAGATTTATAATACTTTATCTATACCTCTTTTGAACGCTCTTCCTGATGGCAGCGAGATGATCGCAATTGATGTTGCATCACCATTTTTAATACCCTTCAAGCTGGTTATTTATTTATCTATATTCATCGTAATACCATATATTCTCTATCATATTTGGTCGTTCATAGCACCAGGCCTGTACGCGCATGAAAAGAAACTTATACTTCCATTAATATTATCAAGCAGCTTTTTATTTTATTTAGGCGCGGCATTCGCATACTTCATAGTATTCCCCTTGATATTTGTTTTTTTCATTGGTATTGCTCCAACCGATGTTGCGGTCATGACTGATATCGGAAGATATTTAGATTTTGTAATAGCGTTATTTTTCGCATTTGGATTTTCCTTTGAGGTACCAATAGTGACAGTACTGCTAATAACATCTGGTATTACAACAAGAGAAAAACTTGCTTCAAAAAGGCCATATATCATAGTGGGTGCTTTTACTCTTGGTATGCTACTGACACCACCTGATGTGATATCACAAATACTTCTTGCCTTACCAATGTGGTTATTATATGAAATTGGTCTTCACTCCTCAAAATATTTTAAAATAAGAAAATTATCTAATAATGATGAAGAAGTATATAATGATATTGCAAATAAAAAATGAAATCTCAAGGAACCAGAAAAATATGGTTTGTACGCCATGCTCAATCAGAATATAACAAGGAACATCTTTTTACAGGTTGGCATGATCCTCAATTAACAGAAAAAGGTATGCGTGCAGCTTTAGATCTTAAGCAAGAATTATCAGATGTTGTATTCGATTATGTATTTAGTTCACCTTTAAAAAGAGCAATGACTACAGCAATTAGTATCGTAGGTGATTATGTAGACATAACCTATGATGACCGCTTAAAAGAACGAAGTTATGGTGACTGGTCTGGATTAAATAAATCAGATGTTCGTACTAGAATTGGTGATGACGCTTTTATTTCTGCTAGAAGAGGCTGGAGTACAAGCCCACCCAATGGAGAAAGCTTAAAAGATGTCAGCTTGCGAGTATTGAGTTTTATTGACTCATTACCTAGCAGTGGAAATATATTAGTTGTTTCTCACGGAAACACAATAAGGGCAATTAGCGTGCTGCTCGGCATCAACACTGAAGAAGAGGTATCTTCATATGAAATCAAGACAGGAACCTTTCTGTTTTATGAATAAAAAAGCCAGCTTCCTGCTGGCTTCTTTATATACGGAGGAGGTTTGTATATAAGTATATTATCATATTATGATACTTTGTCAATACCAAGTTCACTAGCTATCCTGTCCCATACCTTTAACCTTAACTGTAAAGAAGTAATACCGGAATTATATGCAAGCTCATAAGCTTCATCGGTATCACAAATCGTATCAAGCAATTTAATAGATAGCGGACCATGTCGATCTCCATCAATATTTATGTGTCTTTTTAGATAAGTAAGTAAATTATTCGTTGTATTGTTATGTTCAATGCATGCAACTATATAGCTAAACATATTCGGTATAACTTTTTCTCTACCAAGTGTGAAGCTACCAACAATCTTTGGTAAACTCCCTGATAGTGCTATATCAAGATCAAATTTGATAAAATCCTTAACTTCATCGTAAATCTTTAATTCATCGATAAATTTTTTATCATACTCTTCACTTTTCAATCTTTTAGTTAAAAGATTAATTTGTGAGGCATCAGCATTCATTTTATCCATAGCTAAAAGATAAATCTCAAAGTGAGATATATACCCAATATCATCTATGTCATCACTTTCTTCACATAATACAATTTCATTTATAAAATTAGTCAGCCCATTTTTAGTATTTTGATTTGGCATCCAAGGTAAATCATTGACAGTAATTCCCGATTGTAGTCCCTTAAGCAGGCTCATAAATCCCCAAACTGAAAATATATGAGATTCCATGAACTGTCTTACTTGATCTGCATTAAGTGTATTAGAAAAAAGCTTATGAGAAACTAGCGATTGTTTCAGTTCTTCAATTACTATTTTATAATTATCAAGACTATCCATATTCTTTGTGGGCCCGGCAGGACTCGAACCTGCGACCAATGGATTATGAGTCCACTGCTCTAACCAACTGAGCTACAGGCCCTAATGTAATTTTTTTATAAGATCATGTTCTTCTTTTTTCTTATATACTTCTGATGATATTCTTCAGCGATCCAAAAAGTTCCCGCCATGCTTATTGAGGTAACAATATTACCATTAAACTTGTCGTTATTTAAATTTCTTTTAAACGTGTCTGCGATTAAATATTGATCTTCATCTAGACAGAAAATCTCAGATCTATATTGCGTCCCGATATCAGGGCCTTGACGATTCAAAGTTGTTGGATCATGTATCTCAAAAAAAAGTTTTAATAAGCTTTCATATGAAATAACCCGACTATCAAACTTTACTCGAACTGCTTCTGCATGTTCTGTGTTACCAATACAAACATCCTGATAATTTGGGTTTTTTGTTATACCACCTATATAACCAACCTCTGTATTTAATACTCCAAGTTGTGATAAGAATTTTTCCTCGATACCCCAAAAACATCCTGCAGCAAAAATGGCAAGATTAGTCATTATCTAAAAAACTTTTAAGATTTTGTGCACGTGAAGGGTGTCTTAGTTTTCTTAGAGCTTTTGCTTCTATTTGCCTTATTCTCTCTCTTGTGACATCAAACTGTTTACCAACTTCTTCTAATGTATGGTCAGTATTCATATCAATACCAAAGCGCATTCTTAAAACTTTGGCTTCCCTTGGAGTAAGACTAGATAAAATATCACGCGTTGAATCTGATAGACCATCATTGATAGTCTGATCTAAAGGTTTTTCTGCATTTTCATCTTCAATAAAGTCACCTAGATGAGAATCTTCATCATCACCCACTGGTGATTCCATAGATATAGGTTCTTTCGCAATCTTTAGGACTCTTCGAACCTTTTCTTCAGTCATATCCATATGTTCAGCTAGCTCCTCAGGTGAGGCTTCTTTACCATTTTCTTGGAGCAGCTTTCTTTGTATTCTGTTCAGTTTATTAATTGTTTCGATCATATGAACCGGTATACGGATAGTCCTCGCTTGATCGGCAATCGACCTTGTTATAGCTTGTCTAATCCACCAAGTTGCATACGTTGAAAATTTATATCCTCTTCTATACTCAAATTTATCCACAGCTTTCATTAAGCCTATATTTCCTTCTTGAATTAAATCTAAGAATTGTAATCCTCGATTAGTATATTTCTTAGCTATGGATATTACCAAACGTAAATTCGCTTCAACCATTTCTCTTTTTGCGTTTCTCTCTTTAATCTCTCCAGTTCTTCTGGCTTTATTGATAACTTTAATTTCTTGAATACTAATTCTCTGCCCAGACTCTATAAGCATTAGCTTTTTATTAATTTTACTAAATTCTTTTGAAAAAAGCGCCTCATCAGTACCTGGTTTGAGGTGATTATTCTTAATTTCTTCTAGAATATTTATATCTGTCTCATGATTTTTAAAGAGTTTAACAAACTCTTTTTTAGAGAGTGACGTCTGTTTAAGACAAAGTGAAAACATGTCTTTTTCATACTTCACGATATTATTAGAAATATCTTGAATTTTCGCTATTAGTTTTTCAATAAAGAGGCTAGTAAATTTGAAATTTGAAATTTCATCTTTTATTTTATCAAATATTTTTTCTGCTTTTATCTGATCTTTTTGAGATTTATATTTATCGAAATATTCTTTTATGATTAAGACTTTCTGAGATACAAGCTCTTTATCGGGTGAATTATCAATTATTTCGTCTTCTTCTTCCGACTCGTCTATCTCATCAGATTTATCTGATGCGACAGGAGCATCAGGTATCTGTTCTGTTTTGAATCCCTCATTAGAGTTTTCTTTAACATCCAGAATATAATCAGAAATTTGTGCTTCTAACTCTTCCTCTTCTTTAAATAACTTCAAAAAATAGCTGACTGATAATGGAAACCTTTGAATTGCTTCATAAATTAATTTTTGCCCTTCTTCAATTTTCTTGGCAATAACTATCTCACCAGCTCTATTTAGAAGTTCAACAGTACCCATTTCTCGCATGTACATTCTTACAGGATCTGATGTTCTTCCAAATTCTTCATCAAGATTAGATAATACTTCTACAGCTTCTTGTTCAGTGATTTCATTATCATCATCATCGGTTATCTCTTCATCTCCGATCACGACCTCTGTTTGTATATCTTTATTGCTTTCAACAACCTTAATTTTTAAATCTGTGATTAATTTAATGATTCCATCTATTTGATCAGCATCATATAAATTAGTAGGCAAAAGATCATTAATCTCTCCGATCGTAAGGAATCCTTGCGATCTTCCTTTTTCAATGAGCTCTTTAATTTCTTTTTGTTTGGTTTTAGATAAATTATTGCTTGGCATAGATATATTCTTCTTTGGAAGTGAGGTATTATATCACTAATAATATTTTAATTAACATAAAAAACCTGATTTCCAACTAATATTGGGGTCAAGTTCAGATTTTTCAAGATAATTCATGGCTGAAACCTATACACCTAACTGTGATTATGATATGAAAGCTCATGAGTTTGAGCTTCGTGGTGTTGATGATCAATTTCATACACTTAAATCATGTCAAGGGGAGAAAGCAACTCTCATTATGTTTATCTGTAATCATTGCCCATATGTTCAATCTATCATTGATCAACTTGCTGTAGAGGTAAGTGTCATGCAGAAAAAAGGCATCGGATGCGTTGCTATTAATTCTAATGATTATGATGCATATCCGGAGGATTCATTTGAAAATATGCAGAAGGTCTCTAAAAGATTTGGTTTTAGCTTCCCATACCTCTTAGATGATAAGCAAAATATTGCAAAAAAATATAAATCTGTTTGTACACCAGATTTCTTTGGATTTAATAGTAATCTAGAGTTACAGTATCGGGGAAGATTTGATGCTAGAAAAATGTCGAAACAAATGTCAGCTAACTCAAGTGATTTATTTAAAGGCATGATAGAAATAGCAAGAACTGGGAAGGGACCTGTAAATCAAATTCCGAGTGTTGGGTGCTCAATAAAATGGAGACAAGGTGAATAATCGTATTTTAGCGAATGCCATAAGGTTCCTGAGTATTGATGCAGTTAATAAGGCAAATTCTGGACACCCAGGAGCACCGATGGGTATGGCTGACATTGCCACAGTTTTATGGAGAGAGTTTTTAAAGCATAACCCAAAAAATCCTAATTGGTTCAACAGAGATAGATTTGTTCTGTCAAATGGACATGGTTCAATGCTGTTATATTCTCTTTTACATCTAAGCGGTTATAAATTATCAATCAATGATATAAAAAAATTTAGACAATTAAATTCATTAACACCAGGACATCCAGAGTGTGATATCACGCCAGGTGTAGAGACAACAACTGGACCTCTTGGGCAGGGACTCGCCAATGGTGTCGGAATGGCTCTGGCAGAAAAAAATTTAGCTGCTGAATATAATAAACCTGGCAATACCATTATTGATCACAATACATATGTTTTTGCAGGTGACGGGTGCTTAATGGAGGGAGTTTCTCACGAAGCATGCTCATTAGCAGGGACAATGAAACTTAATAAACTAATAGTCTTTTATGACATGAACAGTATTTCCATAGATGGAAATGTCAATGGTTGGTTTACCGACGATATCCCATCCAGATTTAAGAGTTATGGTTGGAATGTTGTAAAAAATATTAATGGCCATGACTTTGTAAGCATTAGACAAGCTATAAAAAATGCGAAGAGCCAAATTACTAAGCCGACCATAATATGCTGCAAGACAGTCATAGGTTATGGATCCCCAAAATATCAAGGAACAAGTGCTGCACATGGAGCACCAATTGGAAAAGATGAAGCAGAAGTAGTAAGAAAAAGATTAGGTTGGAAATACAAGCCTTTCAATATACCAAAAGAAATTTATATGAGTTGGGATGGATGTACAAAAGGTAAAAAAAATGAGGATCAATGGAATAAGAAGATACAAAAATATAAAAAATTATATAAAAAGGAATATAACGAACTAAATAGAAGGATAAAAAATAAACTATCAGCTATTACAATAAACAATTTAAATAAATTTATTTTAAAAACTCATAAACCAATGGCAACTAGGAAATCATCACAAGTGGTGATGTCTGTATTTGGTAAATACATGCCAGAACTTATTGGTGGCTCAGCAGATCTTAAAGGATCAAATTTATCATATTATGATGACATGAAAGTTTTTTCACCAAATAATCCTTCTGGTAAATATGTTTATTATGGAGTGAGAGAGTTTGGAATGTCTGCAATTTCAAATGGCATATATTTGCATGGAGCAATGAGACCCTTTGCTAGTACGTTCTTAATATTTTCTGAGTATGCAAAAAACGCGATAAGAATGTCTGCGCTCATGAAACTGCCTGTAGTTTATATTTTTACGCATGATTCAATTGGTCTTGGTGAAGATGGGCCGACACATCAAGCAGTTGAACAGATATCATCACTTAGACTTATTCCAGGTTTGGACGTTTGGAGACCAGCAGACACACAAGAAACAGCAGTTGCTTGGAAGCATGCACTCTTATCACAAGAAACACCATCAGCTCTCGCCTTGACAAGACAAACTCTTAAAGAACTGCCAAAATCAAAAATACAAAATGAGAATATTAATAAAGGAGGTTACATAGTTTTTGGATCAAGTAATAAGCCAGACGGTATCATAATTGCATCTGGTTCTGAGGTATCTATTGCACTTCAGGCTGCGATGGAACTTAAAGATAAAGACTTGGATATCCGTGTTATCTCGATGCCATGCCAAGAGGTTTACGAGAGGCAAAGCGTAGCTTATAAAAATAAATGTATTCCTAAAAATTTTGATAACATACTTGCTGTTGAATCTGGTAAAGGTCAGAGTTGGTTTAAATATATAGGTAAGGAAGGCTCAATGATAACTATGGAATCTTTCGGATTATCTGGCACTGGTAATGATGTTATGAGATACTTCGGCTTCACAGTTAGCAACATAAAAAAACAAATACAAAAATTAATTAATAGAAAAAATAGGTGAGCATATGACAATAAGAGTAGCTATAAATGGATTTGGAAGAATTGGTAGAAACATATTGAGAGCTAAATATGAAAATAGTACATATGAAGATATTCAAATCGTAGCCATAAATGATTTAGGCGATAGTAGTATAAATGCACACTTATTAGTACATGATACAGTTCATGGTAAATTCAATACTCCTGTTGATGTTAATGGGGATAAAATCATAATAAATAATCAAGATGAAATTCTTGTTACATCTGAGAGAAACCCTGAAAATTTACCATGGAGTAAACTAAATGTTGATGTAGTTTATGAATGCACAGGAATATTTGTATCAAAAGAAAAAGCTGGTGGACATATAAAAGCAGGAGCGAGTAAAGTTATTATATCTGCTCCAGGAAAAGAAGTTGATAATACGGTTGTATTTGGTGTAAATCATGAGACATTGACTGACAAGCAAGAAGTCATATCAAATGCATCTTGTACGACAAACTGTCTTGCTACAGTAATTAAAAATATTCATAAAAATTTAGAGATAACAAACGGTCTAATGACCACAATCCACTCATATACTAACGATCAAGTCTTAACGGATGTATATCACTCAGATTTAAGACGAGCGCGTTCAGCAACACAGTCTATGATACCTACAAATACGGGAGCTGCAGCAGCGGTTGGATTAGTTATGCCAGACTTAAATGGTAAGCTAGATGGTTTTGCTATACGCGTTCCAACAACTAATGTTTCTGTTGTCGATTTATGTTTTAACACAAGTAAATCTACATCTGTAGATGAACTTAATAATCTTGTATTACAATCGTCTGAAGGCGATATGAAAAATATTGTTGGCTATAACAAACTTCCTTTAGTTTCTATTGATTTTAATCACTCATCTTATTCATCTGTATTTGATGAAAGTTTAACAAGAGCATCCGACGACAAGTTATACAAAATTTGTGCTTGGTATGATAACGAATGGGGATTTTCTAATCGAATGTTAGATGTGACAATGCATTGGGTTAGTTAAGTGATACTGGACAGTATTGTATCAAAAAGAATTCTAGTTAGGTTTGATTTCAATGTTCCAATGAATAAAGGAAATATTGTAAATGACTTCAGGATTAAACAATCTCTCGAAACTATCCAAAAACTTCTAGAAAATAAAAATAAGATAATTATCTTCTCACATTTAGGAAGGCCAACAGAAGGTGTCTACGAAGAATCTCTTTCACTTAAGCCGATATGCAAATATTTATCAGCACTTTTAGATAGAGATATTAAATTTTTTAACTCTTACACGGATGATATAAATTTTAAGGATTATGAAATTGCTATGCTTGAAAATGTGAGATTTAATAAAGGTGAAAAATCTTCAAATTCAGATTTATCAAAAGCATATGCCTCATTAGCAGATTATTTTGTTTTCGATGCTTTTGGTGTATCACACAGGAAAGAAAGCAGCACATTCGGTGTGAGTGAATATCTCAAAACTTATCCTGGTTTAAATATAAGTAACGAGATTTCTACAATAAACAAACTTATTAATGAAGACTCTAGGCCTATGACAATAATTATTTCAGGAGCTAAAGTTTCAACTAAACTTATTGTGATAAAAAAGCTATTAGCAAAATGTGATTTCATGATTCTTGGAGGAGGCATTTTAAATACATTTCTAAAAGCAAAAGGTAGCGAAATTGGTAAATCGCTTTATGAAGAAGATCTTGTTAATGAAGCAAAAAATATATTAAGCTCTGACTTCTCATCAAAGATTATATTTCCTACTGACCTGTCCTGTGAGTCAGAATCAAAACCTAAAAATAAAGATGTGTGTAATATTAGTAAGAACGATATTATTTTTGATATAGGAGAAAAAAGTCTCACTGAAATTAAATCAATTATTAATAAATCATCTGCTATATTTTGGAACGGCCCACTAGGGTATGTTGAAAAAGAGCCCTTTGATAGAGGAACTATAGAGTTAGCCAAAACAATTGCCGAGCATAATTGTTTTTCTATTATAGGCGGTGGTGATACACTACCTATCATTGAAAATTTAAATTTACAAAGCCAATACAGCTGTCTATCTACAGGAGGAGGGTCCCTTCTAACGTACTTAGAAGGAGGTGATTTACCCATATTGGATAAGTTGGATTTATAAACTATGAAAAAAAGAACTAAAATCATTGCATCTCTAGGACCATCAACCTCAACTGGGACTAAGTTAGAAAAGATGATGCTCGCAGGTACAGATGTTTTTAGGATTAACCTTTCTCATACTTCGATCGAAGATGCAAAAACATTAATAGATTTGGTAAGAAGCAAAGAAAAAAAAATGGGTAGGCCTGTTGCTGTGATGATTGACCTTCAGGGCCAAAAAATAAGGATAAAAGGATTTTCAAAAAAAACACATATAACGCTAAAAACTGGTGATAATTTTATTATTAATCCAGATCTTAATGACAATGGGAGCCAAAAACAGGTTGGAATAACATATAAGGATTTATACAAAAACGTGTATGAAGGTGATGAATTACTGCTTAGCGATGCTTTAATTAAACTTAGAGTTATTAAAATACAGTCTAAAAAGATACATACAACCGTAGAGCGTGGAGGTAAATTAAAACCTCATCAAGGATTAAATAAAAAAGGTGGCGGCCTATCATTATCGGGAATTACAGCCAAAGATAAATCTGATCTTAAAAAATCTTTATCTTATGAATATGATTATATAGCTGTTTCATTTGTAAAAGATGAAAAAGATATTCTAGCAATCAAAAATATTATTAAGAATAAAGATATTAAAGTAATTGCAAAAATTGAAAGAAACGAAGCTCTAAAAAATATTGATAAAATAACTAAAGCTTCAGATGGCCTGTTAGTTGCTCGTGGTGATCTTGGTGTTGAAATTGGAATAGAACAGTTGCCTGCGGCACAAAGGTTCTTAATTAGAAAAGCTATATCTTTTGATAAACTAGCAATAGTGGCGACTCAAATGATGGAATCTATGATCACAAATAGAGTACCAACAAGAGCAGAAGTGTTTGATGTAGCCAATGCTGTTACATCAGGTGTTGATGCTATTATGTTTTCAGCAGAAACAGCAATAGGTAAGTATCCATCGGACGTTATTAATGAAGCGAGTAGAATTTGCGCTGAATCAGAAGGAGCTTATATAAGACCACTATCAGTTGATAGAGTTGTACCTAAGACGCTTCCGGTTGATCAGGTAATTGCTTTATCAGCAGTTTACAGCGCTAAATTAACTAAAGTTGTAGCAATTGCAGCACTTACAGAAACTGGTTCTACAGCTCTATGGATGTCTAGAGTGCAATCAAACATTCCTATATATGCCATGACCCAAAATGTAAAAACAGCAAGAAGAATATGTTTATATAAAGGCGTTCAGTCTATAAAACTAGATAGATTAGAGGAAAATCATGCTCAAGCTAATATGCAAGTGATAGGACTTATGAAAAAGATTGGCACGGTTAAAAAAGGAGATTTAGTTATCATAACAAAAGGAGATCTTTTGGGGACTAGCGGCGGTACAAACGCAATGAAGGTTGTGGAAGTTGGTAATATGCTAGAAATTAATGAATAGGAGAAAATGTAATGGATAAAAATATTCTTGAAGAAACAGCAAAAAAAATGATGGCCCAACCAAAAGGTATTTTAGCAATGGATGAAAGCAGCCCGACTATCGCTAAACGTTTAGCATCAATAAATACTGAAAATAACGAGATTAATAGAAGAAGATATAGAGAATTGATTGTTACTGCGCCGAATCTTTCTAACTATATAAGTGGTGCAATATTATTTGAAGAAACATTTGATCAAAAAATGTCAGACGGGACTCTTTTTAGAGACTACTTAAATACAATAGGTATACTTCCAGGTATCAAAGTAGATAAAGGAGCTAAGGATTTTTCAAATCATCCTAATGAGAAAATTACCGAAGGTCTGGATGGTTTAAGAGAGCGACTATCCGGCTATTATGCTCATGGAGCAAAGTTCTGTAAATGGAGAGCTGTTATAACCATCGATCAGGATATTCCATCTGAAGCTTGCATTGAATCAAATATGAATGCTCTAGCAAGATACGCCTCCTTATGCCAGGAGAATAATTTAGTTCCAATAGTAGAACCAGAAGTTCTTATAAATGGATCCCATACTATAGAGCAATGTGACATCGTGACTCGAAAATCAATTAAATCATTATTTAAAAATCTCGATATGTTAAATGTTTATCTTCCAGGAACTGTACTTAAACCAAGCATGGTAATTTCGGGACAAGATAACAGCTCGAGAGCTGATAGCAGCACTGTCGCAAATATGACAGTTGACTGCCTATCCGAATGTGTTCCAGAGACTACTTCTGGGATCGCTTTTTTATCAGGTGGGCAAAGTGATACAGAGGCAGAAGAGCATTTGAACCTCATGAATAAAAAAAATAACCTACCATGGAGAGTGACTTTCTCATATGCAAGGGCAATACAAGCCGCTGCACTTTCAGCTTGGCAAGGGGATGATACAAATTTGGATAATGCTCAAAAGATTCTCATAGAGCGTGCTAGTAGATGTTCAAAAGCATCTGTTGGTGAATTATAGAAATCTGCTAATTTTATCTTGGATAGTTTTAATATCAGCTGACTTAGTGTAGTTGATCATGGGAATACTTGTATATTTTCTAATTTCTTTAAAGTTATCCATGTTGTTTTTATTTTGTGTATTTAAAATGAGTAAGTCTAATCTTACTTTGTATTTCTCAAAGGCCAGTATGTTTGATAAAGCTCCGCTAATACATCCCAACTCATCTTTAATAATCAAGATATTAAATGATCCAATCATCTTCATAAGATCAATATTTAAACCATCAAGAGCAAGAGGAGAAAAAGCGCCACCTGCGCCCTCTACTAATACAGGAGCATTTTTTGATATTACTTTGAGTTTTGTATAATAATCTTTTAGAAATATCTTTCTTTTTGCTCTTTTAATAGCCAGATATGGGGAGATTGGCGGTATGAATCTATATGGGTTCAACTCGTCTAAGTCCATGACTTTATTTACTATACTGTAATACTTGGTGGAATCTTCAGGAATTAGTTCGCCCTTCCTTTTTACACAACCAGTTTCAATAGGTTTAAATACAAGACAACTGTATTTTTTATTTAAACCTTTTATTAGTTTTGTTCCTATGAAGGTTTTACCAACATCTGTGTTGGTCCCAGTTATAAATAGATATTTAGGCATTAACAATCATATTATAGACTTGTTGATATCTAGTAATAAGAGTATTTTTTATTTTTTCAGGAATATTTATTTGTGTGCTTTGCCAGCCTATTTCTCTTAGATAATTTCTAAAAAACTGTTTATCAAAAAAATCTACATCTTTGTTATTTCTGTCTTGTTCTAGGCAATATCTTGAACAATCAGGTGTAAAAATTTCGTCAATTAATATGATATTATTTTGTTCATCATAGCCAAACTCAAATTTTGTATCTATCAGACATAAACCTTTTGATAGCGCATATTCATGTGCAAAGTTATATAGCTCTATACTTTTTTTGTTTATGTAGATTGCTTCATCATTACCGATTAGTTCCTTCATTTGAGTGAATGTTATACTTTCGTCTTTATCACCCACTTCAGCTTTGGTTGATGGAGTAAAAATCGGAACATCAAATCTATCATTTAACTTGAGTCCAGGCTTCATGCTAATGTCTGATACTTTTCCATTTTTGAGATATTCGGAATATGCAGAGCCAGACAAATAACCACGAACAATTGATTCTATTCTGATAGGTCGACATTTTTTTACAAGCATGCAAGATTCATGAGATTTGGGGATTAAGTCTTGCAGCTCACAATCATCCAATAGATGATTTTTGATAATATGCTGAGTCTTGTTAAACCAAAACTTCGTAATTTTCGTTAGCAATGATCCTTTTGTAGTAACTTCGTCATCAAAAACAAAATCAAAAGCAGATATTTTATCTGATGTTTTAATGAGAAGTTTATCTTGAGAGTAATTAAATACTTGTCTAATCTTCCCAGAGAATAGCGGACTATTCTCTAGAAAATAAGTATCATTTTGATTCATTAATTATTTAAGCTCATTAATATATTTAGAGAACCTATCTTTATTTGTAGCAAACTTTTTCTCAGCATCAGCAGCATACTCACTTGCAGCAGATAAATTGGTTGTGTTATCACCAACAGAAACTATTCCAACCATACCTAAAATATAATGAGGAGTGCACTTATACCCGTAGACACCCTCTTTAGTGAAAGTAATTTTAAGTTCTTCATTAATCTTGCCATCCCACTGAAGTGAACTGTCAGGACTCATTTCATTAATTGAGGCAGTATTATGCCCGGGATTAGTAGCTTTCCATGTAACTGTATCACCAGGGTTTATCTGAAGCACAGCAGGTTTAAAAACCATCATTTGCCCATTAGAAGAGCTTAGCATCTCTACAGTATGATCGGCAGAAAATGCTGGCATACTAATAACAAATATCATTAGTACAAGTAACTTTCTTATTATTTCCATGATTTCTCCTTTTAAATTCCTTATAAGTTTTGTAGGAGTATTTTATCATAAAAAAATTATTTTAATTAAGCTAATGAATGACTTATACTGACCTCACCACCACTACATAAAATGAAAGATTATAAAATAGCTCCATCAATTCTATCCGCAGACTTTGCTAATCTTGGTAAAGATGTGTCAGATGTTGTAGAAGCGGGAGCAGATTTTATACATTTTGATGTGATGGACAACCATTATGTCCCTAATTTAACGATAGGCCCTCTAGTATGTGAAGCTCTTCGTAATTATGGAATAAAGTCGATCATTGATGTTCACTTAATGATTAGTCCTGTAGATGAAATAATACCTGATTTTGCGAGAGCAGGAGCTAATTACATCACATTTCACCCAGAAGCATCCAAACATGTAGACAGAACAATTAAGTTGATCAAAGACAATGGATGCATGCCTGGCATAGTTCTTAATCCTGCTACTAATGTATCTGTTCTGGAATATTGTCTTGATCAGATAGATATGGTTCTGCTTATGTCGGTAAACCCTGGTTTTGCAGGACAAAAATTCATAGAGTCAACATATGAAAAAATCATTGAAGTTAAAGAAATGATCGATGCAGTTAATCCAAAGATTAGATTAGAAGTGGATGGCGGCATTAATCTAGACAATATAGGTAAAGTTGCAGAGTGTGGCGCAAACACATTTGTAGCAGGGTCAGCAATCTTTAATTCAGATAATTATAAAAAAACTATTTCTCAAATGAGAGAAATTATTTCTAAAGCATAGTAAAGATAAATGGACTTTACTGAGTTTTCAAATAAGGCCAAAGATGGTTTTAATTTGATACCTTTGATCAAAGAACTTGATTCAATTAAGAAAGAAGCTATTGATATTTATGGTGACCATTTTGATCAAAAAAAGTCATTTTTCTTTGAATCTTTAGAAGGAGATAAAAATTGGAGCCGATATACAATAATAGGATGTTCCTCCGGAGACTACCTAGAAGTATTTGGTAATAAGATAAAAAAATACAGTAACTTTTTAGAAGAGAGCGAGTATCATGATGACAATCCTATTAGCTGGATTGAAAACTTTTTTTCCTCTTATAAGGTATTTATTCCAAAAACCTTGCCTTCTTTTTGTGGGGGCCTTGTGGGACATTTTTCATTTGAATCTGTTTGTTACTTTGAAGAGAGCGTAATAAGGAGGGACCAAAAAAATGATATTAATGCACCAGATATATCATTAATCATCTGTAAAGAATTCATTGTATTCGACAAAGTTAATAATAAGATATTTATAGTTGTTTTTTCAAATAACACATTAGAAGGATATAAACAAAGTACAAAAAAACTCAATGAATATGAATCATTACTCAACAAAAGCTCAGATAAAACAAAAGATGTAAACGCTTCATATGAAATGAATTTAAAGTATGACTTTGAAAGAAAAGATTTCTTGTCTTCGGTAAATAAGATTAAAGAATATATTAATCAAGGAGATGTGATGCAAGTCGTATTATCTCAGAGAATGACGATTGATTTTCATGAAAGGCCAATTGAATTTTATAAGGAACTTAGGAAAATTAATCCATCACCATACATGTATTATCTTAATATGGGCGATTATGTGGTTGTAGGGTCGTCACCTGAAATTTTAGTAAGGTTAGAGGATGAGAATATAACAGTAAGACCTATTGCTGGCACCAGACCGAGGAATGATGATAACAAAAAAGATAAAGATTATGAAATAGACCTATTAAATGATAAAAAGGAATTAGCAGAACATTTAATGCTTATAGATTTAGGTAGGAATGATATTGGAAGGATTTGTAAAACAGGATCCATAAATTTAACCGACCAAATGATAATAGAAAAATATTCACACGTCATGCACATGGTTTCAAATGTGGAAGGACATATCAAACCTAATTTATCTATGTTTGATGTGCTTCGTGCAACTTTTCCTGCGGGTACGGTTTCAGGCGCACCTAAAATTAGAGCGCTACAAATTATATTTGAGCTTGAGAACATAAGTAGAGGTATTTATGCTGGTGCTATTGGTTACCTGGGATGGAATGGAAATATGGATACTGCTATTGCTATTAGAACTTGTGTTATAAAATCAGAAAAGCTTCACATTCAATGTGGCGCGGGTATAGTATACGATTCTGTACCTGAGCTTGAATGGGATGAAACTATAAATAAAGGTAAGGCGATCATTAAGGCTTTGGAGAAACTTAGAGAACGAATATGATATTGATGATTGATAATTATGACTCTTTTACCTTTAATATAGTCCAATATTTAGGTGAGTTAGGGGCAGACGTATTGGTAAAAAGAAACAATAAAATTACCCTAGACGAAATTGATAGACTTAATCCAGAAAAGATAGTCATCTCTCCTGGACCATGCACCCCTAATGAAGCAGGTATATCATTAGAGGTAGTAAAGAAATATTATAAAACTATACCGATATTAGGAGTTTGTTTGGGCCATCAGACTATTGGACAAGTATTTGGAGGAAACATAGTCTCTGCCAAAAAAATTATGCATGGTAAAACATCTCAAATAATACATGATGGTGATCATATATTTAAAGACATTGCTCAAGAATTCACAGCTACTAGGTACCACTCATTGGTCATAGAGAAAAAATCATTTCCAGATTCGCTGTTGGTTACAGCTAGAACAAAGGATGATGAATCAGAATCTGAAATTATGGGTTTAAGACATAAGGAATATAATTTATTTGGAGTCCAGTTTCACCCTGAATCAATTTTGACAGATTTTGGACACAAACTTCTCGAGAATTTTCTAGATGTCTAACTTTCAGAACATATTGGACAATCTAAAAAATAGTCAAGATTTATCCGCGGATGAGGCATTCATTGTCTCTGAAAAAATGTTTGAAGGATCTCTAGCTGATGATCAAATAAAAGATATTCTTTTGTTACTAAATAAAAAAAATATTTGCTCAAATGAATTAATTGGTTTCGCAAGAGCAATGAGAAAAATTTCTACAAAAGTTGAAATTAATGACAAGGTTATTGATAGCTGTGGTACCGGCGGGGACGGTTTGAATACATTTAATATCTCCACATGTGCATCTTTCATAGCTGCGGCTTGTGGTGTCAAAGTTGCAAAACATGGTAACAAAGCCATTACAAGTTCATCAGGAAGCGCAGACTTGCTGCATGATGCTGGTGCTAAGATTGACCTAGCTCCAGAACATGTAAGTAAGTGTATAGAGCATATAAACTTTGGGTTTATGTTCGCCCCTTTACATCATCAGGCTATGAAAAATGTAGCAAATACTAGGAAAAGTATTGCTCCAGATAAAACTATTTTTAATATGTTAGGGCCTATTACAAACCCCGCTAATGCAAAAATTCAGTTAATAGGTGTATATAATAATGAAGTGATGCATTTAATCGCTAACGCTTTACTCGAGTTGGGCACTTCAAGAGCACTAATAATTAATTCAAGAGACGGTATGGATGAGGCAAGTATTTATAGTGAAACAGATGTATTAGAAATTAAAAATAATAGTATTGATAGCTATTCAATAGATCCTAAAGATTTTGGAATAAGGGGCAACAGTATTGAGGAAATTAAAACAAACTCTGAAAGGAGTAGTCTTGATATTATTTATACTGTTATCAATAACATAGATTCGGATGCTAGGAAGATATCTCTTCTAAATGCATCCCTTCTAGTTATGTTATTTAAGGAGATTAGTTTGAGAGATGCATTATCAGAATGTAATGATGCTTTAGAGAATTATTTAGTTAGAGATAAATTTAATCAATACATAGATTTTACAAATCAGGTTTCAAAAGATGTTAAATGAAATAATTAATAATAAATTAAAAGAGGTCAATCAGCTTAGAGAGACACTAGACATATCTGGTATAAATTTAAATTCTAGTAAAAAAAATCATTTTTATAAGAGACTATTAAAGAATCAAAACAATAAAAAAAATTCAATTATCGCGGAGATAAAAAGAAGATCTCCTAGCAAAGGCGTGCTGGCTGAAAACTTAAATGTTTCAAAAACTGTTTCTGAATATGAATCTGGAGGAGCCGCATGTATCTCAGTACTAACAGAAAAGGACTACTTTAATGGATCTAATGAGGATTTATTAGAAGCTAAAAATTCCATCAACCTCCCTTTGCTTCGAAAAGATTTTATGCTCGATCCTATTCAGATATACGAAAGTAAAATGTTAGGAGCAGACTGTGTGTTGTTAATAGTTTCTGCTTTGTCTCAATCAACTTATAAACAATTGTTTGAATTGGCTTCCCAACTAGACTTAGATATTCTCACAGAGGTACATGATATATACGAATTAGATTTTGCCTTATCACAAAATTCAAAACTTATTGGTATCAATAATAGAAATCTGAAATCATTTGATGTTGATATTAATACGAGCATAGATCTTGCAAGAACCATAAATGATAATGACATAGTTCTTGTCAGTGAAAGTGGTATAAGTTCTAGTAGTGATATAATTACACTCAATAGTTCTGGAATTTATACCTTTTTAGTAGGTGAACATTTGATAAAATCAAACAACATAACTAATGAACTTGGAGTATTGATTAATGGAGAATAATTTAGGTATAAGACACTTAGCTTTAAAGGTCAAAAACTTTGAACAATGTTTTGTTTTCTATACAGAAATACTTGGGATGTCAATCGACTGGAAACCTGATGATAATAACGTTTATTTAACAAATGGCTCTGACAATCTCGCACTACATTATGACAGTAATGTATCTTGTAATTCGGATGATTCAAGACTTGATCATTTTGGAATTTTTGTGAAAAACAAAGAAGATATTGATACTTATTTGAAGCACATGAAGGATAACCAAGTAAAAATTCATAAAGAAAAAAAAGTCCACAGAGACGATTCTATTAGCTTTTATGTAGAGGATCCAGATGGTAATATTTTGCAGATACTATGGCATCCTACATTGAGCAATGAAACCTAATATAACAAATACTAGCCAAACTCTCGTTGTAAATTCATATTATGGTTTCTCATGTAGTGAGAGTAATAGATATGATGTAAATAAAAAAATAGAAGAAAAGTTCAACCCAGTATATCTTATGTCTATATTAGAGAATATATCAAAAACTCTAGAGACAAAAATATTACACACTTCAAAACATACATTTAAACCATCTGGAACCAGCCTTAGTTCAATCATAGAGTCTACTGAGACAGTATTCGGATCATCTGGTGTTGCTCATCTAAATGAAAGTCATATCAGTTTTCATTCATATTTTGAGAACTCTATAAAGAATATTATAATTTTGAGACTCGAGCTTCATATATCTTCTTGTAGCAGAAAGAGCGTTTATTTTACTCTAGATAATTTAATGGAAGAACAACTATTCAATAGTTATGATGGATTGACATTAGATTTCTTTCATAGAGGAATTGATTTAGAACAAAATCAGGAGAATCGCTCTATAATTACCTCATTTTTAGAAAACAAATCTAAAGAGTTTAATGTAAAGGCACATGACCAAACAGAATCGTTTAGTCATTATAAAATAGTAAAACATGAAGAAAAAATAAGCTCACGTGAACTTTATGATTATTTATACAACTATCTTATTTAGATATAAAAGCTCATCTTTTTCATAATTTTTGAAGAAATCGTCATAAGTTTCTTCGCACTATCACTGAGTTCTACCGAGCCATGATCTTTTGCAGTATTTTTATGTTTAGTTTCATCTATTTTAATATCATTTAATATTTCTTTGCTTCTTTGATCATTGTCAGGAAGTTTTTCTGTATATTCATCTAAATGAGCTTCAACTTGATCTTCTGTTTCGTAAATAAAGCCAAAAGATTTATTTTTCTCTAACTTGCCAACAAATGTTCCGATTGCGAACGAAGATAAATACCATAGTGTGTTTAAATAACTCGTCTTCCCTTCGAGCTCATTCATTCTGAGGTTCAACATATTTAGATGTTCTTTCTCTTCCTCACACATATCTAAAATAATTCGCTTTTGCGAAGTATCATTAGTTGTATACGCTTGGCCTCTATAAAGAGCTTGAGCACAAACCTCACCCATATGATTCACTCTCATAACTCTTTGAGATACCTTTTTATCATTGGATTTTAAATTAACATCTCTTATGTCTGTTTTGACTGGTTCAAATAAAACATTAAGAGCATAATCTATCTCTTTAAGCATATTATCTATATTAGGCATATATCAGCTTCCTTTTGGTATATTCTCAAATAATTACTTGTATACATTTAGTTAAATGAGTAAAATCTCTATCCGTGAGTATAAATGATAGTAACAAAGATTGGTATGTAATAGACGCCACAGATGTGGTTTTAGGACGCTTAGCGTCAAAAGTAGCTCATATGTTAAAAGGTAAACATAAACCCCAATATCAGCCACATACCGATGAGGGAGACTACATTATTGTGATCAATGCAAAAAAAATAAAAGTTACAGGCAATAAGCTCTCAGATAAAATTTATTACAAGCATACTGGCTATATAGGCAACATGAAAGAAATGCCGCTAGGTAAAATGCTTGATAAAAAGCCTGACTTTGTAATAAAGAATGCTGTTAAAGGAATGCTACCAAAGAATCCACTAGGTAGGTCAATGATTAAAAAACTCAAAATCTACGAGAGTGACACCCATGGGCATGGGGCACAAAAACCGACAGCTTTAGAGGTTTAAAGGAACTATGCATAAAACATACGGTACAGGTAGAAGAAAAACATCAAGCGCTAGAGTTTATCTAAATAGCGGAACTGGAGAAATTAAAATTAATTCACAGGGAGTAGATGAATTTACAAAATCTGCAACGCTAACTGCAAATTTACTGGCACCCCTTGCCAAAACACAAATGCAGGATAAAGTTAACTTAAATATCTCTGTAGTTGGCGGCGGAAAAAGCGGGCAAGTAGGGGCTATTGTTCATGGTCTTACAAGAGCGTTGGTAAAATATCAAAATGATTTATTACCTACTCTTAAAAGAGAAGGTTTCTTGACTAGAGATGATCGTAAAGTAGAACGTAAAAAAGTTGGCTTACGAAAAGCAAGAAAAGCTACTCAGTTCTCTAAACGATAGGTTCAGTAATTTCAACTTGTTTATCACCTGCACTTAATAGTAAGTGGGCATGATCCATAGCAAATATTCCGTTTGTAATAACTCCCGGGATATTGTTTATTTTTGATTCAAAAGCTAAGGGTTGTGATATTTCTAAATTATGAACATCTAAAATAATATTACCGTTGTCTGTGGTAAATCCTTCTCTTAAAACAGGTCTACCACCAATTTTTATGAGTTCCAGTGCTATAGCACTTTGTGCTAATGGTATTACTTCCACAGGCAATGGAAATTTCCCTAGGGTATCAACTTTTTTTGATTCATCTACAATGCAAATAAACTTCTCAGAGTTGTGAGCGAGTATTTTTTCCCTTGTTAATGCACCACCACCACCTTTAATCATATGAAGATATTTATTAACTTCATCAGCACCATCAATATATTTTGATAATCTTCCTACAGCACGGAGCTCATTAACATCGAATCCATTAGCTTTTAAGAGTTCCGTGGACTTAACTGAACTCGAGACTATATCTTGTATTTTATTTTTAACTTTAGGAAGATACTCAATAAGAATATTAACTGTCGACCCTGAGCCAATACCCAGTATCTCACCATTTTCGATAAGATCGAGGACTGATTCCGCTACTTTACGTTTCTTAGAATTTTGATCCATTTTGAAAAAATATTATTTTTATAGTATACACTATAAGAATACTGCAAATGAGCGATAACTATAGAAAAAATTGTTATAAAAAAATATTAGACGCATCATCAGTCTATGATATTGCTATTAAGAGCCCGATGCAGTTTGCACCTAAATTGTCATCAAAACTAAAAAACAAAATTTATATTAAACGTGAAGATTTACAACCAGTCTTTTCATTCAAGTTACGAGGTGCATATAATAAAATTTCTAAAATTAAAAACCCTAAACACATTATTGCAGCATCAGCAGGTAATCATGCACAAGGCGTTGCTATGACATGTAAAAAACTGAAAATTCCATCCTCTATTGTAATGCCGTCAACAACTCCATCCATCAAAGTTAATGCTGTTAAGAAATATGGCTCGAAGGTAATACTTTATGGCGATACATATGACGAAGCCTATCAATATGCCATTAAATTTTCTAAAAAAAACAACTACAATTTTGTTCATCCTTATGATGATATTGACGTTATTGCTGGTCAAGGAACTATTGGAATTGAAATACTTGAACAATTAAAAGAGCATCCTGATTACATTTTTATTCCTGTAGGCGGAGGTGGACTTTTAGCTGGTATAAGCGTCTACTTGAAAACAATCAATCCAAAAATAAAAATAGTTGCTGTAGAAGCAAAGGATTCAGCATGTTTTAATCTTGCATGTCAATTTGGAAAACCAACATCTTTGAAACATGTTGGTATATTTGCCGATGGGGTGGCAGTAAAAAAGATAGGTCTAAAAACATTTAAACTTACAAAAAATATTATTGACTATACGCTTACGGTAACAACAGATGAAATTTGCTCAAGTATTAAAGAACTATACGATGAAACACGAGTAATAGCAGAACCAGCAGGTGCTTTATCAGTAGCTGGTATGAAAAAATACATATCCACCCATAATATCAAAAATAAAAACATAGCTACGATATTATGCGGAGCTAATATGAATTTTGACAGGCTTGGACACGTATCTGAAAGAGCAGATATAGGTGAAAGTGCGGAAGTAATATTGGGCGTAACTATTGATGAAAAACCTGGAAGTTTCAAAAAATTCTGCTCGATTATCGGAAAGAGATCGATTACAGAATTCAATTATCGCTATTCAAGTGAAAAAAGCGCGCAGGTATTTGTTGGAGTTAGGACAACAAAAGGATATGAAGAGCGAAAAGATATCATTTCAAAGTTAAAAAAATCAAAATATAAATGTTATGACCTTACAGACAACGAGATGGCTAAGCTACACATAAGATACATGGTAGGTGGAACAAGCAACAATGCAAAGAACGAGAGAATCTATAGATTCATGTTTCCTGAAATACCTGGTGAGTTACTGAACTTTCTTAACGCTATAGGCTCAAAGTGGAATATTAGTCTCTTTCACTATAGAAACCATGGAGCAGACTTTGGAAGAGTATTGATTGGATTACAGGTCGAAGAAAACGATTTAGCTAGCCTTGAAAGGCATTTTAGCTCACTTAAATATGAATTCTACAATGAATCAGGCAATGTAGCTTACAGGCAGTTTTTGAAATAAAAAAGGCCCTTTGATAAGGGCCTTTTCCATACTTCTACGAAGAATTAACGTCTTTTACGCTTAGCAGTCTTTTTCTTAGCTACTTTACGTTTAGCAGTTTTTTTCTTAGCTACTTTTTTCTTAGCTTTTTTCTTAGCTACTTTACGTTTAGCAGTTTTTTTCTTAGCTACTTTACGCTTAGCAACTTTTTTACGAGTAGTTGTTACTTTTTTCTTAGCAACTTTACGCTTCGCTGTTTTTTTCTTAGCTTTCGCTTTCTTTTTAACCATACATTCCTCCGCGGTATTGGTGGTTATTATTAGTTTAGTAAAAACATTATTAAAAACAAGTAAAATTTAGAAAAATATTTAAATAAAAATTATTATTTTGTTAATTTAATTATAAAATCCCATTCAGTTTTTTCTAATTTCGTTATTGATAATCTATTGCCTCGTTGAACAACTCGCATTTTAGATAATTCTTTATAAGATTTTAAATCTTTAAGTGTTACTATTTTTTTAAACTTTTTTTTAAACTTTACATCTACCATTAACCATGTTGGTGCATCTTTTTTACTTTTAGGATCATAATATTTTGCTTTTTTGTCAAACGCAGTATGATCAGCATATGCTTCTTTGCATATTGTCATCTGGCCATATATTCCGGGGGTTTCACAGTTTGAATGATAGAAAAATGCATTATCACCAATGCGCATTTCATCTCTTATCATATTTCGAACCTGATAGTTTCTTATACCATCCCATGGTTCAGTTTTATCGCGTGCCAGATCATCTATACCATAATCTTCTGGTTCATTCTTCATCAACCAAAAGTTCATTTTAGTGATTCATTAAGGTTTCGATTGATGTTATCTAGTTCGATCTCTATAGTTTTAAGCTCATCTATTTTCATCTCATTCTTAATATCTGATCCAGCTATATTAAGTAGCACTAATATTAAAAAATAATCGTGTCCTACATTTTTTGTTTGTGATTTTACTTTTTCAGCTTCATTAATTATCCGATCACGTGATTTTAGAAGAATAGCTTTTTCTTCCTCGGTACACATAACCGAAATATCTTGCCCTAGTATATTTATGTCGACTTTATTCTTTTCCATAATCTTTTATGTTTTCTATCCTTTCAAGTAATGATTTCAAATGAGATTTTGCCGTTTCATTTTTTTTTATTAATGCAGCTTTTTCAGCAACCAATTGACCTTGTTGATTTTTTAATAACTGATTTTCTAAATTCGTTGACTGGTACTGATTATCGAGAGCTTTAAGGTTCTCTTTTAATATATTCAATTTATCTAATATATCTGACATACTGTATAATATAGTTTTAGTAACTACATTAATCAATAAAATTATTAATTTACATTGCTTTTCTATGAAAAATTCTACAAAAGATCTTATCGAAGAAATAATTGAATTGGATGATTGCCCTTTCACAGAATTTGAAGTCCATGGATTTTTTATAGGGTTGGTACTGTCCTCTGAAGAGCAAAAGACAAAAAAAGATAAAATGATGAAATTTTTAGATTTGACTGAAGAATCTCAACCTTTAACTGACAAGCTTACAAATTTAATAAGTTCAGAGTTATCAAAAGATTATCTTGAAATATACCCTGAAAGTGACTACATGATGAAAGAAAATATTGATATTGCTACCGCCCTATCTGAGTGGACATATTATTTTCTAATTTCATATCAAAATAGTTCATCATCTAACGATGATTTAAGAGAAAAAGAGATTTTAGATATATTTGATGAGATAAGTCAGATAAATCAAAAATACCAAACTGATGATAAATGTTCACCCAAGGATAACTTCAGTGATATAAATAGCTACATTACAAAATCAGTTTTATACTTATCTAAAAGGAACTCGAATGAATGATGATTATATAAATAGAAGGAAGAAATTATTTAATAAAATACCTGATAACACTTCATGTATAATTTTCTCAGAAGAAGAGAAAACCAGGAACAACGATGTCACATATAAGTTTAGGCAGTCGAGTAATTTCTTTTATTTGACAGGTATAGACGATCCTTCATTAGTGCTTATTATGACAAAATATAATAACGATACTTCTACAACATTGATTTGTCATAGACCCAATGATAAAGACCGTATTTGGACGGGACAAATTCCTTCTAATTCTTCGTATAGGTCCAAATATAATTTAGATAGTGTTATTTATTTTGATGAAATAGAAAAAATCAACCTAAAAGATATAGAGAATTTATATTATGAGTTTCATCATCATGATCGCATGGTAGAATTTTTATCAAACTTAGAAAGTTCAGTTACCAGCAGATACTTAACTAATTCTAACTATCTATCATCCAGGACAGACCTCTCTAATTTGATATTTGAGATGAGATTAATAAAGTCAAGTCATGAAATTGATCAAATAAAACATGCAGCATCAGTTTCCACTAAAGCACATATTAATTTAATGAAAACTTGTAAACCTAACTTGAAAGAATATCAAATTGAGTCAGATTTCATGAAAGTATGTATGGATAATGCATGTAATCAAGCATACCCTGCTATAGTTGCATCCGGTAAGAATGGCACTATCTTACATTACACTAAAAACAACTCTACCTTGAAAGCTGACGATTTACTTTTGGTAGATGCAGCTGCTGAATATAAAAATTATGCTTCTGATATTACCCGTACAATACCCATATCAGGTAAATTTAATCAATATCAAAAGTTAATCTATAATATCGTACTAAAAGCACAGACTATGGCAATTAAAAATTGTCTTGTTGATCAAACCTTAACAAACATTCATAGAATAGCAGTCAGATATATTGTAAAAGGTCTCTTGGATGTAAAAATACTTAGAGGAACATTAGAAAAGAATATTGAAAATGAAAAATATAAAAAGTTCTATATGCATAATACTGGGCATTGGCTGGGATTAGATGTTCATGACCCTTGTCCATACGTCATAAATGGTAAGCCTGTGAAGTTAAAACCAGGAATGATTTTTACTGTAGAACCAGGAATATATATTTCAAAAGATAATAGCGTTGATAAGAAGTTTCATAATATTGCTATTAGGATTGAGGATGATGTTCTGATCACTAGGAATGGTCCAATAGTTTTATCTGGAGATGTTCCAAAAACTGTAACTGCTATAGAGACTCAAATGGCTCATGGCTAAAAGATACGATTTTGTTGTCATAGGAGGCGGACTTGTTGGTTGCATGGTATGTTTATCTATCAGTAGCAAGAACAGATCAGTTTGTTTAATAGAAAAAAACAAGATCAATAAGATTATATCAGATGATTATACTCCACTTTCACTAAGCATAAATTCTGTAAACTTTCTAAAAGAAAAAAACATATGGGATGAAAATTTGATTAAGAGTAATCTAATTGAATCACTGTATATAAAGCTTTTTAATAGCTTCAACACAGTAAAAATATCAACTAGCGATATAAATCTTGAATCAATTGGACAAGTTGTAGATAAAGCATCTTTTTTATCTTATTTAAGAAACTTGTCTAAGAAAAATAAGAATATTGATATTATAGACAATACTGAATTAGATATAAAGCAATTGGAGTCATTACCAAAAATTTATCTACCTAATGATTCCGAGGCGATAGATTTCGGTCAACTTATAGTCACAGATGGAGCTAACTCCAAAATTGCAGAAAAGCTCAATATACCTTACAAGAATATAAACTATGATCAGACATCATATATCTTTAATGGTGAATATGACTCGATGGAGAAATCGACTGCACAAATATTCACTGATAAAGGTGTATTTGCTGTTTTGCCTGGTCATGGAAATAAAAAATCAATTGTAGCGACAGTTCATAATAAATTTATTGATGACTTTAAATTTGAAGCTAATACTATTAATGAAAATTTATTAGAACGTCAGCTCTTGCCATATGTAAAAAATTTAAAAAATCTCAAGCTCATTTACAAACATCCCCTTAATACAGTTAGATTGGATAATTGGTTTTTCAAACAGACTCTATTCTTAGGAAACTCATCACAACTATTACACCCATTTGGGGCTCAAGGATTCAACTTCGCATTAGATTGTATAAAAAAGCTTGATACACAATGGGAATATTTATCTAGTAACGATAAATCTACTGAACATGTAATAAACAATATTACTAAAAAAAGAAATGAACTTCTTAATGGAATTGATTTAACATCTTCACTATTAATGAAAAATAATATCCTCGCAGCAATCTCCTCATCTTTTATTGCAAAAACCCTAAACTTATCAACTACGCTTAAAAAGTTTTTTATTAAAAGAATCCTAAATACATAACAATATGAACTTCAATATATCTAGCACGAGTCTTCTATCTTACATTATGGCACTGAGTCTAAATAAATATGGAATTGATAAGATAAGTGTAAGAAAACAAAATTTGAAATCATACGGCAGATATTATTCACTTAATTACTTTGGTAAGAAATTTTTAGAACATATTGAAATTTGGGATCATATGGAATCAAAGTCTATCGTTCCATATAATACTATCGAAATATATAAAAAAGATATAAAGACTCTATCTTTCTGCGCTAAAGATATAAATATTGACTACTTAGGTTATATTATTAATGAAGACAATCTGATAAAGTCAGTAACAAAAAAAATTAAGGCTAATAAAAACTTTAACTTTATTCTTGAAAAAAACTATTCTGATAATCTATCTAACTGTGTAAACATAATTTCTGATTACAAAGATGTGTCTCCTGAAATTCAATCAAATAACTATACTTCAAAAACTTATAATCAGACAGCCATAAATATAAATATTACTCATTCAAAATCAAATAATAATATTCCAAGACAAATATTTTTCAATAATGAAATATTGGGTTTCCTACCTGTTAATGAGAATTGCTATAACTTAATTTGGAGTATGCCAAATAATTTATTCGAAAAAATGTCTTCAGAGGATATGAATGAGTACAAAACATTAGTTGAAGAGAGAGCTAATTTTATTTTAGGCGAGATTCAAGAAGTGACTATTGGGGCATCATTTCCTCTGTCCGCTAGACATGCAGATATATATTTCTATCAAAATAATTTGCTTATTGGAGAATCAGCGCATAAATTTCATCCACTCGCTGGTTTGGGTTTAAATATGGGAATTGAAGATATATCATTTCTCACACAATTAATCTTAAAACATGGTGATTTGAAAGTTACATTTCGTGAGTATGCAATCAAACGTATAGCTAAAAACAATAGTCTCCAACATATACTTGATCTAATAATACAATTTCACTCATCTAAGTTGATGCCAGATGATTTAAAAAAATATCTTTTATATTATTTTGATAAAACACTATTAATGAAACCAACTATCATTAAAAAAGCTACTGGTTGTGATAATAGAATTTAATCAATCAATAAATAAAAAGCTACAACTATCAACAAAGCAGAAAATATATTTTTAACTTTTTCTGGATCTATAATTTTTAAGAGGTATACACCAGTATAAGAGCCAAAAATACTTGAAGGGATAAGAATCAACAATGATAAATGATTAAGTTTTTCTGTATAGATACTAGCATTAAGTATGAACATATAAATCAGAGATGTTATCGCTATTATCAAACCAATAGCAGATGCAGTAGCAATTGATTTTTTAATATCATTAATAATGAAAGATAAGTATGGTACAGTTAATGTTCCGCCACCTATCCCCATTAAAGAGCTTATAGTTCCATTACTAAAAAAATATAAATATCCAATCTTATTTAATATCTTAATGTTATCTTTAATAATTCTAGCGTCACTTATTAATAAGATAGCCAATACTATTAATATTAAGCTATAAATAATCTCAAGTAATTCTGAAGAGGTATGTTCAAGAATATAAATACCAAAAAAACATCCTACACTTACAAATAAAAAATATTTTCTAACCAAATTTAGATTTATCAACTTATTTTTGTAATGTAAATATGAACTTGTAGAGCCAGCAAAAATTATACATATTAGAGATGTATAAACGGCTACTTGTAATTCATGACCACTAAACATATTGAAATATTTATGAATTATCATCAAGCCTGGTACAAATATAATTCCACCACCCAGGCCAAGCATTCCTGCTGTAATCCCTCCAATAAAGCCGATAAGTATGTATACGTATATTAATTCCATATGTTATGCATCCAAAGTGACTACATTCTAGTTTAAAATCTGGTTAAATATGGCATAATAAACCGAATTATTTTAGTAACCACAACCAATTAACAGTTATTTAGGAAAAAATCATATGTCAGGACATCACTTTTTATTCGTACCAGGGCCATCTAATGTTCCCGCAGCAGTTCAACAGGCAATACATTGCCCTATGGAAGATCACAGAAATCCAACAATACCAGATCTAATCCAGCCTATTACACAAGATTTAAAGAAACTTTTAAAAACAGAAACAGGGAAAGTTGTTTTTTTTCCATCATCAGGTACAGGTTGCTGGGAAGCAGCATTACAAAGTACTCTAAATATAGGTGATAAAGTATTAGGGGCTAGTTTTGGTCAGTTTAGTATGCTTTGGCTAGATATGTGCACGAGACTTCAATTCGAAGCTATCACAATGGAAGAAGAGTGGGGCACAGGCGCTAATCCTGAAAGTTATCACAGAGAATTATCAGCAGATAAAAACCATGAAATCAAAGCTGTACTTGTTTGTCAAAATGAAACAGCCACAGGTGTTAGAAGTGATGTACAAGCTATCAGAAAAATACTTGATGATTTAAATCATCCAGCACTTCTTTTTGTAGATGGAGTCAGTTCTGTTGCAAGTTATGAATTCGAAATGGATAAGTGGGGTGTGGATGCAATTGTAAGTGGTTCACAAAAAGGCTTTATGTTGCCTGCAGGACTTGGAATATTAGGCGTCAGTCAAAAAGCCATTGCATCGATGAAAGACTCAAATTATCCGACATGCTATTTTGATGTAGCTGACATGATAGAAAAACTTGATGGAGGTTACCTACCGTATACACCTCCTGTAAATCTACTAAGAGGTTTTAGAGTCGCTATAGATATGATTTTAGATGAAGGCCTTGAGAATGTGTGGAAAAGACATCATCGCTTAGCAGAAGGAACTAGAAAAGCTATAACAGAAGGCTGGGGTTTAAAGCTATGTGCTAAAGAGGAGAAGTGGTATTCAGATACTGTGTCAGCAATTATGGTGCCCGAGGGAGTAGATGGGGCAAAAGTTATTAGTACAGCATTTCATAAATATAACCTTGCTCTAGGAGCTGGTCTGTCGAAAGTTGCAGGTAAGGTGTTTAGAATCGGTCACTTGGGTGATTTGAATGAATGTATGTTATTTGGTGCAATTTCAGGTGCTGAGATGGCCATGTTAGATAATGGTATCAAAGTCGAGCCTGGTAGTGGTGCAGCAGCTGCATCTAAGTACTGGTCATCAAATTAGGAGATATTTAAATGAGTAAACCAAAAGCCATAGTAACAAGACGCTGGCCTACAGCAAATGAGGAGAGGCTGAAAGAATATTTTGATGTTACATTTAACGAGTCAGATGTTCCTTTTACATCTGATCAACTTAAAGATGCTCTTAAAAACTGTGATGTATTCATGCCAACAGTTACTGATAAAGTAACACGTGATGTATTAAGCGTTGAGGGCAGAACTGCTAACATGATTGCTAATTTTGGCGTTGGTTTTAACCATATTGATATTGAAGCTGCAAAAGAATTAGGTATTACAGTATCTAATACGCCATCTGTACTAACAGATTGCACTGCTGATATTGCAATGTCACTTCTCCTAATGGTTGCAAGAAGAGTTGGACAAGGTGAAAGAGAGCTAAGATCTGACAATTGGACGGGGTGGAGACCAACACACCTGCTTGGTACCAAAGTTACTGGAAAAAAACTTGGTGTTATTGGATTTGGAAGAATCGGTCAGGCTGTGGCTCAACGAGCTAAATTTGGCTTTGATATGGATATATTGTATTGGGATCCGTACGATATTCCTCAAGATATTGTAAGTAAGTTTGGTGCCACTAAACTTGATACAATCGAAGATATTTGTAAAGAATCTGATTTTGTGTCTGTTAATTGCCCAGCAACTAAAGAGACATTTCATTTAATGAATAAAGAAAGATTTGAAATGATGAAACCTACTGCATTTGTAATAAACACAGCACGTGGAGATATTATTGATGAGAAAGCATTAGTTGATGCACTTGTAAATAAAGAAATTGCTGGCGCAGGTTTAGATGTATTTGAAACAGAACCTAACTTGCCATCAGAACTTAAAACACTTGAAAACGTAGTCTCATTCCCACACTTGGGAAGTGCTACAATAGAAACCAGAATCGCAATGGGTGATACAGCTATTAATAACGCTCTTGCGTTCTTTGAAGACAAAGACCTGCCAAATAAAGTTGTTTGAGTAAAATTCTAGATGTCGTTGAGAGATATTGCACATTCTTTATTTGAAGAAGCAATAACTCTTCAACGACCATCAAATATAGTTCTAAAATCATCTGAGAAATATAGCGAAGATTTTTCTAAAGCGGATAGGATATTTCCTATAGCAATTGGTAAGGCATCAGTAATGATGATGGATGGCTTACTTGAGTATCTCAATAAAAATCATAAATCGAAAATCTATAAAGAACCTATAGTTGTAAGTAATCCTCAAACTAATAGTTCTATCTACAACTTTAAACATATAATTTCATCTCATCCAACACCTGATAAAAAAAGCGTAGCTGCATCTAAAGAAATCTTAAATTATATATCAGACTCTAATAGTAGCGATCTCGTCGTATTCTTGATTAGTGGAGGTGGTTCTTCTTTGTTGTCGTACCCTGCAGATGGAATAACATTAAATGATAAAATTGAGCTCACAGATTTACTCCTAGCCTCGGGTTGTAACATAAATGAAATTAATACAGTTAGAAAACATGTATCAAAGATTAAAGGTGGTAGATTAAATGCTGCAGCACTTCCAAGCAAATCTATCTCTCTAATTATTTCGGATGTTATTAACGACGATTTAAGCTCTATTGCTAGTGGTCCAACAGTTGCTGATGCAACTACATTTATCGATGCTATTAATGTTTTAGAAAAATACAATATTTTTGAAAAAGCTCCTACGTCTATAAAGAAGTATCTTCAAAATGGAGCAAAAAAAAAGCTATTGGAAACACCGAAACAATTTTCAAATAACATAACTGAAATAATAAGCAGCAATAATGTGTTTAAAGAAACTTTATCGAATCTTGCTAAAAATAAAAAATATAATGTAATTAATATAAATCAACCTTACGAAGAACTAGCTATTTCAGATGCACAAAAACTATTTGTTGAAACAACTAAGGTTAAATCAAGTAATACAATTTTAATCTCAGGAGGCGAAACACTTGTTAACTTAACTGGTAAAGGACGTGGAGGTAGAAATCAGGAGTTTGCGCTATCATTTCTTAAACACTATCTTAGCTCTGATGACAACAGAGAGATATGCTTATATTCTGTAGGTACCGATGGCATTGATGGGCCTACTGATGCAGCAGGCGCTATTGTTGATACTGATACTATTGATTCATACAATTCTAGTGGTCTTAATTTGGATCAATATTTATCCAATAATGACTCATATACATTTTTTGATAAGGTTAATTCTTTAATTAAAATTGGCGCTACTGGAACTAATGTTGCTGATATACAAATTACTATTATAAAGTAGAGTTTAAGATAAATTTCTCAAACAACTTATATACCTTCTTAAGATTTTGTTCAGTATGAGACTCGGACATAAATCCAGCTTCATAAGCAGATGGAGCAAAGAAAACTCCATTTTTTAGCATATGTATGAAAAACTTATTAAACTCTTCTAAGTTAGAGTTTTTAATATCTTGTATATTTTTAGGCATATCATGCGTAAAGTATAATCCAAACATTCCACCTTCAGAGTCGGCATGAAATGCATAGTTATATTTTTTAGCAATATTATTTAGATTATCAACAAAAGACTTAGTTTTAGAACTTAATTTTTTAAAAAAAGTTTTCTTAGAAATTATTTTAAGTGTCTCCAATCCGCAATGCATAGCTAATGGATTTCCTGATAGTGTCCCTGCTTGATATATAGGACCTTCAGGAGCTAACATATTCATTATTTTAGACTTACCTCCAAATGCACCTACTGGGAGACCGCCCCCAATAACTTTTCCAAAAGTAGTCAAGTCTGGCTTAATGTTATAACAATGTTGAGCACCTTTGAAATTCACACGAAAGCCCGTCATTACCTCATCAAAGATTAGAAGAGAATTATTTTGTGTACATAATTTCCTTACAAGACTTAAGAAAGACTTATCTGCCCTAACAAAATTCATATTCCCAGCAATAGGCTCGATAATGACACATGCTATTTTATTTTTGTATTTACTAAATATTTTCTTTATTTGATTTTTATCATTATACATCAACGATATAGTATCTTTAGAAGATCCTTTTGTTACACCACTAGAACTTGGCTTGCCAAAGGTAGTCGCGCCAGAGCCTGCCTCTACTAAAAATGCATCACCATGTCCATGGTAGCAACCATTAAATTTAATTATTATATCTTTTTTTGTATAACCTCTAGCAAGTCTTGCAGCACTCATAGTTGCTTCAGTTCCAGAGCTTACCATTCTAACTTTTTCTATCGATGAAATATGCTTAACAATAAATTCTGCCATCTCGGTTTCAGCTTCATTCGGAGCTCCGTAAGTCAGCCCATTTCTTGAAACTGAATTGAGCTTTTTCAAAATTCTTCTATCACTATGACCTAAAATCATTGCACCCCAAGATCCAATAAAATCAACATAACTATTATTATCAACATCAGTTATCAATGACCCTTTAGATTTTTTTACTATAAAAGGTGTTGAAGATACAGCAGCAAAAGACCGGACTGGAGAATTAACTCCACCAGGAATAACTTTTTTTGTTTTATTAAAGATAGATTTTGATTTAATACTTTTCATTAATAAATCCTTTTAGTGCATGTATTGTTTTTTTTATATTATCCACATCTTCTCTAAAAATACCATTACTAATAGCAATCATGTCAGGTTTATGTGTTGTAACAGAACTAATATTACTTATATCTATTCCACCGATTATGCACATCGGGATATTCTTAACTTTATAAAAATCTTTAACTATCTTGTCCGTCAATGTACTTGTATCTTTTTTAGTTTTGCTTGGGAATGCTGCACCAATAGAAAAATAGGATACATCATATTCTTTCAATTCATTTAAAATATTAATTTCTATTCCACATGAGTATCCAATAATTACATCAGACCCTATTCTATTTTTTATATTTTTTAATGGCAAATCCTTTCTTCCAACATGAATACCAGCGCCTTCATAATTTTTAATCAAATAGTAATCATTATTTATAATTAGTTGTACTTCGGCATCAATACAATATTTATATATGTTATTTAGGAGAAACCTCCTTTTTCTAGAGGAAATATTTGGCGCTCTGAATTGAAATATAGATATGCCACTATTAATTACAACAAAACATTTTTCTAAGTATTCACTATCTGAATCTATATAGTTTGGTGATATTGGGTAAATGCCTGTAAGTTTATTTTTCATAGTATCTTTATATTGATTAATTATAACTAAGAAGTTAATCTTTACGAAATTATGAAAAAGTATCTCTGTTTAATATGCGGCCTTATTTATGATGAGGCAAGTGGATGGCCTGAAGATGATATCCAACCTGGTACTAAATGGGAGGATGTACCTGATACGTGGATGTGTCCTGACTGTGGTGCGACAAAATCTGACTTTGATATGATAGAAATCACATAGCTATGTTTTTAAATGCCACTGATAGGCAAATCCTAAAAATAGCAATCCCATTAATATTTTCTAATCTATCTGTTCCTCTCGTAGGGCTGGTAGATAATGCTGTTCTAGGACATCTTAATAGTCCACTTTATCTCGCATCTGCAGGGCTAGGTGCAATTATAATGAGTTATATACTTTTCAGTTTTGGTTTTATCAAATCAACTACAACAGGCTATATCTCTCAACTTGATCATTTGTCACATGAAAAAACAGTTAGCAGTATTTATCAGATATTTATCATTTCGTCACTAGTATCTTTTCTATTAATATTCTTTAAAGATAATTTAATAAACTATTCATTGTCCATTATAGGTGAACCAGGACCGATTAATGATAATGCAAAAATTTACTTAGATATAAGGTTTTGGTCAATACCTGCAATATTCCTTCGAGATATATTCATTGGTTATCTAATTGGAGTTAAGAAAGTATCCATGGCTATGAAAATAATAATTTCTGTCAATCTCTTGAATATAGTTTTAGATTATTTATTTGTATATGTATTACTTATGAATATTGAAGGAGTTGCGTATGCATCACTAATAGCAGAATCATCAATAATTATATTCATAATTTTCTATTTATTTAATGATAAAAGGTTTTTGAACAAGAAAGCATTCTTATTATCAATAATAAATTTATCCAAGTTAAAGAATAAGATAATAGTCAACGGAAATATGTTTATAAGATCCATTATACTTATGACATGTTTTGCCCATTTCATGAGCCTTAGTGCAGATTATGGTGAGATAATACTTGCTGCAAATACAATATTATTAAACTTTTTCTTTATTTTTTCTTATGGAATAGATGCATTTGCTCACGCGACCGAAGTGATGGTAGGTAACTCTGTAGGTGAAAAGAATGTTATCAAATATGATACATCGATTAAATCAAGCTTCAAACTTACAATCTCTGTAGCTATTACATTTTTATTATTTTTCTTAATATTTTCAAATCATATTATTTATAGCATCACAAGTCATATCAATGTAATCGCATTTACTCAGCAAAACATCATATTTCTTTATATGACAGTTTTATTTGGTTCAATTGCATTCTGTATCGACGGGATATTAATAGGTGGTCTACAACATATAAGGATGAGAAATATAATGATTCTATCTGGCATAGTCTATCTATCTAGTTTCTACCTTTTAGAGATTAGTTATCCGAATATGGTTTGGTATCCTTTTATATTATTTTTTATTTCTAGAAGTATATTATTATATACTTCACTTAATCGCGTCAGAGGAGCATTATTTAACTGAAAGACCTATATACGAAGCTTACAGTTATGTTATAGTGTTTTCTTAAATATTCGCAATTATTCATACGGAGGGAATTATGGTATTCGGATTATTCAAAAAAAAGGAACCTGTGAAAGTTACCGTCAAAGGATCTGGCGAGACATTTATGTGTGAACCAAATGAATTGCTCATGAAAGCAGCGTTAAGGCAGAATATTGCATGGCCATGTTCATGTAAAGTTGGAAGCTGTGGCTCATGCAGAGCTACAATCACTGAAGGTGAGGGTAAATACCCATCAAGTCCATGTGATCCAACTGCTCTTCTTAAAAAAGATGAAATGGATAATGGGATGGTCATTGCTTGTCAATGGACACCAACATCTGATATTACTGTAGAGGTAAACATAGGCGGAGAAGCAGATAAAAGAGGAATGATTTAAGAATTTAAATCGCTTAGTCTTTTATTAATATTGTCAGCTAAAAAGTTAGTAATAGTTAAGGCATTATAGTCTTGTGTATTTACCTTATTAAGGAAATGAAGTATTACATGAGACTGAGGCCTCATTAGAAAATCAAAATATAACCCTATCATCTCGCCTCTCTCACTTTTCTTTGATATTTCTTCTGAATAGTTAGTGTTTATTGGATAATCTTTTGGGTACCTTATCGCAATAGGCTGTATTGTCATATCCTTATTTTCAATTGATCTAAAAAGTTTCGAATGAAATTTTTTTACTTTTTCTCCATTTCCTATTTTACCTTCTGGGAAGAAAATAATTTTATTTTTCAACTTGAATCGACTTTGCATTTCATCAATCATCTTCGTGGATGCAATATTATCTCCTCTTTTTATAAATAGAGTTCCAGTTTTGGAAGCTAGACTTCCAATAATTGGCCATCTTGAAATCTCTTCTTTAGCTATAAAATTCACAGGCAGCATTTTATTTAATATAATAATATCTAGATATGTAACGTGATTAGATACATATAAATCTGCAGTTGTATCGACTTGTCCTATAATTTTTGTCTTCAATCCTAGTACTGTAGAAAGACACCTCATCCATATCATCATGATAGAAAAATGTTGTTTTTTAAAAAACCTAATATCTTTTGGATAGAATGCAATAGTAATCAAGCCAAAGATTATTAATAGTAATAAAAATGGAAGTCTGATTGATAACAAGCCAGCAGACAAAACTATTTTAAACATTTATAGAGTCTATAAAGTCTTGTAAATTAGTTATTGGCTTGTGGCAAGTCATCCCTTTACAAATATATGCTGCAAAATCACCTATATTTTTCTTTGATTCAATAGCATCCGGTAAATCTTTAATATCCTTGTTTATATAAATCATAAACTTACGTTGATATATTTTTTCTTTAATAATTTTCTTCCAAGAACTTTCATCACATCTTACTATCATTATCTCTCTATCAAGATTATCCTCATTAAGTAGATTTATCGCACTCACATTCGAGGTCATATTATCTCCAAATGATTTGCGTATATAATTAACTGATTTATGTGCTGATTCAATAAATTTTTGTTCTCCAGATATGTAACCCATTTGTAGTAAGCCATCTGTAGCATAAACTAAACCGGAGGGGACAGAATCATCGGAAATAGATTTAGGTCTATAGAATAATTTCTCATGATTATTCGATGTAAAAAAGTAACCACCTTTTTTGATGTCTTCAAAATTATTAATCAAATTTTCACAAATTCTTTTGCTAACCTCATAATGCTTGTTACTCCATTCAATAGTAAGATAGTCAATTAAAGATGATAGCAGAAGGGCATAGTCATCAAGATAACCCGGGAAACAGGCTTCTTCATTAAAGCATGAGTAAATTTCTTTATCTGTTATCATAGATTCAAATATAAATGCAAAAGCTCTATTTATAACATCCAAAACATTTTTATCTTTTGATACTTTATAGAGCTTAATAAGCCCTTTTATGTATAAACAGTTCCATGATAATAATACTTTTGTATCTATTCCAGGCATGACCTTATCCTTTCTCAGATTAGATAACTTTTTCAAAATACTTTCGAAGTTATCAATATTTTCTTTGAAATCAGCCTCCTTTTTTCTATATACATGCAAATGGTACGAGCCCTCAAAGTTCTTTTTACCCGAGTCTGTAAAATAGTGATTTATTAAATTTAGTTCTGTCTCATTAAAATTATTTTTTAATTCATCTTCTGAAAATACGTAAAACTTTCCCTCTTCTCCTTCAGAATCTGCATCTATAGTTGAATAAAAACCACCAAGATCTGATGTCATAGAATTACTTACCCAATTAAAGATTTCGTAAGCTTTTTTCAGATAAAATGAATCATTAAATTTGTTATACCCGTCACATAAAATGCTCATCATTGGACCGTTATCGTAAAGCATTTTCTCGAAGTGAGGTATCATCCATAAGTCATCAACAGAATATCGAAAAAATCCACCATCAACCGGATCATTTATTCCACTCATACACATCCTATCCAAAGTAAACTTTATTTTTTTTCTATCCAAATCTGATGTGCAATTATCTACACTAAATGATAATGAGGGAAAGTGTGGAAACTTAGGTGCTGAACCAAATCCTCCATTAATTGTATCAACAATAGAGTCAAGTTGAGTTTTTAATTGATTGACTGTATTTTTATCTATAGCGTCTTCTCTAGACTCTCTGTCCTGTAATTTATTAAAAACTTCAAGCACACTAACATTTTGATTTTTTATTTCCTCTTTATTATTGCTATAAAAATCTAGTACTCTGTTTAAAATCTTTTTAAATGACAACATGCCGTATTTATCCTCTTTAGGAAAATATGTACCTCCAAAAAATGGGAACTTATTGTGATCCATGAAAATCGTTAGGGGCCAGCCACCATTTTTCCCAGTTATTATTGATTGCGACATTTGATAGATTTTATCTATATCTGGCCTTTCCTCTCTATCAACTTTGATATTTATAAAGCCACTATTAAGAACACTTGCTGTTTCTGAATCTTCAAAAGATTCATGTGCCATAACATGACACCAATGGCATGCAGAATAACCTATTGATAACATAATTGGTTTATTCATTTTTTTTGCATCATCAAATGCATCTTGACCCCATGGGTACCAAAATACTGGATTATCTGCATGTTGGCGCAGATATAAACTTTTTTCTTTATTTAGTTTGTTTGTTTCACTCATATATATTTTCTTACTGTTATAATCTAATACTACCCATGATATATATTCATAATATTAATCCTATAATGTTCGAATTATTTTCAATAAAACTATATTGGTATGGTTTCATGTATGCGCTGTCTTTCATTATTATAGACTATTTAATAGTGACTGCTTCAAAAAATAAAAAAATCATCCTATCCAAAGATCAAGCAGAAAAATTTACAATAGTTATGCTGATTTTCGCTATTTTAGGTGGAAGAATAGGATATATACTTTTTTATGATCCTAGTTATTATTTTTCAAATCCTAAAAAAATATTTTATCTCTGGGAAGGTGGAATGTCTTTTCATGGAGGTTTGATAGGGGTAGTTGTAGGAACATTATATGTAGCTCAAAAAAATGCATTAAAATTTTTTGAGATTGCAGATATTATATGTTTATATGCGCCTATAGGATTATTTTTTGGTAGAGTTGGTAATTTTATTAATTCTGAACTTTATGGCATAAAAACATCTGGATCATGGGGTGTTGTCTTTCCTACAATTGATTCTTATCCTCGCCATCCTTCCATGTTATATGAAGCACTCCTAGAGGGAATTATTCTTTTTATAATTTTATTCCTAATAAGCAAAAAAAAATTTACTGCAGGAATAATAAGTGGTTATTTTCTTTTACTATATGGAATATTCAGATTCATTATAGAATTTGTAAGATTACCTGATGCACATATTGGATATATTTATTCTGATTGGGTTACAATGGGACAACTTTTGACAGTTCCAATGCTTGTTATCGGTATAATATTAATTAATAGAAAATCAACATGAAAGAATACCAAAACTTATTAAAAAAATTATTAGAACATGGCTCTAAAAAAAATGATAGGACTGGAACTGGAACTCTATCTTATTTTGGTCATCAAATGAGATTCAATCTTAAAGAAGGATTTCCATTAATAACAACTAAGAAGATACATTTTCCATCGGTCGTTCATGAGCTTTTATGGTTCCTTAAAGGTGAATCTAATATTAAATATCTAAAAGATAATAATGTAAGTATTTGGGATGAATGGGCTGATGAAAATGGGGATCTAGGAAGAGTCTATGGTGTTCAGTGGAGATCATGGAAAGATTCTGAGGGACAAGACATAGATCAGATCTCAAACCTCATGGATTCTCTAAGAAAAAATCCAGATTCTAGGAGACATATAGTTTCTGCATGGAACGTGGGTGATATTGATAAAATGAAACTTCCACCATGCCATGCACTATTCCAATTTTATATAATTAATGATCATTTATCATGTCAACTGTACCAAAGAAGCGCTGATGTTTTTCTGGGAGTACCCTTTAATATTGCATCATACGCATTACTTACAGTATTAATTGCAAATACTCTAGATTTAGAATTAGGAGACTTCATCCATACACTTGGCGATGCTCATCTTTATAGTAATCATATTGAACAAGCTAAATTACAATTAGAAAGACAGCCTCGTGTACTACCTAAAATAAAGATTATTAATAAATATGATGATATTTTTTCATATCAATATAAAGATATTCAATTAATGAACTATGAACCTTACGATCATATCAAAGCTCCTGTCTCGGTGTAAAGTCCATGTCAATAAAGATAATTTCAGCATTAAGTAGTAACCGAGTAATTGGATATGATGGCAAAATACCTTGGTTTATAAAAGGGGAGCTTAAGAGATTTAAGGAGCTTACACTGAATCATAATGTTGTGATGGGAAGAAAAACTTTTGATTCAATAGGCAAAACTTTAGAACAAAGAAATAATATTATAATATCTACAAATACTTCTTTGACAATCAAAGACGCTAAGGTTGTATCCAGTTTTGAAGCTGCACTCGCGGCATGTGATGACAGCAAAGATATATTTATAATAGGAGGCTCTAAAATATACGAAATCGCATTAAACTACAGTGAATATTTAATCCTTACTATTATTCATAAAAAATTTGAAGGGGACACATATTTTCCAAATTATGACTTGTCTAGGTGGGCACTAATAAGCGAGACTAGAAACTATGATTTAGTTAATAAATTTTCGTATTCTTATTTAACTTATCAAGCTCAATGAATAACTCTGGGTATGGTTAGTACAAACTCAGGTATTTTTGCATCAAAGTAATTATCCTCATCATCAATCATATGATAACTACCTTTCATAGTACCAAGCGATGTTTCAATCATGGTACCGCTTGTATATTGAAACTCTTCTCCAGGATTAATATCAGGTTGTTCGCCTATAACACCTTCCCCTTTGACATCTTGAATTTTTCCATTGTCATCTTTTATAACCCAATGCCTGGATAATAATTTTGTCTTCTTTTGACTATTATTTTTTATTAATACGGTATATAAAAAGTAGTATTTGTTTTCATCTGGATTAGACTCACTACTTAAATATGTAGTTTCAACATTAATTTCTATTAATTCATTCATTATTAATATCCTTGATAATATCAGTGAAAAGTTTTCTAGCATCACGCAACATTGCGGGAGTTAACTGTATTCTAGCATCATCTCTAATCAGTTGTGAATTATATCCATGCTTGATTGCAATAGAAGCCCATACATAAGAGTCAATGTAACTTTTCTCAACACCTAAACCTTTATTATACATAAAAGCAAGATTATTTTGTGCTCTAGGTGAGCCCATAAAAGCAGATTTTTGACAGTATTCAAATGCTAGCGGTAAGTTTTTTTCAACTCCATTTCCAAAAAAATATAATAAACCTATATTGTAAATAGCTTCCTTATTACCTTCTTCTGCTTCAGCAGTCCAAATCTTAAGAGCTTTTTCATAATTACCTTTCTGGTAATATTTATAACCAATATCATTGTCCGATAAAACATCTGTGGAAATTGACATTATAGTTATTAATACTAGATAAAATAATTTAACCATACTACATTGTATAACAGAACTAAGTTTTTACTATTTAGAATAAAATGGATATTAATATTTTCAACAAATTATATTCCTCAATTATGGAGGGAAATAAGAATATCAAATCAGGCTTAACTAAAGTTCAAGAAATTCTTTCTAATGAAACAAAAGAATCAAATGAAATGCTAAAGGTGTATCAAAAATATGTTCTAAATAATGAGGAGATCTCAAAAGAAGAACTTGATACTGCAAATAAGCAATTCTCTGATTTATTGAAGAGTCTTGGATTAGCAGGAGTTTTTGCACTTCCTGGAGGACTACTTGCTATTGCATTCCTTGTCAAGGTTGGACATAAATTAGGTATAGAGATTATTCCTGATAAATATCGTAAGTAAACTTATTCATCGAAATAGTCATCTTTTTTCTGAATACGTAGTCCATGCTTCTCTTGAACTTTGGTACCAATGAATAAGGATGGCAAGAGGAAGATGAAAAATAAATTCACGAAGTACCAAAAAGCATTAACATCAAACGCATTGAGTAAACCTGCAACTATCGCATTTATCCAAAGCCAGAAAAAAGGTAGAAATTTATCGGGAGCAATTACCCATGGCATATGTTCCAACATAAGTGTGGTAAAGTATTTTCCATGCAGGCCGTAATACATTGTTATAAAAACAGTAAACGCTACCGTTCCTATGATTAGTGAATTTGCCAGAGATGGAAATATTCCGACCATTCCCATAATGGGTACAATAAATTGTAGATAACCTTCCCATGTAATCCATATTAGTAACATCGTTAATATAGCGTACTTAGTTGCACGTTTTTCATTTACATCATATGAGCTTCTTTTATAGAGAAGTTTATAAAGTACAAATGCTACTATCACATAATAAGCAGATAACCCTGCGGTGTGAGAGGATAAAATATTAGACATGTAATTAATAACCATCGCCAAATGATTTTCAATAGATAACCATACTAATAATGTGGCAAGTGTTGCATTTACAAACGCTTGAACACCCTTAGGTGTTATTGACTTCCATGGATCACCCATATACCTCTCCTCTGAAACTTATGATAAACTATGAATTTCTAATTTAACAGGATATATGTCGAATATTTTCATTATAAGTGCTCCATCTGGTTGCGGCAAAACAAGTTTAGTAAAAGAATTATGCCATGCAAACATATCTGTTCAGCAAACTATCTCCTACACAACTCGTAAAATGAGACAAGGGGAAGAAAATCTTAAAGATTATCATTTTGTGAGTACGAATGATTTTTTGAATAAAATTAAACTAGGACATTTTATAGAATACCAAGCAGTTTATAACAATTATTATGGAACAACTTATGAATCTATCAAGGAGATAAATGACACAGGAAAAGATGCCATTCTTGAAATAGATTATAAAGGAATGTTATCCATAAAGAGGGCACTGCCAAATGCTGTATCTATATATATATTACCTCCAAGTATTAAGGAGCTTGAAAAAAGGTTAGTTAATAGAGGCTTGGATGAAAAGGAAGTTATACGTCGGAGAATATCACAAGCATCTCATGAACTTAAGTTTAGTAAATTTTCAGATTTTACGATCATTAATGGTGAATTCAATAAGGCATTATCCTCTCTAAAGTCGCTTATTTTACTGAATAAAATTGAAAAACATAAAAAAATTGTAAAGTTAAATATGCAATTTTGAATGTTGATAGGTACTAATATTCTGATATACTCAGACCTCATGGCAAGAGTGACTATAGAAGATTGTTTAAAAAGAATTGATAATGCATATGATATTGTGTCTCTAGCAAGTCAAAGAGCAAAAGATATTCTAGACGGTTCAGAACCTAAACTTGACTATAATGGTAAGCCTAGCGTTATAGCATTAAAAGAAATTGCTGAGGGTCTCATAGACATGTCTTATTTTGACACTAGAAGGAAGCAACAAATTGAGGATCAACTCTCTGATGCCATTGCTGAAGAGGAAGCTATCGCCGATATAACTGCAGAGTCTCAACAAATAATTCAAGATGATAGCGATACTGTCGCTGATTCACATGATAATTCCGTGGTAGCACCAGAAGAAACATCTTCTCAATCACCCGAAAATACAGAAGACAAACCTCTTTAAAAATCTTATTCTAGGTATATGGCTGTTCCTGGTAAAAAAAAGAATATTGAAGATATTTCATTCATTAGTTTCAAGAAGAAACTTCAAAAATATCTCAACTCATATCAAATTAAAAAAATAGAAAAGGCATTTGATTTAGCAAAAGATGCTCATCATGGTCAAAAAAGGCAATCTGGTGAAAATTATATCACTCATCCTCTAGATGCAGCATCTTATCTTGCAGAGTATGAACTTGACCATGAGACTATAATGGCAGCGATATTACATGATGTTGTAGAGGACACAGATATTAGTCTTGAGGACTTGGAAAAAAACTTTGGAAAAAAAGTAACTGAGCTTGTTGATGGCGTAAGTAAATTAGATAAAATTAATTTCAATACTAAAGAAGAAGCTGATGCTGCTAATTTAAGAAAAATGATATTAGCAATGAGTAACGACATTAGGGTTTTATTAATAAAGCTTGCAGATAGAAGACATAATTTAAAAACAATAAATGTTTTGAAAAAAGCTAAAGCAAAAAGAATAGCCCGAGAAACATTAGAAATTTATGCCCCTCTTGCATTAAGACTTGGAATACATAATTTATCAACTGAGTTAGAAAACTTATCGTTTCAAACATACTATCCATTACGCCACTCCATACTAAGTTCTAATATTGATAAGGCTAGAGGTAATAGAAAACTCTTAATGAATAAAATTCAAACTGAAGTTACAAAAAAACTTAATTCAGAATCTATTAAAGGGCAAACAAAGGCTAGAGAAAAACATGCCTATGGGATATATAAGAAAATGAAATCGAAAGAATTAAAATTCTCACAGATACATGATATTTTCGGTGTGAGAATAGTAACTGATTCCGTTGACCTTTGTTATCGCGCATTAGGTTGTATACATAATTTATATAAGCCTATTCCTGGAAGATTTAAAGATTATATAGCAATTCCAAAATCTAATGGCTATCAGTCTCTTCATACCTCTGTTCTTGGGCCACATAATTTACCTATGGAATTCCAAATTAGAACTCATGATATGCATAAGCTTGCACGATCCGGGATAGCCGCTCACTGGTTTTATAAAACAAAATCTTCTATAAGTAAGCTATCAAGGGAGCAGCAATGGCTCAACAACCTTCTCGATATTCAGAAACAATCGGGCAACCCTACGGAACTTTTAGGAAGCATTAAAGAGGATCTTAATCCAGGAAAAGTATATGTTTTCTCTTCAAAAGGCCAAATTATTGAGCTGCCAAAGAAATCTACCTTAATAGATTATGCATATTCTATTCACACAGACTTAGGTAATAAATATTCCTCTGGTTTAGTCGATGGAGAACATAAGCCTCCTAATACAGTATTAAAAAATGGACAAAGAATTATTATAAAGAAAGCTGATGTTTCTAATCCTGATCCAGCATGGTTGAATTTTGTCATATCTGTTAAAGCTAGAACATCCATTAGGAATTATCTAAGAAGTATACATGAGAATGATGCTATACGTTTGGGCGAGAAACTTCTTAAAGCATGTTTAGATGAACTACAAGTTTCTATAGATGATGTTCCAAAAAAGACATTGGAGTTTATTTTGTCTGAGCATAAATATAAAACAATTAATGAATTATACAAAGAGATAGGTCTTGGTAATAAAATACCTAAACTTATTGCCTTGAGAATGGCGCCCTCATTCAAGAAAACAGAGAGTAATATTTCATATGATATAGAGGGATCAGAAGGTCTTGTAATGTCATATGCAAAATGTTGCTATCCAATCCCAGGTGATATGATTGTAGGCTATCCAAGCCAAGGTAAAGGTATTGTTGTTCACAGAAGTAATTGTAAAAGTATCAGACATACTAAGCCAAATGATGAAACTATTGACTTACAATGGAGCGAAAGTGTTGATAATAATTTCAGTACTTCTATTATGATAGAGGTAGAAAACCAAAGAGGTGTTCTAGCCGAAATATCAGCTGTTGTTGCTCAAAGCAACCATAATATTGAGAGTGTTAATTATGTTGATAGTCGTATTACTGGGCACAATACCATGGTATTTGTTATATCTGTAAAAAATACGAACCAGTTAAAAAAACTACTAGATAAACTAAAAAAAATTAAAAATGTATTTAAGGCAGAGAGAAAGAAAAGCTAGTTATGACTAAAATAAAGTTCGGTTACAAAGATATTGATGAGCTAGATAAACCTGAGGAAGTTAATAATGTGTTTACTTCAGTCTCAAATAAGTATGATGTAATGAATGACATCATGTCTTTTGGATTACACCGACTGTGGAAAAAGCAGTTTATAAGACTTTGCAATATTAAATCTCAAAAAAAAGTTTTAGATATAGCATGTGGGACAGGAGATATTGCATTAGAGTTAATTAAAAAAAACCCTTCAATAGAGCTTACCTGTCTTGACCCAAATACAGAAATGATTGAAATTTGTAAAGAGAAGTTCATAAATAAAGGCATTACAAATGTTGATTACCAAATCAAAGGTATAGAAGAGTACAAACCTGAAGGTAAAAAATTTGATTTGATAACAGTAACTTTCGGATTCAGAAATTTTACTAATCATAAAATTGCCCTTCAAAATATAATTAAGCTTTTAGAGACAGGCGGTTTATTCCTTATTATGGATTTTAAGAAACCTAGAAATCAGCTTTATTCAAAACTATTTAAATTTTATACATTAAATATTATACCTAATATAGGTAAACTTATTGCAAAGGATGAATCAAGCTACAGGTATCTTGCTGAGTCAATTCAAACTTATTACTCACCGGATGAAATTAGAGATATGCTTATTAAGGCCGGCTTCTCTAAGATTGAAATAGTTAATTTACCAGAAGATGTCGCTTCTATACATATAGGAAGAAAAGTATGAACGATAAAATTATAGAGAAAATTAATACTATTCTTCAGACTGACTCATTAAAAAATATATACAGCAATTATTTTAAAGATAAACTGCAAGATAAAGTAGTAAAAATATCCATAGTTGATATCACTCTTGAACTATATATAAAATTTAAAGATGAAAACATGACCCTCTCTATAGATGAGAATCAACAAGATGTAGAGATATCAGGAACTTTATCCTCCTTCATCTTTTATAGTGCAATTGGTGGTAATGAGCTCTATTCTTCAAAAATCAATATTAGTGGTGATGTAGAGACAGCAAATTCATTAAATAGCCTTTTCAAAGAGACAGATTTACTAAGAGGAATTATTATGGAAGTTATAGGTCAAAAAGCATCATCTTCACTTTTTTCTGTTCTAGACCCAATAAAAGAAAAAATGGATAAATCATCAGAGAAAAATAAAAGTGCTTTATCTGATTTTCTAAAATATGATATCAGCTTAGTACCAACAAAAGACGATATAAATAAATATATTGATGACGTGGATGAAATTAAAAGTAGAACTGAAAAGCTAATAAGTAAAATAAAATGACCAACATAATAAGAGCTCTTAAAATCATCTATTTATTTTTTAAATATGATATCGATAAATCATTAATGCGATCAAATATTATAGGGTTTAAAAAATATCTATTTTTGCTATTGCCTTGGAATCTTTTAACTTTTAATAAATCAGTAAATTTAGCTCAAAACATTCGGTTAATTTGTGAGGATTTAGGGCCTATATTTGTAAAGCTTGGACAAACGATATCAACTCGAAAAGACTTACTTAGTGACGAGATAGCAAATGAGCTTGTAAAGCTTCAGGATAATGTTACTCCATTTGATGGTAATACTGCAAAAAAAATAATTGAAAAAGAATTAGGTAAAAGTACGGAGGATATTTTTTCTTTTTTCGAGACTAAGCCAATGGCATCAGCATCCATCGCCCAAGTGCATCCAGCAAAACTTAAAACTGGTGAAGAAGTAATTGTTAAAGTTGTAAGACCTGATATCAAAGAGAAGATAATTCAAGATATTTCTCTCATGAAAAAGATAGCATCTTATTTAGATGGACTATCTAGTGACTTTAAAAGAATGCACCTAATAGATATTGTAAATGACTATGAGATGGTAATTTATGATGAGTTAAATCTTATTAAAGAGGCAGCTAGCGCAAAGCAAATAAAAAAAAACTTTTCAGGGGCTAGCTTCATCTATATACCTACCGTCCATTGTACATATTTAACCAGTAGAGTAATGGTTATGGAGCGTATTTACGGCATACCTATTAATAACAAAGATAAATTAGCTAAAGAGGGAGTCTCATTTAGAGAAATAGCGGAGAAATCAGTTGAATTATTTTTCGTTCAAGTTTTTGAGCATAACTTTTTCCATGCTGATATGCATCCAGGAAATATTTTTATACAAAAGCATAATGATACGTTTAGATTTGTTCTTGTAGATTTCGGCATTATGGGCTCTTTAAGTGAATTTGATAAAAAATATCTAGCAGAGAACTTTATAGCATTCTTTAATCGAGATTATGCAAGGGTTGCAAAACTTCATGTAGAGTGCGAATGGGTTCCGAAAGATACGAACATGCCTTCATTAGAAAGTGCAATTAGAGAAAACTGTGAATGCATGCTTGATAAGCCGATTAAGGATGTGTCGCTTAGTGATATTATTGTCAATCTTTTTGACACAGCAAGGAGATTTAAGCTAGAGGTGCAACCACAATTAATACTTATGCAAAAGACCCTTCTCTATACAGAAGGACTAGGAAGAGAATTTAACCCTGAACTAGATTTATGGAAAACATCAAGACCGATACTTGAGAAATGGATGAAAGAGCAAAAAGGACCGAAGGTCATCGCAAAAAAAGTATTTAATAATCTAGATAGCTATATGGAAATTCTTCCTGAGATCCCCTCTTTTTTTAGAAGAATTTCAAATCACTATAGCGGAAATTCTTCAGATCTAACCAAGAATTTTGATCAATTAAAGATTATTGAACAAAAACTTCAAGCAAATAAGATTAGGAACCATTATTATTTTTCTATTATTCTTCTTGTTGGTATTTTTGTTGCTCCTCTTGGTGCTCTTGATATCTATAAAAATGAAGTTCTTATATTGTTAGTATCTCTAATGTATTTTACCAAACCTAAATGAATGGGATAGATTTTAACGATTCATTAAATAAGCAGCAGCTTATTGCAGTTAGTTGCGATGAGGGCAATAAACTTGTCCTCGCAGGAGCCGGTAGTGGTAAAACAAGGGTTCTCACTTATAGAGTTGCAAAACTTATCAAGGATTTTAATGTAAGGCCATCAGATATATTGGCATTAACGTTTACCAATAAAGCCTCAAGAGAAATGAAAGAGAGAATAGAGTCCCTTCTTAGAATTTCATCTCAAGGATTGTGGTTTGGAACATTTCACGGAATTTGTAGAAGAATTCTAAAAATACATTGGAAAGAAGCAGAACTATCAGAAAGATTCACGATATTAGATTCCCAGGATCAACTTAGGCTTGTAAAAAGAATAATCAAAACAAATAATTTCGATGAAAAACTATATGATGCAAAAAGCATTCAGTCGTTTATAAATAGGAAAAAAGATAATGGGATTAGAAGTAATCAAACTAGTGATAAGGACGATGAAGTTTATATACTCGTGTACAAAGAATATGAGTCGATCTTAAAGCAAACATTTTCTGTTGATTTTGCAGATCTTATCCTTAAAACTTATGAACTTTTATTGAATCATGAAAATATTCTCTCCTATTATGTCAAAAGATTTAAACACATAATGGTTGATGAGTTCCAGGATACAAATCTATTACAGTTTAAGCTTTTAAAACTATTAAATAATAATACAGGCTCTATGTATGCTGTGGGCGATGATGATCAATCAATTTATGGATGGAGGGGAGCATTAAGTAAAAATATAAAAAACTTTACCGATCAGTTTATTAATGTAGAAATATTTAAATTGGAACAAAACTATCGCTCGACAGATAAGATACTTAATGTAGCCAATAGCTTAATTACACATAATAAAAATAGACTTGGTAAAGAACTATGGACAAATACAAGCAGAGGTGAACAAGTTAAAATATTTGAAGCTTATAATAATGATGAAGAATCATCGTTTATTGTTGATAAAATTAAAACGCTTGTACGTGATGGATATAAAAAATCAGAAATCGCAATTCTCTACAGGAATAACTTCTTATCAAGAAGACTTGAAGAAGAACTCAATGGACGCGGAATACCATATATTATTTATGGAGGCTTTCGCTTTTTCGAAAGAGCAGAAATAAAAGATATGATTGCTTATCTCAGAATTATAGTTAATCCAGATGATGATGCAGCTTTTGAGAGAACTATAAATAATCCACCAAGAGGTATTGGTCAAAAAACTATTGATATTATAAGAGGTCTTGCAAAAGAAAGTAATTTATCACTTTGGAAAACAATAAAAATTTTTCAAGATAAAGAGCATAAAGATATAACAACAAGGGTGAAAACATCACTTTTTAATTATATTGGAATAATTGAAGATATCGCCTCAGATATTAACGACTTATCTTTAGATGAGATTCTAATAAGGATTTATAAAGATTCAAAATTAAAAACATATTTTTCTGAACAAAAAGGCGAAGAATCAATATCTAAACAAGAAAATATTGAAGAACTTTTTGTCACAGCAGAAAACTTCATTAGAAATAATATTGATAGTGAAAATATTGTAGATGAGTTTCTTGATAACGCAGCACTAGAAGCTGGTGACTATCAGTCAAAACTCGATGAGGATCCTGTTCAATTAATGACTATACATTCTGCAAAAGGTTTAGAGTTCCCTGTAGTATTCTTGACAGGTCTTGAAGAAGGTATTTTCCCAAATGAAAATAGAAAGAGTGGCAATGACTTCCTAGAAGAAGAGAGAAGACTTTGTTATGTAGCTATTACAAGAGCTATGAAATTGTTGTACATCACTCATGCAAATGCAAGATACCTTCATGGTTCATACAACTATCTAATGCCGTCAAGATTTATTAATGAAATTCCTTCTGAACTACTAGATAGCGTTAAATCAGATAGTTATCAGCATAAAAAGAATAAAAAAATATCATCATTTAAAAGTCAAACAAATAATAGCTCTGGTTTAAAAGTTGGACAAAGAGTAAAACACCAAAAGTTTGGCAATGGCGTTGTGCTAAGCTATGAAGGTGAAGATGATAATTTAAAATTGTATATTAATTTTGAGGATTATGGTTCTAAATGGTTAGTACTGACATATGCTCACTTAGAATTTTTATGATATGAAAAATAATAGAAGGAAATTCTTTAAATCTTTGGGTTTGGCCGCAGCAGGTGCAGTTGTAACCGGGTTACATTCAAAAAAATCTAATGCAAGTGAAAAAATAAAATGGAAGATGGTCACTTCATGGCCTAAAAATTTCCCTGGACTTGGTGCAGGAGCGGAAACACTTGCAAAATATATCAATAAACTATCCGGTGGTAGCTTAGCGGTAAAAGTATTTGGAGCCGGAGAGCTAGTTCCACCTTTAGGTGTATTTGACTTTGTCTCATCAGGTGGAGCGGAAATGGGACATTCAGGAGCCTATTATTGGAAAGGGAAAACCGAAGCAGCACAGTTTTTTTCATCTGTACCATTTGGAATGACCGCACAAGAGATGAATTCATGGTTGTATTATGGGGATGGACTAAAATTATGGGAAAAAGTGTACGAAGATTTTGACTTAGTACCAAGGCCTGCAGGAAATACAGGCGTACAGATGGGAGGCTGGTTTAATAAAGAAATTAATTCTACAAAAGACCTCAATGGTTTAAAAATGCGTATTCCTGGTTTAGGAGGTGAAGTACTTGCAAGAGCGGGCGGAACTCCATTTACACTTGCGGGCTCTGAAATATTCACATCCCTTCAAACAGGCGTAATTGATGCTACAGAATGGGTTGGTCCCTATAATGATAGAGCATTTGGTTTACATAAAGCGGCAGAGTATTACTATTACCCCGGTTGGCATGAACCTGGCCCTACCCTTGAGTGTATTATCAATCGGCAAGCTTATAATAAACTTTCAGATGAACACAAATCAATCATAGATATTGCATGTAAAGCAGCTAATATTGACATGATTTCAGATTATATGTCTAAAAATTATCAAGCTCTTGAGTACTTCAAACAAGAGCAAATAAAAATAAAAAAATTTCCTAAAGAAGTCCTCGCTAAATTAAATAAAATTAGTGATGAGGTTTTAATTGAGCTGAGTCAGAAAAATCAACTTTCAAATGAAGTTTATCGTTCATATACAAACTTCCTGAAACGGGTAAGACCATGGACCCTTATATCTGAAGATGGTTATCTAAGTTCATTTGAGTAGTATTTCTGGTAAAGCTGTAGCCAGATCAGGAAAAATAAACACTACTATTACTAGAAATATCTGTATTAATAAAAATGGAATAATACCTTTATATATTTCTGTAGTTTTCACATTCTTAGGTAGAACTCCTCTCAGGTAAAATAGTGAAAAACCAAAAGGAGGTGTAATAAATGATGTTTGAAGGACAAGTGCTATTAGTATACCAATCCATAAAGGATCAAAACCAAGAGTAAAAAGAGCCGGCCCAATTAAAGGAATTACTATAAAAGTTATTTCTATAAAATCTAAAATGAATCCTAAAAAAAACATTATTAGTAGCACAATAAATAGTGTCATGAATTTATTATCAGGCATTTCTACTAAAAACTTATGAATGAATTCTTCACCTTCTAGGCCTCTGAACACTAAAGAAAATAAAATAGCTCCTATTAAAATCATAAATACCATGCTTGTTAATTTAATTGATTCAAACACACACTTATCTAAGATTATTTTTGATATATTTTTTTGATAATAAGCTAAAATTATTGCACCAAGTGCTCCAATACCAGCAGCTTCTGAGGGAGTAGCAATTCCAAAGATTATTGATCCAAGCACAATAAACATCAAACTTAATGGATATATAACTGACAATATGTTTGATTTTTTATTCGATAGTTCTTTATTCACAGTTCTAATTTTCAATGATTTCAAATAAATTATATAAAGAATAGGTAGTATTAAACCTGGTAAAATCGCACCTACAAATAAATCACCAATAGTTATACTCTCTGGATTAAATATACCCATATTTAATTGGGCTTGTTGATATGAGGATGACAATACATCTGCAAGTAGTATCAATACTAGAGATGGAGGAATGATCTGCCCTAATGTACCTGATGCACAAATTGTTCCTGAAGCAATACTTGGTGAATAACCATTTTTTGTGAGCACCGGATAAGTAAGTAAACCAAGTGTCACAACACTTGCACCCACAATTCCTGTACTAGCTGCCATAAGCGCTCCTACAACAACTACTGAAATCGCTAATCCACTATTTGAATTATTAAATAGGATATTCATGTCTTGAATTAAGCTTTCAGCAATTTTTGTTTTTTCTAAAATCAAGCCCATGAAAATAAAGAGTGGGACAGCAAGAAGGTTTTGATTTCCCATTACGCCAAATAATCTAGCTGGAAATGCCATTAAATATGAATAATCAAAGAAACCGAATAATATACCTATAAATCCAAATAATAGGGATATACCAGATAAAATAAAAGCTACCGGAAAACCGCTTAAAAGGAATAAGAATGTAACAATTAAGAAAATTATTACTATATCCATTTTTATCTCTTATTAAAGACTTTATTAATTGCTTGTATGAATATCAAAAAAGAAAATAGATAGATTGATGATTTTAAAATGAAAACAATAGGTAAGCCACCAGGTTCGCTCGAACCCTCTAGCATAGCCCATGATCTTGTGATCATTGACGTGCTCTCATATATAACAAATAGACAAAAAGGTATTATAAAAATGATTAAACCTATCTGATCAACTAATTTGCGATAACCTAAACTAAGCTTACTTGAAAATATATCAATACGAACATGAGTATCCTCCTTAAGGCATATAGATATTCCAAACAGAAATATAAATGCATGCATATACATAACTAATTCTTGAAGAAATATATAATTTATGTTGAATAAATACCTGAGAAGAATATTTATAATCACTGTTATAAACATTATATAAAAAAATTGAATAGTTACGCATTCTGTTAACCTGGTAACTCTATTAAAGAAGTTCATGCTGAATTGATTCTTTTCTTAACGATTGTTTCGAATGCAGAGGGATCTTTTATATGTGTTATTTCTCCAACTTTTGGAAAAATCATATCAACCAATCTAGATAAATAGAATCTTAGACCCGCAGCTATCATTGCATTATTCATATGTTTTTTTTCAACAGCTGTTAATTTTCTTTCTAAATTATAACTATTTAAAAAGCTATTATATTTCATTAAATTAATAGACCCATCTTTATTAACGCACCAATCATTAATTATTACTGCTAAATCATATATAAAAGGACCGTTGAATGAATAATAGTAGTCAATTATACCGGTGACTTTGTCACCTTGGGCTAAAACATTATCTCTAAATAAATCTGAGTGAATCACTCCATTTGGGAGCTTCATTTCAAATATTTTTCTAAATATCTTGCTTGAGTAGTTCAGCATATCTAGTTGTTCTTTACTAATATGATTTTTAATTTTTGTAATATTTTTTTCCACCCACTTTATATCTCTGTTATTTGATATCTTGTAGTTAAACTTAATTCCAGTAGTATGAAAGTTACCTACTATAGTTCCAATTGATTTACACAAGGAGACATTTGTTATATTTATAGTTTTTCCAGACAACTTTTCCATTATGGAACATGGTTTCGATTTAACTTTTGATAAAATATTTCCTGATTTCGTAAACATTATCTCAGGACAGCACATTTTATTATTTGAGAAATAATTCATTAATTTTAGATATTTTTTCAACTTAATCTCTGAAATATCTTCAAAAATTGTGATTATATATTTTCCTTTAGATGTATTTAAGAAGTAGTTAGTATTAGTTATCCCATCAGATATACCTTGAAAAGACTCCAATGTGCCAATGTTATATTTAGATAATAATAGGGATACGTCTTTGGCGCTTAGATTTGTGTATACAGACATGTAATTATGATATATAACTTTTAATGAACAAACGATATCTAAATTCAAATGGTTTTCCAAGCAAAAAATAAAGATAATTTTATCATTATTGATGGTTCTTCATATTTATACAGAGCATTTTTTGCATTGCCCAATTTAAAAACATCAACAGGCCTGCATTCTGGAGCTATTCATGGTTTTGCTAATATGCTGAATCGTATCATTGGCGAATATGATCCTAAGTACTTGCTCATGGTCTTTGATGCAAAAGGTAAAAACTTTAGGCACTCAATTTATGACTCATATAAGGCTAACAGGAACGCTATGCCGGCTGAGTTATCCGAACAAACAAGACCTATAATTGATCTTGTTAAAGCATATGGTTTGAAAGTTATTCAGGAAGAGGGTGTTGAAGCAGATGATGTGATTGCATCAGCTGTTAATCAAATTAAATTAGATAAAACTCAAATAATTATATCCTCTGGTGATAAAGACCTAGCACAGCTTGTGACTAAAACCGTTGTACTAATGAATAACTTTGATTCAAAAGTATTAGATATCGAAGGCGTTGTTAGTAAGTTTGGTGTGGAGCCAAAACAAATATTTGATTATCTGTGTCTTGTTGGTGATACATCCGATAATATACCTGGTGTTCCGAAAGTTGGGCCTAAAACAGCTGTATCATTACTTACCAAGTATAAAAACCTAGATGGTATTTTTAAAAATACTCATGAATTAAAAGGAAAATTAAAAGAGAATATAGAGGCATCTTTAGAAACAGTTGAGCTCGCAAAAAAACTTGTTGCATTAAAAGATGATTTACCAATAAATATTGATGTTAATGAGTTTATTATTAAACCTCCTAATATGGATTCTCTTGAGAAAATAATTAATAAATATGAACTTAAGTCTTTATCAAATCAACTTAAAATAAAAACTATTAAGAAAAAAACAAAAAAAAATTATGAATTGGTCACATCTATTAAAATGCTTAAACAAGTAATAGATGAATGCATAAAGATGAAAGTATTTTCATTTGATACTGAAACAACATCTCTTGATTTTAATGAAGCAGAGCTGGTTGGCTTTAGTATTTCTTACAAGGATAATCATGGTTTTTATTGTCCTCTAGGCCACAGTTGCGACGCAGAAAAAAATCTTCCATTTGATAAAGTCATTAGTATGTTAAAAGAATTGTTTGAGTATAAAGACTTAACAGTTGTAGGTCAGAACTTTAAGTACGATATGAATGTAGTTAAGAAATACTCTATAAATTTTAAAACATCAGTTGAAGATACTATGCTTATGTCATATGTGTTGAATTCGGGCGGCAAGCATGATTTGGGGACATTAGCATCAAAGTTCCTTGATCATCAGGTAATATCTTATGAAGACGTTGTTGGCAAAGGTAAAGATCAAATTACATTTGCAGATGTAGATATAAATAAAGCAGTTACATATGCGTGTGAGGACTCTGATCTGACATTGTTATTGTATGGAAAATTGAAATCCAAGCTAATGAAAGACAAACGCTTGTATGATGTTTACACAAGTATAGAAATTAAACTTATGTTAATAATTGCTGAGATGGAGTACCTTGGTGTATCAATTGACAACAAAGAACTTGATAAGCAATCAAATAATCTTAAAAAAAGAATAGATAAGATTGAGAAGCAAATATACAGTATTTCAGGAAGAGAATTCAATATAAGCTCCCCAAAACAAATTCAAGAGATTTTTTATGATGAGCTTAAGCTTCCAATACTTAAGAAAACACCAAAAGGCCAACCTTCAACTAATGAAGATGTAATGACTCAGCTTGCAGAAAACCATGAGCTACCAAGTTTAATCTTATCATTTAGAAACCTTTTGAAACTTAAAAACACTTACACTGACAAATTAGGTGCACAAGTTAGCTCTGTTTCTGAGAGACTGCATACTTCATATAATCAAACCATCACAATCACAGGAAGACTCTCCTCATCTTCACCAAATTTACAAAATATACCAATCAGAACTGCAGATGGAAAAAAAATCAGATCGGCATTTATCCCAAGACAAGGATTCAAGTTATTCTCAGCTGACTATTCGCAAATTGAGCTAAGAATTATGGCACACTTATCCGATGATTCAGAAATGATAAAAAGTTTTGTAGACGGGGAAGATATACATTCATCAACTGCTAGAAAAGTTTTTAATACAAAAGGCGAACCTAGCTCAGATGAGAGAAGAGCAGCAAAAGCAATTAATTTTGGTCTCATATACGGAATATCAGCTTATGGTTTAGCGCGTCAACTTAAAATTGATAACATAGAGGCTAAAAGTATTATTGATACATACTTTGCTAAATATAAAAGGGTGAGACAATACATGGATGAATTAAAAGAAAAAGCAAAAGAACAAGAGTTCATAGAAACCATGTATGGCAGAAAAGTATTTCTTCCCAATATTAATCACTCTAATTTTCAAGTAAGAAGTGGCGCCGAGAGAACAGCTATAAATGCACCTATACAAGGTACTGCTGCAGATATTCTGAAACTTGCAATGATTAAAATAAAGAACTGGCTAGATAAAGAAAAAATATCTGATGTTTATATGATAATGCAAGTTCATGATGAGCTTGTTTTTGAAATTAAAGAATGTGATCTAAAAAGTGTCGGTCCAAAAATATGTGATTTGATGATTCATGCTGAGAGGCTAAATGTTCCTCTAATCGTAAACACTTTTAATGGTTACAATTGGAGTGAGGGATAATTGTAGATAGATTGAACTAAATTCATATTTCGTTATAATTACCCCAATGAAATTTCAACGTCAATTACAAATAGTTAGTTTCTTTTTTATAGCCCTTATAAACCCTGCTTATTCTGATGTTGCAAAAGGCAAAGAGCTGTCTGCATCATGCGTTGCATGTCATGGTGTCAACGGCATTTCATTGAACCCAGTATGGCCTAAACTAGCAGGTCAAAATCCAAAATATCTTGCAGCTCAACTATATGAATTCAAAAAAGGCCCAGACGGCAACAGGAACAATGCTGTCATGTATGGAATAGCAATGACGTTGTCTGATTCAGATATAAATAACTTATCTGATTATTATGCTTCATTAAAGCCAACTGTTGGTGTTGTCAAAGACGATTATCTCGAACTTGGGAGAAATATTTACAGAGGTGGGAATATGGATATTAAAATGCAAGCATGTATAAGTTGTCATGGTCCTAATGGTCAAGGTAATTATGCTGCGGCGATTCCAATGTTATCCGGTCAACACTCACAATACACATATCAACAGTTAAAAAATTTCCAAATATCTACTCGATCAAATGATTATAATAAAATGATGAGAAATATAGTTCATAGAATGACTGACGAAGAAATGAAGGCTGTGGCAAGCTATATTGAAGGTTTATACTAATGCTTAAGATAAAATTTACCTTTTTAGCACTTTTTTTAATCTTAATTTCATCATCAAATGTATTTGCACAAAAGTATGTTCAAATTTCAACTGAAAAGCAGCAAGAATCAAAAGATATTATCATCTATGAGTTTTTTTGGTACGGATGTCCCCACTGTTATAACATAGAGCCAACTATGGATAGGATTGAAGCGGATTTAGAAAAGGATACAAGAGTAGTCAAGTTACCAGTCGCTCTTAGAGATTCTTGGATTCCCCATGCTAAACTTTATTATGCTCTAAAACAAATGGATAAAATTGACCTAGTTCATAACTTAATCTTTGAGGAAATACATTTAGAAGACAATCGATTGAATACAGAACAGCAAATGATTGATTTTCTTGGGAAACACGGCATTGATACTGATAAATTTATAGAAAAATATAATAGTTTTGGCACAGAGGCAAGAATAAAAAAAGCTAGTAATCTAGCTAAACAATATCAAATTGATTCTGTACCAACAATTATTATTAATGGAAAGTTTTTAACAAGCGGCTCATATGTTTCAAGTTATGATGAGTTATACAGCGTTGTTAATTTATTAGTTGAACGTGAAAGAAACGGTTTATAGGAGAAACATATGACAGCAAAGATTATTAGTGGAAGAGAGGTCGCAGAGCACATTCTTGAAGAAGAACTCTCAAAGAAAGTTGAGATTTTGAAAGCTAAGAATGTCATTCCTAACTTAGTCGTTATTCTTGTAGGAGAAATGAAAGCATCAGCAAGTTATGTAAAACAAAAAGAAAAATTCGCTGCAAAAGCTGGAATTAAATCTGAGGTAAGACGATTTGACGCAGAGATAAGTGAAAGCGATATATTATCTCAAATTGATATGATTAATGAAGATGCGTTGATCCATGGCGTAATTGTTCAATTACCTTTGCCAGACCATATTTCAGTAGCAAAAGTGCTTAATCGAATTCACCCATCGAAAGATGTTGATGGCTTTACCCCTACTAATGTTGGTAAATTATTTTTAGGTGAGGACACTCTCGTTTCTTGTACTCCCAAAGGCATTATGCAGATGCTTAGAATATCTGGTACCGATTTAAATGGTAAGAATGTAACCGTTATTGGCCGGTCAAATATTGTTGGTAAGCCTGTATCGATATTGTGTCAGTCTGAGAATGCAACAGTAACTATGTGTCACTCGCGCACTAAAGATTTGAATCATAAACTTTCTGATGCTGATGTTATTATTGTGGCTGTGGGTGTACCGAAGTTTATATCTGGGGAGCAAATACCAGAAGGTGCCGTTGTTATTGATGTAGGTATACATAATATTGATGGAAAACTTTGTGGAGATGTTGATTTTGAATCAGCAAAAGAAAAAGCTTCTTCGATAACTCCTGTTCCTGGAGGAGTCGGCCCCATGACTGTTTGTGCTTTAATAGAAAATACAATTTTAGCAGCTGAGAGAATACATAGCGCCTGAGAAGATTCGAACTTCTGACCTTTAGCTTCGGAAGCTAACGCTCTATCCAGCTGAGCTACAGACGCAAATAGTTATTCAAATAAATTACTTTTCAAGTATAATCTACTGAAGAAAAAAAATGAGAGAAAAATGAGCGGCACATCAGATAAAGAATTCTATAAATTATTTGGCTATATAACCATTTTCATTATTTTATTAGCAATAATCATTACCATACTCTCCAAAGTATTTGCATCATCTGTAACAAATGATAATTATGATACTGTGAAAGAAAAAGCTACTGAAGAACGCTTGTTATCCTCTGAAAAAATCAATTTAGCAAGTAACCCTACATTTAAAACTGAAGTTATTGAAGTTTCATCAACTAAATCAGGTAAAGATATTTATAATTCTGTTTGTATGTCATGCCACATGAGTGGTGCTGCAGGTGCTCCTATTACAGGGAAAGTTGATCAATGGTCAGAGAGAATTGCAAAAGGTAGTGATACCCTTTACAACAATGCAATTAACGGAATAGGTGTCATGCCTGCAAAAGGCGGTCTCATGTCTTTAAGTGATGACGATGTAAAGCTTGCGGTAGATTATATGATAGATCAATCTAAATAAGATATTATTTTTTGAATTTTTCTTCTAAATCATCTAGTTTTTTACGCGTTTTCAATAATACTTCTTTTTGTACATCAAACTCTTCTCTTGTGACGACATCAATTTTTCGCAAATAATCATTGAGTAAAATTTTAAGATTGTCTTTTACGTCATCTCTCATATCTTTCGTATTTTGAGGAAGTATATTTAATATTCCTTCTATTAATTCTTTAATTTTATTCGATTCCATATTGCACTCCTTTCATGCACTAAATATGTGCAAGAAATAAAAGAATTTATCACGTTACAAAAATATTACAAATATTATACATAAATACACTACAAACCTTTTTTAAATTAATATTTTTATGTATTATACAATCAATATTATACAGGGATATAGGGCCTTTGGCTCAATATTATATAATATTAAAAGTTGGCATAGTTCATGCATATCTACTAATGATAGCTTTACTATTTGTCAGAGATGAATGTCGACTATCACTAATAAACTAAAATATAACCATTTTACGAAAGGGAGAATATATAAATGAAAAAATTAATTAATTCGTCACTTTCAGTAGCTATGGCAACATTGATGTCACTATCAATGTTTGCACAAGCTGGTGAAGCCGTGGCAGATGATCATGCAAGCTCTGTAAGCTACAATGTTGGATATATGTCTGAATATTGGTACAGAGGTGTCTATCAATCAGAATCAGCAGTAAGCTTTGGTGCAGATATGGAAGCTGGTAGCTTTTATGCTGGAACATGGTGGGCTGACGTAGATTCAGGCGTGGAATATGATATCTATGCAGGTTTCAACTTTGAGCTGATGGGTCTTCCAATGTACTTAGGTGCAACTGGATATTACTACTCAGATAATTTTGATGGTGATTATGAAGAAATGAACGTAGGTGTTGATTTAGGTTTTGCTGCAATCGATTATGCTTTTGCAGGGACTTATGATCAGCTAGCAAATGCAGGTGAACTAGACTATGAACACTTTACAATTTCTGGCGCAGTACCTATGACTTCTCTAGATTTCACATACGGTACCTTCCAAGATGAACTAACAGGACACTACTATGAACTTTCATACGGTGCAACTGTAAGCGGCGTTGATGTTGGTGTTGTTCTAGGTAGAAACTCAGATGACTCAACAGCTGCTAAAGCTAGTGATAAGGATACAACTTACGCTACTTTTAGTTTAGGGTATAGTTTCTAAAAATTTTAGTTTATAATTAGTGGTAGGAGACGTTTGTGAATGAAATTAGTAATAGCAATTATCAAACCCTTTAAATTGGATGAGGTAAGAGAGGCATTATCATCAATTGGTGTGCAAGGTATTACCGCAACTGAAGTTAAAGGTTTTGGAAGGCAAAAGGGCCATACGGAACTTTATAGAGGTGCTGAATATGTGGTTGATTTTCTACCGAAAATTAAACTTGAAATTGCTGTTAATGATAATCTTGTTGAACAAACAATTGAAACAATACTGTCATCTGCAAGTACAAGTAAAATTGGAGATGGCAAAATCTTTGTTCTTGATATCCAAGAAGCAATACGTGTTCGCACCGGCGAAAAAGGTCCAGAAGCTCTTTAATTAACGTTATTAATTAGGAGATTGCAATGGAAGCTTTAGAAGGTAAAGTCATTGAACTTGCTTATGCTTTAGACACATTCTACTTTTTAGTTATGGGAGCCTTTGTCATGTGGATGGCAGCAGGTTTTACCATGCTTGAATCTGGTCTTGTCAGGGCTAAAAATACAGCGGAAATTCTTACAAAAAATATATCTTTATATTCGATATCAGTGATCATGTACATGGTTGTCGGATATAACTTGATGTATCCAGGTGGAGGCACAGGGGTAATTCCTGAACTTTCATTCTTTTTAGGTGCTGATAATACTGCCGAGGCAGCTATTGCCAGCGGTGGTGATATTTATTATTCAGGTATTTCAGATCACTTCTTCCAGGTAGTGTTTGTTGCAACAGCTTGCTCGATCATTTCTGGTGCAGTTGCTGAAAGAATGAAATTATGGCCATTTTTATTATTCTGTGTTGTTATGACCAGTATAATTTATCCAGTACAAGGATATTGGAAATGGGGTGGCGGTTTCTTAGATGAAGCTGGATTCTCAGATTTTGCGGGTTCTGGTGTAGTACATCTATGTGGAGCGGTTGCTGCACTAGCAGGTGTGTTAGTATTAGGTTCAAGAAAAGGAAAATATACAGATGGTAAAGTAAATGCTATGCCAGGTGCAAACCTTCCTCTAGCTACTCTTGGAACATTCATTTTATGGTTAGGCTGGTTCGGCTTCAATGGTGGATCAGAGCTAATCATCTCAAACGTTGCAGAAGCTAATGCTGTATCAATGGTATTTGTTAATACCAACCTAGCAGCAGCTGGTGGCGTAATGGGAGCACTAATTATTTCCAAACTAATGTTTGGTAAATCAGATTTAACAATGGCATTAAACGGAGCTATAGGCGGTCTTGTTTCAATAACAGCTGAACCTCTAGCACCAACACCAGGCCTAGCACTTATAATCGGCGCTATTGGTGGCCTAATAGTTGTTATGTCAATTGTTATGCTTGATAAGATGAAAATTGATGATCCGGTTGGAGCTATTTCAGCACACGGAACATGCGGAATATGGGGACTTCTAGCAGTAACACTGACTGGCGGTTCTTTAGGCGCTCAAGTTTATGGCGCTCTAATGATTTTCCTATGGACTTTCATTGTCAGCTATATCTTCTGGTCATTAATAAAAATGTTCTTTGGTTTAAGAGTAACTGAAGACGAAGAATCAGAGGGTGTAGACATATCTGAATGTGGATTAGAAGCATATCCAGAATTCAGTAAAGCTTCTGGCGCTAAACCTTCAGTTTACCCAGAGCAATAATATAAGCATATCCTAAGGGAGCGTAGTGCAAGCTACGCTCTTTTAGCACTAATAAAAGACCAAGTACCAGTAGGATATAATGGCATTGAAAAACTTGATAGCATTATCTTCTTCATTCCAATATCGGTATACTTTTTTACCAATGGCTTAATTAAGCATTTCATATCAGTTATAGGCGATCCTGATTGCTGGATTAATGTTCCTCCCTTTTTAAGTGAGTTATTACATAGTTTAATAAAATTCTTTGAGTATAATATTTTTGCTTGACCTACAGGGTCGGTAGAATCAATTATTATACAATCATATTTAGTACGATTATTTTTTATAAAAACCATTCCGTCTTCTATAATTAGTTTTATATTATTTAACTGTTTTTTAGTTAATTTAAAATGATCAGGAAAGAATTTTTTGGAAACCTGAACAACTTTATCATCAATTTCTACAATAGTTATCTTAATTTTACTGTCTCGCCGAACTAACATACTTGCAATACCATAATCACCTCCTCCTACGATTAAAATATTTTTTGATTTCTTAGGAGTCAAATCTAGACTCATATTATGGTAATGGTCTTGATTTATCTCTGAGAGCATAAAACACCCATCTAAGTAGAGTGCATTACCATAATTATGTGTTTTGATAACTTCAATATTTTGAAATTTACTTTGACAACGGTATAAATATTTCTCATACTTTACACCAATTGATGTTCCAGAGGCCTCATCATGTTCATAATAAATATTTTTAGTTTTCATTTACTTATTCATTCTAGAATATATTAATTTTGATTATATTTAAGTTTTATAATTATGCAATTAGACCATAAACATCTTGTTTTGAGAGCAGAAGTAATTAATTGTCCGGCTGAGGAATCTCTTCACGAAGTCCTTGAATGGATGAAAAATCTCATTAAAAAAATTGATATGAAGTTAATGCAAGGCCCAGCTATTAGTTATGTTGATCAACCAGGTAATCGAGGGACAACATGTATGGCTTTAATTGAAACGAGTCATATAGTAATTCATATTTGGGATGAGCTTGAGCCTGGAATAATCCAACTAGACATATACAGTTGTAAAGAATTTAAATTGGATATAGTTATGAACCACATTAAGCAATACTTTAATGTAATAAATATACAATATAAATTTCTAGATAGAACTTCAGGTATGAAAATTATTGATGAGAGTTGAAATCAACTTACTGCGTTCTCATACTTAATTCTAGCGCTTATCATATCTATTAGTAGACACATTTTTTTATAAAGAGGACTATTTTTTGTGTAATCAGCTTCTGCAATAAAATCAACTCTATTAGCAGACAGTAAATCATAAGAAACTTTTTTTTGTTGGTTGCTTTTTTTTGGATAAACAGAAATAGCATGTCCGTTTTGTTTTTTAATTAATGCCATGCTAGGTACGTCAGTAAGACCATCTCCAACATATATCATATTTTCAAATGGAATAGGGCGACTATTTTCAGGCATATGACTATTAATTGATTCAGAAAACTTCTCTTTACCTTTATTAATCCTGAAAAGAAACTGTGTTTTTGTAGTATCTGTAACAACAATTTTAGGAAATGTAGCATTACCATGTTTGTCAAAATAATACTGAGAACCAAATATATTAGTTAAATTTTTTCTGATAGATGTAGCCTGTAGGATTTCATGATGTCCAGCAGATATTACATAATGAGAAACTTTTATATTCTTATGATTGTTTTTTGTATAATTATTAATATTTGTGAACCAATTCTTGACACCTCTAAAATATTTAATTTTATCTGCCATAAATGTGAATTCATCTTTTGTAATTTTAATACCTAAAGATTCAGCATGACTGATGAGTTGTCTCATATATATCATCATAATTTCTCCATCAGTTGCATTAGCCTCATTAAGAATATCTGCCCAGAATTTATTAGAATTTAATTTCAATCTTGGAATTATTGTGTACTCTTGCATCGTTTTTGGGGTAAGTGTTCCGTCAAAATCATAGACTAGAGCTATTGTATTCTGCTTCATTACATTACATCCATTGGTTCAATATCTAGTAATTGAAATCCATTTAAAATAATTTTATCTACACATTTGATAAGTACAATTTTTTCACCTTTAATTTCTGGGGAGATAATTTTAGTTTCAGCATAATATGAGTGAAAAACTTGTGAAAGCTTGTATAAATAATTTGTAATTATATCTGGTCTAATTTCTCTAATAGACTTATTTACCGTATCTTGATATAGATTAATTAATTCTATAAGTTGATTTTCATTTTTAGTATTTAAATTATTTAAAACCTCTTTTTCAATAACTTGTTGCTTTAAATCATCTACTATCCTTTTTATTCTGGCATGAGCATATTGAATATAATATATAGGATTATTTTTATTTTTCTCTACTGCAAGATCCACATCAAACTCGAGATGTTGTTCCTTTTTTTTAGTTAAATAAAAAAACTTAGTTGCATCGCATCCAATTTCTTTGACTAAATCTTGCAGTGGGTAAAAATTACCACTTCTAGTTGACATAGAAATTGACTCGCCCCCTCTTATTAAATTAGCAAATTGAATTAAATGTATTTGTAATCTATTATCAACATCATATCCAAGAGCTTTCATCGCGTTTGTCAACCTTGCTGCATAATCATGATGATCAGCTCCCCAGATGTCGATTAACAAATCATAATGTTTAAACTTGTGTGCATGATAAGCAATATCTGTGGCAAAGTATGTCATATCGCCATTACTTTTTACTAATACTCTATCTTTCTCTTCACCAAATTTAGTATTTTTAAACCATAGAGCTCCGTCTTTTTTATAGCTTAAATTTTTATTATCTAAATCGATAAGTATTTGTTTGAGAAGACCTGTTTTATATAGTTCACTCTCAAAGTACCAGCTATCAAACGATATATTAACTGATGATAAATCTTCTTTAATATAATCATTTATAATTACATCAACTAACGATTTTCTAATATTCAAATAATTTTTATGTTTTTTGAGAAATTTTATTAGAGCATCTATTGGTTCATTAAGTAAACTTAAAACTTTCTGACTATCAATATCTTTAAGAACGCTTGAAATAATATTTGAGACATCCTTGATATATAATCCTTTATAGGTAACTAAAAGACCCTCATCGCTCTCTTTCTCATCACTAAAGATATGATCTTCTTTATTAAGGTAACTCAATAATACACTTACAAGTAGGAGATCAATTTGCCTACCAGCATCATTGACATAATATTCTCTATTAACAGAATGACCTTGATAAGATAAAAATCTAGCAGTTATATCTCCAACAACCATACCTCTTCCATGACCGATGTGAAGTGGACCTGTAGGGTTTGCTGATACAAATTCTATGTGTACATTTTTTTTATTATTTTCTTTTAAGATTATTAAGTCATCACTCATGATTCTGTTTAATTCGTTAAACTTATTAGACTTTGTAAGAAAAAAGTTTATATATCCAGGTGTCGCTATTTCTATTTTTTCGACACTATCCATTGCTCCTATGTTCTTCGTTATTTCTTCAGCTATTAACATAGGACTTCTTTTAAGTAGTTTTGCTAATTTCATAGCAACATTTGTATAGAGGTCTCCATGTGATGTATCAGTAGTTCGATTTACTTCTATTATTAAGCTATCGACACCCTCAAAAGAGTTATAGAGCTTATTTAAAGTATCAACTATTTTAAGTTTTATTTTTTTGCTCATTGTTCTATAGGATCAACATCAATGTACCATTTTATTCTTTTATCCATGCTGGATAAGTATAACTTAATTCTTGTTATATGTTTTGATAAAAGACTCGAGCTTTCTGACCCAATGATTATCTGATAAAAGTATTGATTATTTTTTTTTGATGTTTGTGATGGCGCAGGACCATATACAAATATAGATTTATTTTTTTTAAGTTTTGCTGCGTTTACCAACGTCATTTTGGCAAGTTGTCTAATTGAGCAAGAAACTTTAACTACTCCTATGTGACTATAAGGTGGAAGATTAACTGCTTTACGTTGTTTAAGAGCTACCTTACTGAAATTCTCATATCCCTCTCTAAGTATTTTTTGAAGTAATTCATGCTTAGGATTATTAGTCTGTATTATAACGTTCCCTCTAACTTTTTGCCTGCCGGCTCTACCTGATACTTGAGTTATCAGCTGACCTGTCTTTTCTATGCCTCTAAAATCAGTACTATATAACCCTGCATCAATATTAATAATTCCAACTAATGATACATCTTCAAAATCATGTCCTTTAACAATCATTTGTGTTCCTATAAATATATCAATTTCATTGTTGTTAGCTTTTTTAATGAAATCTTTGAGATCGCTCTTTGATGAAATATTGTCACTATCAACTCTTAGTATATTTTTATCTGGAAACAAATTTTTGACTTTATTTTCTATTCTTTGCGTACCTATACCAAGAGGAACCAAGCAAGGGTTTTCACAACAAGGCTTTACCGAGTCAAAGCTTTGACTAAATCCACAATGGTGACATATCAATCTCTCAACATTTTTATGGTATGTTATATTCGAATCACATTTTGGACACTTAACAATAGTCTTGCATTCACTACAGATAACTGTATTACTGAATCCTCTTCTACCAATGAATAAGATTACTTTGTTATTTTTATTTAACTCTATTTTCATTTCATCTTTTAGAGTTTTTGATAGACCTTCATCTGGTTTATCAATTGATGTATCTACTATTGTCACAAGCGGTAACGGCGATTTGAAATATCTATTTTTTAGTAAATGTTGTTTATATTTTTTTATACTGACATTATGAATTGTCTCAAAAGAGGGTGTAGCCGTAGCTAATACAACGGGGCAGTCTAAAGATTTAGATCTAACAATACCAATATCTCTAGCATTATACTTAAATTTTTCTGTCTGTTTATAAGATTGATCATGTTCCTCATCTATGACTAATAGCTTTAAGTTCTTAAATGGTAAAAAAACTGATGATCTTGTTCCTATGATTATAAGCCTATCTTCTTCTTTACATGCTCTCCAAACTTTAAATTTTTGTAGTGGTGTTAGATTAGAGTGATAATCTAAAGGCTCCAGATCAAGATATTTTTTAAATCTATTTACTGTTTGAGGGGTTAGATTTATCTCGGGTACCATTATAAGGACTTGTGCATCACTTTGTAACAAATCAATTGCTAGTTGAGTATAGACTTCTGTTTTACCTGAACCAGTAACTCCTTTTAAAAGGTGAACTTGATGTTGTTTGATGTTCTTATAAATATCTATAACAACTTTTGACTGCTCTTCATTAAGTTTCAATTGAGAATTTGAACTTTTCTCATTAAAGACTAGTTTTCTATCAGGTGACGGCAAACCTTTTCTATGAATAGGAGTTAGAGCATTAAATAATACTTGTCCTATAGGGTAGTGATAATATGTTGAGGCCCATTTACATGTCTCCATCATCTCAGTCGACAAAACGCGACTTTCATCAAGCACTTTATGTATATTTTTTATCTTGTAGGCAGTCTGGCCTGCATTCAATTTTTTAGTTTCTACAATTATTCCTGTTCTAGTAGAGCTCCCAAAAGGCACCTTTACTCTACACCCAATTTTAATGTCCTGATTTTCAACAATATAGTCAAACAATTGATTTATCGGCACATCCAATGCCACAGATATAAGTTTTTGCATACCCAACATTATAAACTATGTTTTATATGGCTTTTGTTATAAAACAATTATAGTTTATCCACAGCTTCTGTGGATAATTCTGTGAATAAATCTAATATAAAATGTCGAAACCTAACTACATCGTAACATTTCTCAAATCGTTCAACTTATGGTCGAAATAAATTATGCATATATATCATATACATATCAAAATAATAATTATATTATTTCATATTCATTGATATAAACATATGATATTGGATAGGTAAAGTTAAAAGTTTTGTCCTGTTAATAAACGTCCAATATAGTGCATAAAATATAAACTTTTTTCATTTAAATTTAAGGATTCTTAACTAACATTTTCATGTAATATATAGGATATATGGATATATCAAGACAGATCCTCAGGCTAAATTATGCCGGGCTGCCAATAGGATGGATCACCTACCAGACTGCTGTGAGATTGTATTATAACGATCAGGTAACCTATGAGTGTGGCACTAGCACCCTATTAGTGAGAGGAGGTATTAACCGTGTAACTGGCTTAAGAAGCAAAATTGAAGTAAATTCTATAATTGCTACTAAGAATTATAGCAAAGTATCATACTCAGATTACACTCCACCCCTTACAAATCCCACCCTTTTTCATAGAGATGCAAAAACATGCATGTATTGTGGCGAAACCTTTACTATTAAAAACTTATCTAGAGATCATGTAATTCCACTGTCTAAAGGGGGCGAGGATAAATGGACAAATTTAGTTACTGCTTGCAAAGGGTGTAATAATAAAAAAGGTGACAGAACACCCGAACAAGCAAGCATGCCATTGTTAGCTGTACCATTTATACCATCCAGGGTTGAATATTTAATACTTAGAGGAAGAACAATTCTTGCAGATCAAATGGATTTCCTATTGTCCCATGTCCCTAAAACAAGCAGAATTCGTAAAAGATTTAAAAAGGGATGAGAAGTGTCTAAAGTAACTATTTTGGTCAATCTGGGGACTCCAGATCAGCCATATGAAAAAGAAGTTAGAACATATTTAAAAGAATTCCTATCTGATAAATATGTTATACGATTGCCTAGATTATTTTGGTTAACATTATTGAATCTAGTCATACTGAGGACAAGACCAAAAAAAAGTGCTGAACTATATCGCAAAGTTTGGACTGGATGGGGATCCCCATTACTTTTCCACACTTATGCACAAACTGGGCATCTAAGAGATATGGCAAGAGAGTTGGACTCTGATGTATATTTTGATACTGCTATGAGATATGGAAATCCATCCATTAAAAAAGTTCTTTATCAATTGATTGAAAAAGGATACAAAGATATAACGATTCTGCCTATGTTTCCACAATATTCAACAACAACAACCCTCTCTATTTTTGAACTTATTAAACAGTTGATCAAAAAGGATAAAAATTATTTTTCAGGTGTCAATATAAATGCTATATCTAGTTTTCATGATAATAATTTGTATATTAAAGCATGTGCAAACAAAATAAGATCATCACAAAAGATACTTAGTAAACCAGATAAACTTTTGTTTTCTTTTCATGGTATTCCCGAATCATATATAGGTGATGATGAGCCATACCAAAAAGAATGTCTACATACGGCACATCTGATTGCTAAGGAATTGAAATTAACTGAGAATGAGTATGAGATTGCCTTTCAATCTAGATTTGGAAAAGCTGAATGGATAAAACCTTATTTGTCATCTAGGCTTGAAGAGCTTCCAAACGAAGGTATAACAAATTTACATGTATTTTGCCCCGGGTTTTCGTCAGATTGTTTAGAAACTATAGATGAAATTGGGAGAGAATCTAAGGAAGATTATATTGAACATGGGGGAAAAGAATTTAGTTTTATCCCATGCTTGAACAGCGATGAACAATTTATTAAAGCATTAATGAATATACAAAGTGTCCCTGATATCAAGCTATTATGATCTATAAGCCGGAAGTTTCTTCTTAATGGTTTTACATTCGAGTTTTGCATATTGAGGGATTCCATTCTCGTAGCTTGGGTAATCTTCGCCTTGAATAAGATTTGAAATGTATTCTTTACATGATCTAGTAATTTCAAATCCATTAGATTTAATGAAATTTTTGGGTAACATCTTCTCTACATTGGCAACATTATTAAGATTCGTTGAGCTGATAGACCATTTATACTTTTGTTTGGTTTTAGTACTTTTAATTGTAAGCATAATGTTATTATTGTCTAGCTTAGCAACTTTTATTGATTCTAACCCAAGAGCATAGGCTTGCTGCACATCTACCTTTGATGCTATGTGTCTTGCAGCTCTTTGCAAGTAATCAGAAACTGCCCAATGCACTTTGTATTTAAGTTCACTACTTATGATAGATGATAGTACTGGCGCAACACCACCTAGTTGAGCGTGCCCAAAACTATCTTTTAGTCCACTATCACTGAGAAATTTATTTTTACTATCTTTTATTCCCTCAGATGCAACGATTACACAATATCCATATTTTATAGTTGTTTCTTTTACTTTTTTTAAAAAAGAGCTTCGATTAAATTGAATTTCAGGGAAAAGAATAAGATGAGGAGCATCTCCTGCTTTTTCTTTGATAACCCCTGCTGAGGCAGCCAACCACCCTGCATGTCTTCCCATAACCTCTAAGATAAAGACTTTAGTGGATGTCTCACACATAGACTTTACATCTAAGGACGCTTCTAGTGTCGATGTAGCTATGTATTTAGCTACAGAACCAAATCCTGGACAGTTGTCTGTTATAGGTAAATCATTATCAATAGTTTTGGGTAAACCGATGCAAATTATTGAGTGATTTTTTTCTTTAAAAAACTTACTGACTTTATTGGTTGTATCTTGAGAATCCCCACCTCCATTATAGAAAAAATACCTTATGTTATGTTTCTTAAATACTTCATATAGACGATCGAAATCTTTTTTTGATTTTTTAAAATCACTTAGTTTAAGTCTACAAGAACCAAAAGCTCCTCCAGGTGTTTGCTTTAGAAGGGCTAATTGAGCTTTATCCTCTTTAGATATATCTATTAATTCTTCATTTAAAGCTCCGAGTATTCCATTTTTTCCTATATATAGTTTTCCAAAACTTTTTTTATTTTGATTGTATGCATCAATAACGCCAGCAGCAGTAGCATTAATTACAGGTGTTACGCCTCCAGACTGCGCATAAAAGATATTTCCTTTCATATTTACTCCACTATTTTGATTAAAGTACCCACCTCTGGCTTACCCTCTGGATAATGTCCGTTCAATAATCTAAGTCTACCCTCAGCATATCTGCCAAGTGGACTGTTATCAGCTAATTCTTTATATGACATTCCTTCCTTAAATCTTATCACCTTGATTTTTAAACCTTGAGATTTACTTACTTCTTCTTCAGTCATCTTTTGAAATGATGTTTCTATAATTTTCGAAGCATTATCATCATTAATTTCCCTAAACTTTTTTATAAATATCCATGCTTTAGGTTTTTTATCTTCTTGATTAATGTCAAAAAAGACAGAGTATCTAGTATAAGTAATATCAACCACAGATGTAGTTTTATATAAGTAAGTATAGCCAGACATTTTATTTTTATTAAGAGGTTTTTGTTCGATTAGTTTATTAGTTGATAAGAATGATGTTTTATCAATGTTCTGATCTAGATAATCTTTAGGCGAAAAACCATTATCAATATCATCCCTTAAAAGATTATCTGCTATTAGAACTATTTCTGATTCCTTATTTGTAATAATCAATTTATCTGGAAGATTCTTTAAATCCCATCCTTTGGGAATGGTAAATTTTATGGCAAAAAAAGGATGGTAGAAGGTATTGTATCTCATATAGCCCTCCTCATCACTTGTCCCATAAGGAAGCCCATCAATCATTTTAAGAAAGGCATCTTTATTTTTTTTGCCAGCCATGCTTTCTGTCTGATTCATCGCTTCAATCCTATTTTCAGTAGAAGGGTGAGTTGAGAAAATATTATGATATCCAGCACTAATCGGCCTACCTTCTTTTTTTGCGATTTCATTTTCAAGATCATCTGCACTCTTCATAGTCTTTAGAAAATTTGCCATAGCGTTTTGGTTGTATCCATTTCTACCAAGATATTCCTTAGCTATATCATCTGCTTCAGATTCATATTTTCTACTATAGCCCTTGTTTACAATTTGATTAAGTAAATTAAATCCACTATTCGAAATTGATCCTCCGGGGACGCTTGATGCCGCAAGACCTATAAGTAAATTAGTTACTTGTGCAGTACTCATACCCCTAACTGCATGCCTTGCGGTGATATGAGCAATTTCATGACTAAGAACGCCAGCAAGTTCAGCTTCAGAATTAAAATGTGCAAGCAATCCTCTATAAAAATAAACATAACCACCCGGAGTTGCAAAAGCATTAAAAGTTGGATCATCGATTATAGTGAACTTCCAATTTAAGTTAGGACGATGACTAGATTTTGCAATTTTTTCTCCAAGTTCTACATAATATTTAGTAAGCTCTTTATTATCTAAGACTTTAGAATTTTTAAGTATCTCTTTATGATAAGCTCTTCCCATTTCTACTTCTTGCTGTTCAGTAATAGTTACAAAATCAGGCATACCTGAAACAGGATTTTTTGCACATGAGGCAATAAAAGTTAGTATCAGTAAAAAATATATTATTGATTTATGATTTTTTAACATAATTTGTAAAATAATTAGAAAATTTTAAAAGAGCCTTACCTCGGTGACTTATTTCATGTTTATCACTTGGCCTTAGTTCTGCCGAAGTTATATTTCTATCAGGTAAGAAAAAAATAGGATCATATCCAAAGCCATTAGTACCCTGATGTTTATCATTAATTCTCCCTCTCCATGAATCTTGTGCAATAAATGGGAACGGATCATTTGAAAATCTCATGAAAACTATCACACATCTATAACACGCCCCTCTTTTAATATCAGGAACGCCATCTAGTTCTTCTAACAGTTTATTATTATTTTCCTCATTAGTCGCATCTTCACCTGCATATCTTGCAGACCATACTCCCGGACGACCATTCAAATAATCAACTTCTATACCGGAATCATCAGCTATAGAAGGTAGAGAGGTAAAATTCGAGGCACTTCTAGCTTTTAGTATTGCATTTTCTACAAATGTAGAGCCTGTCTCTTCAACATCTGGTATGTCAATGTCATGGCAGGTAACTAATTCAACATTCATTTTATAAAGTATTTCCTGAAACTCAGTTATTTTATCTTTATTTTTAGTGGCTAAGAATATTTTCATAAAACTTCAAGACAATATATTTGCTATACTATTGTAATATACTTATGTGGACAAACAATGAAGAATAATCATATTAATCAATCTGGTGATCTACATATGATAGATATCAGTGAAAAAGAGATAACCTTAAGAACTGCTAGAGCCTCTGGCGAAATTATATTAAATAAGCAAGCATTTGATTCTGTACTCCATTTAAATAATAAAAAGGGTGATGTCCTAAATACTGCAAGAATCTCAGGTATAAATGCTGTAAAACAAACTTCTAATCTTATTCCTCTAGCTCACACAATACCAATCAGCGCAGTATCGATTGAATTTAAAATTGAAGAAAGTCGAAGTAAAATTCATTGTTACGCAATGGTCAAATCGGAAGGTAGAACAGGTGTTGAAATAGAAGCGCTAGTTGGTGTTGAAATATCTTTAATGACAATCTATGACATGTGTAAATATTTAGATAGAGGTATGCAGATTAATAATATTATGTTGCTATCAAAAACTGGAGGGAAGTCTGGGGACTTCATCAAAAATAAATGATTAAAAATATTCTCTATATTTTATCTTCTATAATAATCATTATCTTTTTTTACGTGACACTCTTATTTGATATAAATGATCATAAGGTCAATCTTGAAAAAATGATTTCAGAACAAGCAAATATTGATTTCCAAATATTGGGAGATTTAAGCTTAGACTTAGGTTTAAATACGAAAATTAAAGCTAAAAAACTATCTGTCAAAAAAAACAATATTTTAATACTAGAATCTGAAGAATTTAATGCTTCTGTATCAGTGTCAAAAATTTTAACAGGACGGTTTGATATTGATTCATTAAGCTTAAAGGATTCAAAGCTATATGGCATAAATATAGATGAATCTATAATTAAATCTTACAACCTTCTTGCAGGGAGAAATTATTATATAAAGAATACTATGTATTCTGATATCGAGCTTATTGAAGCAAAAGGCTATTTCCAAGACGATATTTTACAAATCAAAGATATTAGACTTAAGACAGAATTACTCGAAGGTGTAGGCTTTGGTAAAATTAATCCTTTTGAAGAGACAGTAAATATTAGTGCGTCTACGAAAATAAGAACTAATGAGATTGTCAAAAAAAAATATAATAAATTTTATCCTAAATACTTAATTGAAACCGATCTGCCTGTTCTTATAACAGGCAATTACAATGCCCCTGAAGTAGATATAAAAATATCAGATTTAATAACAAAGAGACTTAAAGAAGAAATTAAAAACAAGGCTATTAAGTCCATAAAAGATAAAATTCAAGAAAAAATTCAATCAGAAATTAATATTAAACTTCCCTTTTAGATAGTGTCATCAAATTTATCTAACTCAGTACTTAAATGGTATAAAAAACATGGAAGAAATAATCTTCCATGGAAAGTTAAAGATCCCTACAAGATATGGATATCTGAAATAATGCTTCAACAAACACAAGTAAATACGGTTATTCCATATTATTTAAAATTTATAAAGAAATATCCTAATCTTAAGAGTCTTGTATCAGCAGATTTAGATGATTTGATGCTCATATGGAGCGGGCTTGGTTATTACAGGCGAATCAAAAATATACATCTTAGTTCTAAAATTATAGCAAGAGAACACAACTATAACTTTCCACATAAATATGATGACATCTTGTCATTGCCAGGCATTGGAAGAACTACTGCGTCTGCAATTTCGACATTTTCTGGGTTTTCAAATAAGGCGATACTAGACGGAAATGTCAAAAGAATATTGATTCGTTTTTATGAAATAGAAGAAGAAAACAAAACTATCTTAGAAAAAAAATTATGGGATAAATCAGTCTCGATAACACCATTAAAATGCACTTCAGACTTTATTCAAGGCATGATGGATATAGGTTCAGTTATATGTAAAAGAACTAATCCAGAATGTTGTAGATGCCCATTGAAATCAATGGGCTGTAGTTACAATCCAACTCATAAAAGAGAAAAAAAAATAAAGAAAAAAATTAATAATATCAAAATGAATCTTATTGTTTTAATAAATCAAAGTAATCAAATATATTTAGAAAAAATTAAAGCTGGTAAACTTTGGCAGGGATTATATTCTAGTCCAACCTTCACTTTAAATTCACACACAAATGAATGGATGTTACGTAATAATATTTCTGATCTTAAGCCAATATACAGAAGTAATATAATGCATAGAGTAACGCATAAAAAAATAATGTTTAATACCTTCTTTTATTTTTTGAAAAATGACAAAAAAGTTAGTTTATCAAGTAAGAATTGGTATAATCTAGCAGACATTAATGTTGGCGTGCCGAAGTATCAAGATAAGGCATTAGTTATATATAGGTCTGAGTATGAAAAAAATAATGTGTAAAAAGTTAAAAAAAGAGGGAGAAGCATTAGACTATCTTCCATATCCTGGAGATATTGGTAAAAAAATACAAGAAAGTATATCAAAAGAGGCCTGGGATCAATGGGTTAGTCATCAAACAATGCTTATTAATGAAATGAGATTAACCCCAGTGGAACCTAAAGCAAGAAAATTTTTAGAGGAAGAAATGGAAAAATTCTTTTTCGGTGACGGCTCGCAAGCTCCCCAAGGTTTTACTCCAGAAAAATAATATATGCCCAGGTAGCTCAGTCGGTAGAGCAGTGGACTGAAAATCCTCGTGTCGGCAGTTCGATTCTGTCCCTGGGCACATAATATGAAAACACTGAATTTAAATAAATTATTAACGAAAGCTTTAGACTGTCATAAAAAAGGCAGTATCAATGAGGCAGATAAAATTTATCTTAAAATATTAACTGAATATCCTAATGATTTTGATTCAAATCATTTACATGGGGTTGTACTAAGTCAGAAAAAAAATTATAAATCATCTATTAAATATTATGAAAAAGCATTTTCTATCAAACCTAAAAATTGTGAACTATTAAATAATTACGCAATATCTTTAAGAAATTTAGACGATTATGAGCAATGTGAAATAATGCTAAAAAAAGCAATTAGTCATGAAAAAAGCTTCACTAAATCTTATTTAAATTTATCCAATTGCTACCTAGCTCAAGAAAAATATCATGATGCACTAAAAGTACTTAAAGATGGTAAAAAACTTGATAAAGAAAATATCCGCTTTGATCAAAATATTATTGGTATTTACCTTCAAATTTACAATAAAGATAAAAAATCATCAGATTTAAATGACTGTATCGAAGTCTTAGATAGTATCCATATAAATGAATCATTTGACCAAAAATTAATTTGTAATTATGCACTTGCATATCTTTGGAATAATAATCTTGATAAAGCATCATCTTTATTTAAAATAGCTGAGAAGAAATCACAAATACCTCCAAATATGAAAACACTCTTAGATATGAAAGATAGAAAAGTATTAGAGTATTTAGTAAAGCATGAATATGAACAGATTTGTCATATTGACTCAGATGTTGACGGCATCAGAAATATGAAAATCACTCAAGATTATTTTAATACTTTAGAAAAAGTTAATAAAATAGATTCTAAAGATTATAAGGAAGGTGATTTAAATTTTATTTCAACTTTACATCGAATTAAATATAATAAACCAGTTAAAACAGAACCTCCTTATTTAAATGAAAATCTTGACTACAAAAATATCCAATCTATATATACATCATCACAACCTGAAATTTGCATTGTTGATGATATATTATCTCAAGAATTTCTCAGTGACCTAAAAATATTTTTCAGATGTGCAAATATCTTCAAGAGACCATACCCACGTGGATATGTGGGAACATTTTTAGGGACAGGTATGGCAAACAAACCAATTTTGCAGTTTAGTAAGGATTTAACTTTAAAACTACCAAATATATTTAACAAATATCATCTAACTCAAGCCTGGGCATTTAAATATGATAGTCAACAAAAAGGAATAGGGATTCATGCTGACGACGCTAAAGTGAATGTTAATTTATGGCTAACTTCTGAGAATGCAAACCTTGATAATCACTCTGGGGGAATGATTATTTGGAAGAAAAAGCCTAATGAGACTTCTAACTTTTCTGATTATAATTCTTCTATAAATTCAGAAAAAATGTTACGTGATGTAAGTGAATCTGATTATATAAGAATCCCATATAAAGCCAACAGAGCTATTATATTCAACTCTAAGCTATATCATGCAACTGATGATATAAACTTTGATAACAAATATATAAACCGTAGAATAAATGTTACTTTTCTTTATTCATAATTTACAAAGTTGCTTTAAAAAAAATGATTAAAGACATATAATAAGGATATGTCAGAATTATCACCAAAAAACGCTAAATTCAGTCTCGGACAAATTGTTTATCACTCAAAATTCAAGTATCGTGGTGTAATAGTTGATGCAGATCCAAACTTTCAAGGAACTGATGAGTGGTATGAATCAGTAGCTAAGTCTAAGCCTGATAAAAACAAACCTTGGTATCATGTGCTTGTTCATGGACAAGGCAACGAGACATATGTTGCAGAATCTAATCTAACATCTGATCAAAATATAGATCCAGTTGATCACCCATTTGTAGATATATTCTTTTATGAATATGACAACAGCGGTTCTTACTCACTAAAACAAACATTTAATTAAAAGTTGAATTTACTAGACAAGCTTTTCAAAAAATCTAGTGAGCTTAATAGTGACAATGATCTAGACATTCATCAACTGCAATTGGCTACATGCATTCTGCTAATAGAGGTGTCTAAAAGCGATGATGATTATGATCCAGAAGAGCAAGAAAAAATAATATCATTAATCAAAGATAAATTTTCTCTAACGGATGACGAGATAGCAGAGGTTTTTTCTGCTAGTAACAATCATCATAATAAAATGATATCCCTGTACGAATGGACAGATATTATTAACAAAGAATGTAGCTACAAGCAAAAGCTAGTTATTATTGGATTTATGTGGGATATAGCATATATAGATTCTAAAATTGATAAGTATGAAGATTACACAATCAGGAAAGTATGCGACTTAATTTATGTTAAACATCAAGATTTTATTAATCTGAAAAATGAGAGAGCTATCTGACTTTAAAAATTGCAGACTCTCCTAATAAATTACTCAGACTCGAAGATACAGTGCTACCTTTGCCACTGCTAATTACCTCATCAACAATTGTAAAGTTATTTGTATGGCACATCTGTTTAAAGTCCTTAATAGTGCATAAATGTATATTTGGAGTCGAATGCCAGCTATATGGTAATTCACTTGTTACAGGCATTCTGCCTTTTAAAAAAAGGTAAAATCTTGATTTCCAGTAACCCATGTTAGGGAACGAGATAATAACTTCATTTCCGATTCTTAGCATTTCTTTTATTAAATCCACAGGATCATTAACCACCTGTAAAGATTGAGCCAATATTACATAGTCAAAGCTGTCATCACTGAAGTAATCTAATTTGTTGTTCATATTAGCATTAATAACATTTATATTATTGTCTAAAGATTTCATAATCTTATCTATGGATGTATCCACACCATAACCGCTCCCATTCCTCTCTTCAGAAAGAAGCTTGAGAAGAGTGCCGTCTCCACAGCCTAGATCAAGTATTCTAGAATCTTTCTTCACCCACTCTGAAATTACTTTAAAGTCTTTTCTTGCCATATTAATTATTCTCGATATAAGTTCTCATAACATCAAAATAATTATCATTTTTCATTAAAAATGCATCATGTCCTCCGTCAGATTTGACACATGCATATGAAACACTTTTGTTATGACTTATTAAAGTTTTTACAATTTCTTCTGATCTGCTAGGGGGGAATCTCCAATCAGATGTAAAAGATATTAATAAAAACTTCGTCATTGTTGAAGATATCTTATCTATGAATTCACTATCACTAACAGGATCATAATAATCTAAAGCTTTAGTCATCAAAAGGTATGTGTTCGCATCAAACGAGTTAACAAACTTCTCACCTTGGTATCTTAGGTAACTTTCTATTTGAAATTCTACATTAAAATTGAAGCCAATCTTTTCTTGCTTTAAATCTCGCCCAAATTTATCAGCCATAGATTTATCAGATAAATATGTTATGTGACCTAGCATTCTAGCCAAAGCTAATCCTCTTTTTGGCATTTTATCTTCTTTCAAATAATTGCCTCCACACCAATCTGGATCATTCATGATTGCTTGTCTAGCAACTTCATTGAATGCAATATTTTGAGCTGTTAATTTTGGGGCAGCAGCAATAATAATTGCATTGTCAATATAATCTGGATAATCAAGTGCCCATTGGAAAGCCTGCATGCCGCCAAGACTACCTCCAACAACAAATTGCCATTTGTTAATGCCTAAATTATCCATAAGAACTTTTTGGCTATTTACCCAATCATGGACTGTAACGACAGGAAAATCAAAACCATAATTTGATCCTGTTTCTGTATTAATACTTGCCGGTCCGGTTGAACCATGACATCCACCTATGTTATTTACACATACAACAAAGAGTTTATTAGTATTAATAGGTTTGCCTGAGCCAATCATATTATCCCACCAGCCAGGCTTGTTATCACCTTCGTGATAGCCAGCTACATGATGATTACCAGACAGAGCATGACAGATTAGAACAGCATTATCTTTATTATCATTGAGCTGACCATATGTTTCATAAACTAAATCATATGAATTTAACGTTTTTCCAGACTTTAGCTTCAATGGTGTATCTATTGAAAGCTTATGTTCCTTAATAATATCCAATTTATAGTAAGCTCGTTAAGTTAAAAATTCTAGGAATTAATACTATCTCTAATATCTGCAATAACACAAGGATTATTATAGGTGAAAAATCAATTCCAGATAATGTGGGTACTATTGATCTGGTATAACGATAAATAGGTTCACATAATTCATCTACAAGGCCAAAAACAGGATGGTTTACAAATACATTAAACCAACTTTTAACAGCTGAGATTACTATTAAGTACCAGTAGATATTAATTATGTCACGTAGCAGGTAGCCTAGAGATATAATTAATAAACTACCTAATGGATAGGTCTCACTGTTGAATATAAGAGGAAGGTATAGTTTTAAAAATGTAAAAAGAAATAATATTATAAATAAAAAATAAGGCGTGAGATTAAGTCCAATATATTCAAAAGGCTTGACTAGATATCCACTCAGTTTAACGATTGATTGTGTTACAGGATTATAATAATTAACTTTACATGTCTGACAAAAGAACCTTAGCAAGATAATGAATTGACAAGCACTTAGAAATAAATAAATTATTGATGCTGATCCCGACATTATTTTTTAAGGATATTTTTTGATTTCTTATATGCTTTCTTGATAGCTTTTAGAATCATACTGTCAACTTTATTATTTTTTAATTCAGTTAATGCAGCTTGTGTAGTACCCCCTTTTGAGGCGATAGCTGACATAATATCATCAGAGTTTTTATTATTTTTTATTATTTTTGAAGTTCCATGCATCAGATCATTTGTAAAAATAGTAGCATCTTTTTCACTGTAACCCATATTAATAAACACATCTTTTATAATTTTATTGAAGTAGACATAATATGCTGGGCCACTACCGTAGAGTGCTGTAATCTTGTCAATATCACCTTCATTAATACATTTTTTTAATTTAGAGAAAGTTTCGAAAAATTTATTAAGTATATATGCTATATTTTTCGAAAAAGGCTTCATATGATAAAAGATATGTGCTTCAGAATCACTAATAGTTATATTAGTCATGCATCGTACTACAGGAATATCTTGGGTAAGTTTATTTTTTATTGAAGCACAGCCGATGCCAGCCATAAAGCTAACTAAAATCATTTTTTCAGATAAAAAAGGATTTATCTCCTTGATAACCTCAATATAGTTATTTGGTTTTACCATAAGTATGATTAGGTTAGATTTAGTCATAATATCTGTATACGATGAAAAGAAATTTACATTAAACTTTTTTAAACTAAACTTCTTTTTTTTATTAGTATCAATAACATCTATTTTATATGAAAATCTATTTCTATGAATTGCAGCGAGCAGCGAATTTGTAAGATTACCTGCTCCAATTATTGTCACTCGATTTATCATGTTCTTTTACCAAATATTTGTTGGCCTATTCTAAGCATATTTGCATTATATTCAATTGCAGACATATAATCTTTGCTCATCCCCATAGACAGTGTATCTAAATATTGATGTCTATCATACAAATCTTTCATTTTAGCAAAGGACTCTACAGACGGTTGACTAACCTTTGGTATTGCCATTATTCCTCTTAATCTTATGTTTTTCATGTTACGTACAATTAACGAAAGATTATTATATTCCTTTATGTCTACACCACCTTTCGTTTCTTCATTATCAATATTAATTTGTATACATATGTTCATAACTTTATCCAGTTTACTACAAACATCATTTATTTTATGAGCATGCTTTCCGGATGAAACAGTATGAATCCATGAGAAGTTTTCAGATATCTTTTTTATTTTATTTGATTGGATTGACCCAATGTAATGCCAAACAATATTTGGATTATTTATTTGTATAATCTTTTCTCTAGCTTCATCTAAATAATTCTCTCCAAAATCTCTTTGACCAAGCTTTTCAAGTTCAACTATTTTCTTATAATCTTGCGTTTTGGAAACAACTATAAGACGAATATCTCTATTATTAACTTTTTTATGTTCATTGATAATTTCAATTATGCTTTTGTAGTTTTCAATATAATCTAAACGCATGTTTAATTATTATCAAACAACATAGACATGATAGCCATCCTTACAGATATACCATATGAAACTTGATTTAATATAACTGAATTTGGTCCATCTGCTACAGACGATTCAATTTCTATTCCTCTATTAATTGGCCCAGGATGCATAACTATTACATCACTTTTTGCATATTCAAGTCGATTTTTATTTAATCCATAATCATCATAATATGAGTCCATAGATATTAATGCATCATGCATCCTTTCTTTTTGCAACCTAAGCATAATGATAACATCTGCATTCTCAATGCCTTTGTTCATATCAGAAAAATAATTTACACTCATTTTGTTGTAGTTCTCTGGTATTAAGTTTTCAGGGCCAATTATATTTATTTCTCTAGTCCCTAAAATATTTAGTGAATAGATAAGTGATTTTGCAACACGAGAGTGAAGAATATCACCAACTATTGAAACTTTTAGATCGTCGAAACGCCCTTTATGTTTTTTGATAGTAAACATATCAAGCATTGCTTGAGTGGGGTGTTCATTAGACCCATCTCCGGCATTAATTACAGAGATATTATTGCTTACTGATTCTGCAATGTAATGCGCTGTGCCAGGAACAGAATGTCTAACTACAAACATTTGACAGCTCATTGCTTCTATTGTTTTAATCATATCCAATATAGATTCACCTTTTGAAGTTGAAGAATTAGATATATCAATATTAATAAAATCTGCTGAAATCTTTTTTGAGGCTAATTCAAAAGTTGTTTTTGTTCGTGTGCTTGGCTCGAAAAATAAGCTAGCAACTACTTTATTCGGGTATTTTGATATTTTGTTATTATTATGAATATCCTCTGCTCTTGATATTATCTCTAAAATATGAGCTTTGGGTAAGGACTTGATATTCAGAAAGTGCTTGAGTTTATTGTCTTGAATCTGAATACTATGATTTATTTTCATCTAATCAATAATATTTTCATTAATCCAGCTTTGCAAGATAATAGATGCAGATATGTCATCATAATCTGATGACTTCTTTTTAGTTATGCCACTGTTTCTCATCTCAGCAAAACTATTCCTGGCCATTTCACTAGTTAGAAGCTCATCATGAAATATAATTTCTATGTCAAAATCTAATGATCCTTGAATATCCTTTGCAAAAAATTTTATTTCTTTGTGAATATTATTTTCATTCTTATATTCGGGATATCCAATGACTATTTTTTTAATATCCCATTCATGGATAACTTTTTTTATTTCATCTTTATAATTAGAATATATAACTTTTAATGGTCGTGAATTTCTTGTAACACTTTGGCCTATCGCTAAACCTATCTTTTTAGAACCATAATCAATACCAAGTAAGAAGAAATTATTCATTTAATTATCAAGACTCATGATATTTATTAATTATTTTCAAAAGTTCATTTGATATTTTCATGGATAATCTATTTCGTATTTGCTGTACACCAGTTGGTGAGGTAATATTTATTTCAGTAATATATTTGCCTATCATGTCAACACCCGCAAAGAATATCCTATAATATTTTAGAAATGATGCTACCTCATTTAATAGAGGAAGATATTTAGTATTGAGTTTAGTTATTTCATAACTACCACCACATGCTAGATTTGCTCTAAAGTCACCTTTGGCAGGAAAGCGCGTAAGGACATTTTTTTCAACTATACCGTTATATATTATAATTCTATTATCACCATTTTTAATTTCTTTTAGATATTTCTGAGTAATTATAATTTTATATTTCTTTATATATTGACTTAGTAGTGTATGTGCATGTTTATTATTTTTAAGTTTTATAATTCCACTACCTGCCATCAAATTTGTTGGCTTTAAAACAACTTCTTTATGCTTAACCAAGAAATCCAATATTTTTTTTTGGTTATCACCTATTATTGTTGGTATTTTTGGATTAGACAATTGATAGCCAAGTAATTTTTCATTAAATTTCAGTAAAGAATCCGGTGAATTTAAAACAAGAGTATTTTGGTATTCAAGTTCTTTAATTATTTGTACTAATGTTAGGTAGTGATGATCTACAGGAGGGTCTTTTCTAAAAAAAATACAATCTAATTTATTTAAGTTAATAGTCTTTGTGTTACTCAATTTATAATTTCTTTTATTAAGAGAGTCAATGTTAAAATCAGACACCTTCGCATAAACACAATTTGATTCAGTAAAAATAGTATCTGATAAAATAAGCTTGATACGAGCTTTTTTTTGTAATGAGTTAATTATACTAATTGTTGAATCTGTTTTGAAATTTACAGATTCAATAGGGTCCATTAAGATACCGATTACATACATATTTAATCGAGATTGAACAGCTCTTTAGCGGCTGCAAGAATTGCAAGACGAGCCACAACACCATACACATAATACTTATTTATTTGTGAGTCTATATCCAGGCTTAAATCAGGAGAAATACATATATCATTTAATGGTATCGGTTGAAATATCATACCAGGAGAGTTTAAGTTCTCATTATTTGCTTTATTTTCATGAGTTCTATAAAAACCACCAATAAGAAAATTCGAGAAAGAATATATAACTGGCTCTGCCACATTACATGATTCTTTGGTCTCCTCGAATGAATATACTCCCTCTTGAAGTATAACTTTATTTAATAAAACATTGCCTTTTGTTGATAACATTTTATTTCTTTGCTTGCGATTGAGATTTTTAATTTGATCAATAGAATCAATCGATATAACGCCCATTCCATAAGTTCCTGAATCAGCTTTTATAATAATAAAAGGCTTTTCATCAATATCATATTTTTCATATTTTTCCGAAATTATATTAAATAACTTTTCTGCATTATACACCAAGCAATCTTCACCTTGTTTTGTTTTAAAATTAATTTCACCACAGTTTCTAAATTCAGGATCAATCATCCAGGAGTCTATTCCTAAAAGATTACTAAAATTACTACATACATCACTATAGTAGTTAAAGTGATCTGTTTTAGAACGTTTCGTCCATCCAATATTTTTTGAGGGCAATATTACTTGTTTAACATTATCTAAAAATGATGGTACACCTGCAGATAAGTCATTATTAAGAAGAATTGCATCAGGAATAAACCCATCATATTCTAGTAAAGAATTTATATTTTTGAATTTACTATTATCCGTGATACTTGGTTTCGATACTTTTACTTCGTAACCTGCTTTTTCAATCAATCTTGATAGATACCCAAGGCTGTCCAAGTAGTGCTCATTTCTAGTATGATCCTCAGGGATAATAAGAATTTTATTAATTTTTGTTTTAAGAGTGTCTAATGAGTGTTTTACAGCTGTAACATAAAGTGATTGAAAATCACTATTGAGATTATTGAAACCAGCTGGAAATAAATTTGTATCAATAGGTGATATTTTAAATCCAGAATTTCTAATATCTATCGAGGAATAAAAAGGAGCAGGATATTTTAGCCATTGATTTCTGAACCAACCTTCAATTTGTTGGTGATTAGCAATTATTTTTTCATGAATATTTTCATGATTCTTTCTATTGCTATAAACTATTTCTTGAAAAGCTTTCATAATTATTTATTAAAGTTATCGCAGATATGCATGCAGTTTCAGTCCTAAGTATATTCACACTAATTTTTTTCATTTTCCATTCATTTTTCATAAAAGTATCTAGTTCAATATCTTCAAAGCCCCCTTCTGGTCCTATGAAAAAAGTTATATTATCTCCTGATAATTCATTATTAGAAAAAACCTCGCCATGCTGATGGAGTATGTATCTTGGACCTTTACTATTAGAAACAATATATTCATCTAATGTTAAAGGTGGATAAATTTTCATTAATTCACATCTTCCTGACTGTTCACTTGCATGAATAATAATTTTTTCCCAGTGAGATATTTTTTTGCTTATATCTTTATATTGACTTCTATTTGTATAAACTGGATAAAATTCATTTACCCCTAATTCTACAGATTTCTGGATTATTAAATCCATCATTTTCATACTTACTATCGATACAGCAAGAGAAATTTTTTTTTTCAGGAATGTATCGGGAGCGATACTCTTCTTTAACGTGAGCGTGACTATTTTGTTTTCAAAGTTAAGAGAGCACAAATATTGATTTTTATGATTATTAAATATAATTAATTCGTCATTTTCTTTTATGCGTAATACATTCACTATCCTATGAGATAGCTCATTAGAGCAAGTGTGAGTATCTGTTTTTAGTTCCGAATTAACAAATAATCTATGAACTTTTTTTTGTTGCTTCATCTACGCCTTCTTTCATTATTTCTGATACAAATGATATCTCTTTTTTTGTAATAACATAAGGGGGCATAAAATAAAGGACATTACCAAGAGGTCTCATGAGAACATTGTTCTTTAAGCCATGAAGATATGCTTTGATACCTCTTCGTTCTTTCCAATCATAAGAAGTTTTCTTTTTTTTATTCTTGACTAACTCTATTGCAAGCACCATGCCTTTCTGTCTTACGTCAGATACATGTGGATGATCATTTAAAGATTCAAAACATTTTTTCATATGAAGTGATAACTTTTTATTATTTTCGACAACCTTTTTCTTTTTAAATAAATTCAAGGTTGCATTAGCAGCTGAACAAGCGATAGGATTTGCAGTGTAGCTATGTGAATGGAGAAAAGCATTGAGCTTTTCATATTCATCATAAAAGGCATCATATATATCATCAGTAGTAAGTATGGTTGATAGAGTCATATATCCGCCTGTAATACCTTTCGATAAACATATAATATCTGGTGTTATCTTAGCTTGTTCAAAACCAAACATAGTTCCTGTTCGTCCAAAGCCAACGGCTATTTCATCAGCTATAAGATGAACATTGAATTTAGTACAAGCTTCTCTAAGTAACTCTAAGTATTTGTGATGGTACATTCTCATATATCCGGCGCATTGAATTAATGGTTCAACAATCACCGCACAAACATTTCTGTGGTTATCTTTTAGAGCTTTATACATTTTATTGAACATTTGCTCAGCATGTTCTTCTTCAGACACATTCTCTTTCTTACGATAACTATCAGGCGAATCAACAATGATTGTATCTTTAAGTATGCTTTCATAAGTTTTTTTATATAGATCTATGTTACTTACTGATAAAGAACCTAAAGTTTCGCCATGGTAGCTATTAGATAGGGCAATAAAACCTTTTTTAGATTTCTTACCTTTATTTTGCCAATAGTGATAACTCATTTTCATCGCAGCATCGATAGACGATGATCCATTGTCAGTAAAAAAACATTTTGTAATTTTTTTGGGTGTGATTGATATTAATCCTTCAGCAAGATTTATCGCGGGTTCATGAGTAAAGCCAGCAAGAAGTACATGCTCAAGTTTTGATAATTGCTTTTTGATGCTATTATTAATATAAGTATTTGAATGACCAAAGATGTTTACCCACCAAGAGCTTATGGCGTCGAGATATTTATTGTCATCATAGTCATATAACCAAACTCCTTTGCCTGATTTTATTGGGATCATAGGAATCTTTTCGTGATCTTTCATCTGTGTACACGGATGCCACACAGTTTTTAGATCTTTTTTTACTAATCTAGAGCGATTCATAATTAGTCTCGACTAATTAATATCTGTAAGTATCTTTTTTGAATGGTCCTGAAGTATTCACGCCTATGTAGTCAGCTTGTTCCTCAGTAAGATTAGTAATTTTAGCGTCAAGTTTCTCAAGATGAAGTAAAGCTACTTTCTCATCAAGATGCTTAGGCAAAACATATACTTGTTTTTCGTATTTTGAGTTATTTTCCCATAGCTCGATTTGAGCCATTACTTGATTAGTGAATGAACATGACATAACAAAACTTGGATGACCTGTAGCACAACCAAGATTAATAAGCCTCCCTTCAGCTAATAATACAATCTTTTTACCATCAGGAAATGTTATTTCGTCAACTTGTGGTTTGATATTATCCCATTCATAGCCTTTAAGACTGGCAACATCTATCTCATTATCAAAATGTCCAATATTGCAGACTATCGCTCCGCTTTTCATACTTTTCATATGATCATGATTGATTACATTATAATTTCCAGTTGCTGTGCAAAAAATATCTATTTCTGCGATCTTATCTTCTAGTCTAACAACGTCGTAACCTTCCATGCATGCTTGAAGCGCGCAAATTGGATCAATTTCTGTAATCATAACTTTAGCGCCTAACGCTCTTAATGACTCAGCTGAGCCTTTTCCAACATCACCAAATCCGCACACGATACAGTGCTTGCCAGCTATCATTGTGTCAGTTGCTCTTTTTATACCATCTACAAGTGATTCACGACAACCATAGAGGTTATCAAATTTTGATTTGGTAACAGAATCATTTACATTTATTGCTGGCATCATCAGCGATCCTTCTTTCGCCATATCATATAATCGAAGAACACCAGTTGTTGTTTCTTCTGAGACACCTTTAATATCATCGATAAGATGTGGATATTCTTTGTGAATCATGCTTGTTAAGTCACCACCATCATCTAGCAACAAGTTTGGTTTCCACTCAGGATTACCCTCAATCGATTGCTTTAAGCACCAAATGTACTCCTCTTCAGTTTCACCTTTCCAGGCAAATACAGGAATATTTTGATCAGCAATAGCCGCTGCCGCATGATCCTGAGTAGAAAATATATTGCATGATGACCATCTAACTTCAGCCCCTAATTCAACTAATGTTTCTATTAATACCGCAGTTTGAATTGTCATATGAAGACAACCAATTATTCTAGTACCATTGAGAGGTTTGGATGAACCATATTCTTTTCTAAGCGCCATTAATCCAGGCATTTCTGTCTCTGCAATTCTAATTTCTTTGTGTCCAAAACTTGCTTGACTCATGTCAGCAACTTTGTAATCGTCCTTAATTCTCTTAACTTTATCTAATTCCATAATTAACCTCGTATTTAAATTGCAGATTGTAGTATATCAATCTTATCTGTTTGTTCCCAAGTAAAATTCTTATCATTTCTTCCAAAATGCCCAAATCCAGCAGTTGGTTTGTATTTAACGTTTAATAAATCTAATGAACTTATAATTCCATAAGGAGTTAAATCAAAAACATTACTAATTATACTGGATATTTTCTCATCAGAAATTGTACCAGTACCAAATGTATTAACCAATGTTGATGTAGGTTCAGCTACACCAATCGCATAAGATAATTGAATCTCACATCTTGTTGCTAATTTTGCAGCGACTATATTTTTTGCTATATATCTAGCAGCATAAGCTGCAGATCTATCAACTTTAGATGGGTCTTTTCCTGAGAATGCACCTCCACCATGTCTTGCCATCCCTCCATAAGTATCAACGATAATTTTTCTTCCAGTTAATCCTGAGTCTCCTAAAGGACCACCTTCTACAAAATTTCCTGTAGGATTTATAAAAATTCTTGTTGTATTATTAATAAGTGAACTTGGTATAACTTTAAATATAATTTCATTTTTTACAAATTCTCGGAGATTTTCTAAAGAAATATCTGAGGAGTGTTGGGTAGATAGAACAACTGTGTCGATAAATTTTGGTTTATCATTTTCATACTGAAAAGTAACTTGACTTTTAGCATCAGGTCTAAGCCACGACACTTTTTTTGATCTAAGTAGCTCAGTTTGTTTTTCCACTAGACGATGCGAATAATAAATAGGAGCTGGCATCAGAAACTCAGTTTCATCTGATGCATAACCAAACATTAAACCTTGATCGCCCGCACCTTGTTTTTTTTGTTCGGCACGGTCAACTCCCATTTGTATATCAGGCGATTGTTTAGTTAATAATTTTATAATTTCACACTCATTACCATTAAATCCTAATTCATTCGAATCATAACCAATCTCTAGAATTGTTTTTCTAATTAACTCATCTACATTTAGATTCCCTTTCGTGGTTATTTCGCCACCAACTACAACTGTTCCAGGCTGATTTTCTTTACCTTTAACAAATGTTTCACAAGCTACTCTAGAGTTTTTATCTTGTTCTAAAACATGATCAAGAATGGTATCAGAGAGGTGGTCACATAACTTATCAGGATGACCAGGGGATACGCTTTCAGACGTGAAATAATACATCAGAGCAGTTTATACGACTATTACCTTATAATAAAGAGTATTATTTTGAAGTATGTGTATTATTTTTTGAAGTTTTTGATAAATTGTCTTTCATCATCAGATAATTTATCACCATTAGAGTATCGATTTAATAAGTCAAAATATATATCTTCATTTGAATTCTTTTCAAGTTGAGAAGCTATTTCATTGATTGTCAATCTTGCTGAATCTTCAGATTTTTCATTTGACTGCATGGTCATTATTTTATGGATAATATGATCGTCTGTATATCGATTGATTATATGAGCAGCACTAAAGTTTTTATTCATTTTTTTCTCTTTCAATGCAGATTCATAAATATCTATTAGTACACTATTAGTTATATATTTGGCATAAGTACTATCTTCGAGGAGGCTGGGGTATTCCAGTAGTATATTGATTAACGTGAGTTCTTTGATATCAAAGTGATCTTTTTGAGTACTACTTTCTTTATTTACCGCCTCTACTTTTGGGGCAATATCTTTTCTTATAGTATTACCGCCAATATTCTCAAATTCTTTCTTTAAAATAGTGGTGTATGTAATATCAGGCATTTCATCGATTATTTTTTTTGCATTTATTAAGAATGCTGTACGACCCTCTACAGAATTTATATCTAAGTTTGATTTTAAAGATTGAATAATGAATTGCGATAAAGGCATTGCATTGTTTATCAAATTTAAAAACTCATCTTTTTCTTCTTTCACGAAAGTATCTGGATCTGAACCTTCTGGAAGGAAAATAAGACTTAATTGCACCCCATCTTTTAATTCTGGCAGACAATTATTTATTGCTTTCCATGCTGCAGATTTACCTGCAACATCACCATCAAAACAAAAGGTTATATTATTCGTATATCTTAAAATTTTTTTGAAGTGGAATTTGGTGAATGCAGTACCTAAAGTGGCAACACAATTTTTAATACCAGAGTTATGTAATCCAATTACATCAGTATATCCCTCAACAATTAAAACCTTATCCTCTTGACTGATACTCTTCTTACTCTCGTATAATCCATATAGCTCATAGCTTTTATGAAATAATTTAGTTTCAGGTGAGTTTAGATATTTTGCGCCATCTTGTTGGTTAAATATTCTCCCGCCAAATCCAATAATATTCCCAGTAGAGTTCCTGATAGGAAACATTATTCTATTTCTGAACCTATCATATATTTTATTATTACTTTTAATTAAGAGGCCTGCCTCGAGTGCATTTTCTATTATTTTATCTTTGGTAAATATCTTTGTCAGATCATCCCAGCTATCATTAGCTAAGCCTATCTGGAAAGTTTCAATCATGGTTTGATTAATATCACGCTTTGTTAAATAAGCATTTGCATTATTATTAGACTTTAACGTTCTGTTATAAAAATCTGCTGCTTTTTTATTTGATATGAAAAGGTTGTATGTTGTGTCATTTTTCTTTGTACTATCAGGCATTTCAATATTTGCAGCTTGAGCTAGTTTACTTAAAGCTTCGATAAAAGTTAAATGATCATGTTCAGTTAAAAACTTTATAGCGTCACCAGATGCTCCACAACCAAAGCAATGGTAGAACTGTTTATTAGACGATACGTTAAAAGATGGAGTTTTCTCATTATGAAAAGGACAGAGACCCTTATAGTTTGTTCCATTTTTTGAGAGAGCCACTTTCTCTTTTATGAGCTCAACTATGTCTGTAGAAGCTAAAACTTGATCAATAAACGCTCTATCAATGTTTGCCATATCTAAGCAACTTTATTGATAGTATTTTTTATTATATCTTCCATTGATGCATTGATTGGTTTTACTAATTTAAAATATTTAAGTTCAATATTAATATTTTTCATTATTGCTTTAGCCTTTTTACTTCCTGTTTCTTTAATATAGTCTCTAACAAGCTCTTTGAAGTATTTTAATGTGGTTTTATCTATTATTGATAAATCAATATGTTCAACAGAGCTAGCATTAAGATTCTTTGTGAGAGTATTATTCTTATCATACACAAAAGCTATGCCGCCTGTCATTCCAGCACCAAAGTTGTTGCCTACTTCCCCTAAAATTAACGAACAACCACCAGTCATGTATTCACAGCAATGATCACCTGCCCCTTCAACAACAGCTGTTGCTCCTGAATTTCTTACAGCAAATCGTTCACCCGCTTTTCCTTCAGCAAACATTTTACCACCTGTGGCTCCATACAGGCATGTATTTCCAATAATGCTATTCTTGTCAGCTATATTTTTAAAATCTGATGATGCTTTAATTATAATTTTTCCATCAGACATTCCTTTTCCAACATAATCATTAGCATCACCTGTCAAATATATTTCAACGCCCCCTGCATTCCATACACCAAAACTTTGACCTGCTGTCCCAACAAAATTTAATTTTATTGGTGTTTTTGAAAATCCATGGTTTCCATATAATTTAGCTATCGCACCAGATAAGCTTGCGCCGATTGAGCGATCAAGATTCTTGATATTATAATTTAGGCTTATACTTTTACGTTTCGATATAGCATTTTTTGAATCCCTAAGTATTTTATTTGCTAATACTCCTTTATCGAAGGGCTTATTAGATTTTACCTCACAGTACTTAGGAGAATTTTTATCTGACACTGTTAACATTTTTCTGAGACTCAAAGATTTTTGTTTTTGTGTGATTCCTTTACTTATTGATAAGTACTGAGTCTGCCCTATAAGTTCGTCAATTGATTTAACTCCGATTGATGCCAAAATTTCTCTTACATCTTGGGCAATAAATTTAAAGTAATTTATGACTCTTTCAGGACTACCTGAGAAATGTTTCATTCTCAATATTTTATTTTGAGTTGCAACACCTGTTGCACAGTTATTTAGGTGGCATATACGAAGATATTTACAACCTAATGCAACCATCACGGAAGTACCAAAACCGTAACTTTCAGCTCCGAAAACTGCTGCCTTTATGACATCTAAACCTGTTTTAAGTCCTCCATCAGTCTGTATTCTTACTTTATGTCGCAGTTTATTAAGCATCAGCGTCTGTTGTGTTTCTACAATACCCATTTCCCATGGAGCACCAGCATACTTCACTGATGTTAATGGACTTGCACCAGTCCCGCCGTCATATCCAGATATAGTAATTAAATCCGCATATGCTTTAGTTACTCCAGCAGCTATAGTTCCAACTCCTTTTTGCGACACTAATTTCACCGATACCAAAGCTTTATTGTTTACTTGTTTTAGGTCATATATAAGTTGAGCTAAGTCTTCAATACTATATATATCATGATGTGGTGGTGGCGAAATTAAAGTTACACCCGGAACAGAATATCTAAGTTTAGCTATATACTGATCTACTTTATCACCAGGAAGTTGACCGCCTTCACCTGGTTTAGCGCCTTGTGCTATTTTTATTTGAATAACATCAGCATTTACTAAATAGTGCGGTGTAACTCCAAATCTGCCTGAGGCCACCTGTTTAATCTTAGATGTTTTAGGGGAGTTATATCTTTTAATGTCTTCACCACCTTCACCCGAATTTGATCGACCACCAATAGCATTCATTGCAATAGCAAGAGCTTCATGGGCCTCTGGGGATAAAGCTCCAAGTGACATTCCGGCAGTATCAAACCTTTTTAGTATACTTTTAGATGATTCAACTTGTTCTATAGGTATAGAATTCTTATTTTTTAGAATAAATAAATCTCTAAGAAAACTTGGATCTCTGGAGTTGACTAAAGAAGAGAACTTTTTATAGTCTTCATATTCACCGCTAGTTACACAGGCTTGTAATGTTCTAACGACATCCGGGTTGTAGTCATGATATTCACCTCCAGCTGTGAATTTGAGAAGTCCACCTTTAGTAATACCCTCAGAATTCTTTAGAGAATATTCCTTGTTTTTTTTCAAATCATTTTCGATGTCTTTAAAGCTTGCACCCTCAATTCTTGATGTATTATTTTTAAAACAAAGATTAATAACATCAGAATCGATTCCTATTGTCTCAAACAGTTGTGCACCCCTATAACTTGATACACAAGATATTCCCATCTTAGACATTATTTTTAATAATCCTTTATTGATACCTTTTATAAAATTTTGTACATGAGCTGCATAAGATTTTCTGTCAAAACTATTCCTTATAATTAAGTCATTTATAATATTGAATGCGAGGTAAGGGTATACTGCAGATGCACCATAACCTAACAAGACTGCGAAGTGATGTGAATTCCACGTAGATGCTGTCTCAACGATAATATTACAATCACATCTTAATCCTTCATTAATAAGTCTATGATGAACAGCGCCGACAGCCATTGCTGCAGGTATTGTAAGTTGATCCATATTAAGATCTTGATCAGATAATATTATAAGAACATTTCCCTTCTTCACACTACGAACAGCTCGGTCACAAATTGTATTAATAGCTTCTTCAAGGTCAATGTTTTTTTCATAGTGTAGGCTTAGGATGTCATTTGAAAAACCTTTTTTCTTATAAGTAATTAATTTTTTAAATACTTGATTAGACAACACAGGAGAATCTAATATAAGTCTTCCTGCATGTAGAGATGATTCATCAAATAAATTTCTCTCAACTCCAAGACAAGTCTCAAGAGACATTACGCTTGTCTCCCTTAGGGAATCAATGGGTGGATTAGTTACTTGTGCAAATTGCTGTCTGAAATAATCATAAAGAGATCTTGATTGCTTTGATAATACAGGCATAGGAGTATCATCTCCCATAGATCCAGTTCCCTCGACAGCAAGTTTAGCTAGTGGAAGAATTACATCAACTTCTTCTTCAAGTGAGACCCCATAGAACTTCTTATAAGCTATTAGCTTCTCATTATCATATTTAATAGGGAATTCTTTTTTTAAATCATACTCACTTAAATTAGTTGAATTTTTATTTAACCACTCGTCATATGGATGCCTGTCTTTTAATATTTTATTAATATCATCAGAAAGTAAAACTTCGCCATTCAATGTATCTACTGCCAGCATATCTCCAGGAGCGAGTCTTCCTTTTTGTAAAACTTCTGAATCATCATAATCATATACACCAACTTCGGATGCTAAAGTTATGTGTCTATCTTTTGTTATGATATATCTTGCAGGTCTTAAACCGTTCCTATCAAGTGCGCACGCCGCATATCTACCATCTGTAAGTACAATACCCGCTGGGCCATCCCAGGGCTCCATATGCATTGAGTGATATTCAAAGCAAGCTTTAAGTTTTTTATCAATCTGATTATTGTTTTGCCAAGCTGGAGGCAAGAGAGTTCGCATAGCCCTAAATATACCCATATCACCTGCCAATAAATACTCAAGCATATTATCTAAAGAATAAGAATCAGAATCGCTCATAGAAACAATCGGATGCATTTCCTTAAGTTCAGGCAAGTCTGCAATATCAAGTTTATTTCTTCTTGCCATATACCAATGTCGATTACCTTGTATGGTATTAATTTCTCCATTGTGCGCTAAATGTCTAAATGGTTGAGCTAACTTCCACTGCGGCAAGGTATTTGTTGAAAATCTTTGATGGAATACACATAAAGATGTTTTCATTTTTTTATGAACGAGATCTGGATAAAATTTTTGAATGTTTTCCGAGACTATTAATCCTTTATATGAGATTACTTTCGAGGACATACTACATATATATAGATCAGGCTCATTAAGAATTTTTTCGACCTGAAGTCTGGCGATATATAATTTTTTCTCAAACTCATTCTCATGCAGATTGTCTGATGCAGATATTATTATTTGTTGGATATCTGGAAGCGAGGCTAGGGCATCTTTACCACACACTTTTTTGTTTATGGGGACACTCCTCCAGCCAAGGACTTCCATTCCTAATTTTTTTATTTGAAAGAAAAAAGTCTCTTTAATTTTTTTATGCTTAGATTTATTTTTAGGTAAAAAAATTGTTCCAAATGCGTAATTATCAACAAGGTCAACGCCCATTTCTTGTGCACAGTGATGAAAAAATTCATCAGGTTTTTTTATTAATAGACCACATCCATCACTAGACTTACCATCATCTGATACTGCGCCTCTATGTTTTAATCTATTAAGAGCTTCTATGCTTGTATCAATTACCCAATTGGACGGGTTATCATCCATGTTAGCAATTAAACCAAAACCACAATTATCCCTTTCAAAAGTAGGAGAATACAGCGAGTTTTCTAATTTATGTCCTATCGTCATAGTAATAGTATATTACCATAAATATTAATTTTAGAATTAACTGATGAAGTTTTTAGACAAATCTTCTAGATATTTATTTTCAAGTTGATCCGATATAAAAGCACTACCTATATTATTCAAAAGAATGAATCTATTTTTACCTGACACTTTCTTTTTATCATGTCCAAGATGTTTCATTATCGATACTGAGGTAATTTTTTTAGGTATGTGTGTGGGCAAACCTAATCTTAGAATCATATCCTCTATTTCACAATAATCTTCATGAGATATTAACTCTTGATCTGCAGATATTGCTGAAGCAATATTCATCCCTATACTAACTGCCTCTCCATGAAGAATCCCTCTATAATTTTTAGATGCTTCGATAGCATGTCCAAAAGTATGACCAAAATTTAATAATGCTCTTATACCACCTTCAAGTTCATCATCTTTTACTATTTTAGCTTTTGTGGAGGCACAAGTTGTAACCACTTTAATAATATAATCTTCATCTAGCCTATATATTTTTTTATAATTATTATTTAAGAAGTTAAAAAAAGTTTTATTTTTAATTAAACCATACTTTATAACTTCTGCCATACCTGCGAGGAATTCTCTCTTTGGTAAAGATTTCAAGACAGAAGTATCTATTAAAACTAAATTTGGATGCTTAAATGATCCGATTAGGTTTTTGCCTAATTTATGATTTATACCACATTTACCTCCTATTGATGAGTCCACTTGAGATAACAATGTTGTAGGAATATGTATCAATGAAACTCCTCTCATAAACGTATCTGCAGCAAATGCTACCAAATCACCAATAACACCCCCACCTAATGCAACAATAGTTAGAGATCTGTCATAGTGATTTTTTACAAGGAAGTCATATATTTTTTTTAATGTTTCATTGTTTTTGTACTTTTCACCATCTGGTAATACAAGCGAATTAACTTTATATTCTTTGAAGAGTCTCTTTGTTTTATTCAAATACAGCTTACCAACCTTTGTATTGGTTATTATTAACACATCTTTATTGAAAAGATATTTAGAGATTTCAAAATTATTTAAAATACCATTCCCGACATATATCGGCACATTTGTATTTGATGTCTTTAGATTTATTTTTTTCATTTAATTCATTTTCAACTTATCAATAATACTAGATATTACATCTTCTTTACTCAAATATGAAACGTCGACTTCAATATCAGAAGTTTTTTTATAAATTGGATTTCTTGTTTTATCAAGATTTTCTAAAGTTGCTTTTATATCTTTATTTTCTAGTAAGGGTCTATGAGATCTATTTTTAATTCTCTCATATTGAGCATCCAATGATATTTTTAGGTATATGACACAACCATTAGTGAATATTTTTTGATTTTTATCTCTTAAGATTGCTCCACCACCAGTTGAAATTACGAATTCTTTGAATCTAGAGTATTTTTCTAAAGTTACGGATTCTTTATCTCTAAAATATTCCTCATTATATTTTTTGAAAATATCTGTTACTGACATGCCTTCATTATGCTCAATTGTTTTATCTAAGTCATAATGAGGCAAGTGAAGTTTCTTAGCTAGCAGACGACCTATACTTGACTTGCCTGAGCCCATTGAACCTATCATATAAATTTTATTATTCATTTTGAGCTTATTTCACGAACCTGCTCTACCAGGAAGGAAACCTTATCCGGATCAATATCAGGCGTTATGCCAGAGCCTAAATTAAAAACATGTCCAGATTCATATGGAAAACTCTCAAGAGTTCTGATCACCTCTTTTTTAATGAGTGACTTGTCTTCTCGGAGTATGTCGGGATTAAAATTTCCTTGCACCGCAATCTTTTTATCTAATGATTGATATATATCTCCAAGATTGTTCTCAGAACTTATACCTACACAATCTATGCCCATATTTTTTAACATATCAAAATTAGACTTACTTCGACTGTAATAAATTATAGGGACATGACTTGAATTTGTCGATGAGATGATATTTTCTATGTACTTAATAGAAAAATTATAGTATTCATCTTTAGACAGAAGACCTCCCCAAGTATCAAAAATCATTAGAGCATCTACACCATGTTTAATTTGTTCGTTTACGTAATCAATACTACCTTTTGTAACCATTTGTAAGATTTTTTCAAGAAGATTTTGATTCGCAGTCATCATGCTCTTAATATGGGTGAATTTTTTTGTTGAATTACCTTCCACTAAGTATGTTGCAACTGTCCAAGGACTACCTATAAATCCTATAAGAGGAAGCGAATCCTTTAGTTCAGTTTTAATATTTTTAATTGTCTCATTTACATAAGATAGTTTTGATACATCTAGTTCATTTGGTAGAGCACGTAAATCAGACTCTGTTCGTAATGGATTATCAAATATAGGACCAACTTTATCTTCAAATCTAAGATTCATTTCAAACATATCTGCAACAACTAAAATATCGGAAAATAAAATTGCAGAATCCAATGGATATCTCGCGAGCGGTTGCATTGTGACTTCACAGGCTAGTTCAGGATTTCTTATCAATCCCATAAATCCGCCCGCTTTATTTTTAGTTCTAATATATTCTGGAAGGTATCTTCCAGCTTGGCGCATAATCCATATAGGTGTTCTATCAACTTTTTCATGATTAATAGTTTTTATAAGCAAATGCTTACTAGGATTCATTTATGATTATCGTTAATGTAATCAATTATGCCTTTAGCAGCATTTCTTCCTTCAAAGACTGCAGTTACGACAAGGTCTGAACCTCTAACCATATCTCCTCCCGAAAATATTTTAGGGTTATTGGTTTGATGTGAGTATTTTGAATCACTATTAATTTTCACTCTTCCTATTTCATCGGTTTTAATTTTATTTTTTTTAAACCAGGTTTGAGGATTAGGCCTAAAGCCAAAAGCAAGAATTACAGTATCACAGTTAATGATTTTTTCGCTACCGGGGACAATCACAGGAACTTCTCTTCCTCTAATATCAGTTTTCTTTAGCTTTGTTTTCATAAATTTAACTCCAGTGACTTTCTCATCACCGAGAATTTCAACAGGCTGCATATTCCATAAAAAGTCAATTCCTTCTTCTTTAGAATTCTTCACCTCTCTTTTAGAACCAGGCATATTATATTCATCACGTCTATAAGCACAAAATACTTTTTTTGCACCTTGTCTAAGAGCAGTTCTGTTGCAATCCATGGCTGTATCACCGCCTCCAAGAACCATCACCGTTTTATCTTTAAGATTTATAAATTCATTATCTCTAGTTTTCATAACATTTCTGATATTTGAATTTAGATATGGAAGTGAATCATATACATTTTTTAAATCTTCACCTGGGAAACCACCTTTCATATATGTATAAGTCCCCATTCCCAAAAAGACCGCATCGAACATGCTTTTAAATTTTTCAAAACTAATATCTTTACCAATATCTGTGTTAAGCACAAATTTAACACCCATTTCTTCTAGAATTTTTCTCCTTTGTTTTACAATCTCTTTTTCAAGTTTGAATGGCGGAATACCGAATGTAAGTAATCCTCCTATTTCTTCATACTTATCATATATGATTGGATTAAAGCCATTTCTAACGAGTACATCTGCGCAGGCAAGACCTGCTGGTCCAGCACCGATTATTCCAATTTTATATTTATTCTTTTTGATGTTTGAAATGTCTGGTTTCCATCCCTGACTGATAGCCTCATCTGTAATATACTTTTCAATGCTACCAATTGTTATAGCACCGAACCCATCATTAAGTGTACAAGCTCCCTCACAAAGTCTATCTTGAGGACATATCCTTCCGCAGATTTCTGGAAGAGAATTTGTTTGGTGTGAGAGGTCTGCGGCCTCGAATAATTTATTTTCTGAAATAAGTTTTAACCACTGAGGTATATAATTATGAACTGGACATTTCCACTCACAATATGGGTTGCCACATTCAATACATCTTCCCGATTGTTCTGATGCTATTTGGCTAGTGTAGTGTCCGTATATTTCCTTATAATTTTTTTTACGTTTCGCGGGTGATATTACATCAGGATCCATACGTTTGAGTTCAAGAAATTGAAGATTTTTATCCATGAGTGGATTATACAAGACTTATTAGTATTTAGCGATATTTTGGGAAAAAGCTTTAGCTTAATAATTTCTTTATAAATGAACTGACAAGCGACATATCAACAGTATCACCATGGTTATTTTTAATCATCCCCATAGCTTTACCCATTTCTTTGATAGATGTAATGCCTAACTCAGTTATTATTTTTTTTACAAGTTCCTCAGTTTCCACTTCACCAAGAACTTCAGGTAAGTATGTACTTAATAAATCCATTTCTTTTTTTTCTTTATCTGCTAGCTCTTGCCTGCTTGCATTCATAAACTGATCGTATGAATCTTTATTTCTCTTAATCATAGATTTAAGTACTTTAATAACTTCTGAATCATTAAGTACAATATTTTTATCTTTTTCTTCTTTATTTATAAAAGACAGAGCAAATCTTAAAGTTGAGGAATCTTCTTTGTTACCCTCTTTTAGATATTTTATTTGATCGCTTTGGATACTATCTTTGATAGCCGATTTTGACATTAGAAACTAGAATTTTTTATAAGGAGGCTTTTTTCTTAGTGTGTCCATACTAACTTTTCTTTTACATCTTTTTGTAGCAGCAGCAACTTTCCTTTTTCTCATTGCTGTTGGCTTTTCGTAAAATTCTCTGCGACGTGTTTCTGTTAAGATTCCTGCTTTTTCACAACCTCTTTTGAATCGTCTCAGTGCGATTTCAAATGGTTCATTATCTCTTACTTGTACACTTGGCATATAAATCCTTATTTACTTAAATATTGCGTAATATTACTTGATATTGTTTATAAAGCAAGTTTTAACTTATAATACGACCATGAATACATTAGGCATAGAATCATCATGTGACGATACAGGACTGGCAATTATCAATTCAGATGGCCAAATCATAAATCACATTACAAGTTCACAACATGAAATTCATGCAAAATATGGAGGTATTGTTCCTGAGTTAGCATCTAGAGATCACGTTAAAAAATTCATACCATTACTTCAGGTTCTTCTAGAAAAGAGTGCTATGACAATGGATGATATCAATATGATCGCATTTACAAATGGACCTGGTTTGTTAGGACCTCTCTTAGCAGGGGCATCTTTGGCAAAAACTCTTGGCTGGAGTAACAACATACCAACAATTGAAGTTAATCATCTCGAGGCACATATATACTCTCCAATGATTACTGAAAAAAATCTAAAGCCACCTTTCATATCACTTCTTGTGTCTGGAGGGCATACTATATTGTCTTCAGTAGATGATAATTTTCATATTACAACACTCGGTTCGACATTAGATGATTCTGCAGGTGAATGTTTTGATAAAATAGCTAGGAAATTGAATTTAGGTTATCCAGGAGGACCAGAGATTTCGAAAAGATCTGAATTATCAAACAATAATAAATTTATATTCCCAAGACCAATGATTAAAAGTAATGATTATAATTTTAGTTTCAGCGGTCTAAAGACGCATGTAATTAATACCATTCATAAATTAGAGCTTACAGATGAACATATCAATAATATTTCATATGAAGTACAAAGTGCTATTGTAGATACGTTAATTTCAAAGTCTGTAGAAGCATCAAAAAATCTTGATATAAAAAATATTGTAATAACAGGTGGTGTAAGTGCAAATCAAAAACTTAGAAAAGATTTCTCATGCATTAAAAAATGTAAGGCTTATTTCCCAGACGTAAAGTTTAGTACAGACAATGGAGCTATGATTGCTTATGCAGGTTTTTTAAAAACAAATTCTTCTGACTTTAAAAAAAATTTCACAATCAAACCGAAACCTTCATTAACTCTCTAGCATTTCTCTAATATTTTTATGATGATTTAATAATATTATTATTGAATGGAGTATGGATAATAGAAAAAAATCCTGATTATTTGAAATAAAAAATGTTATCAAAGGTAAAAACAAAAAACTAATAATTGCTGATAGACCAGATATTTTTTTTAATAAAAACACAAAGCCCCATGTAATTAATACAGCTAAACCTATTTGAAAATCTAAAGCTAAAACAAATCCAAATGATGTGGCAACACCTTTGCCGCCTTTGAAATTATTAAATACAGAGAACATATGTCCTAATAATATAAATAATGAGAATATATAGGCAGTTACTAGATTTTGCTCAGCTAACAAGTAAATTGGAATAAACCCTTTTAAAAAATCACCTAGAAAAGTAAAAATACCTGGAAGAGGTCCAGCTATTCTATACATATTTGTTGCGCCTGGATTCATAGAACCTGATTTTCTTGGATCGGCAGTTCTCATGAACTTATAAACTATCAAGGCAAATGGTAACGAGCCAACTAAATAAAATATTATGAAAATAATATAATACGTCGAATCTAGTTCCATTTATAAAGCATACACTAGTGATTTGTATTATTCTAACTTGTAATGTTAATAGAAAAATCACAAAAGATTACTTTCATTCATGGATGGTTATTTGGCCCTTATATTTGGTCAGGCGTCACGGAATATTTTACAAATATAAAAAAACACAAATTAATATCACTTTCAGGCTATAGCTCAAAAAACACTGTTAATAATAAACAGATAGTTGAGAATTTGCTCAAATCAGCAATACAGGATGATATTATATTGAGTTATTCATACAGTGCTGCACTAATATTGTCTTCAAATAATCTGGTCTCTTGTAAAGGAACAGTAATATTAATAAATCCATTTTTTAAACCAAAAGAAAACAGCATTAGTGATTTTTATACAGACATTAAAATTGATTTTAAAAAAAATATAAGAAGATTTATTTACGACTGTGTAAAAAAGGGGGATGAGCAAACCAAGAGTAATTATCAAAGTTTACTTAAATTGTTTGAGAAAAATTATATACCATCTATGGAATCATTATGTTTAGATCTTCAATACTTAGAAAAGATAAATTTTCCTGATAAATTAAATACACCCTTAAAAAACTTACATATTATCCAGTCATCCTCTGATGAAGTAAATAATACAGATGTATTTAATATATTAGAGAGTAAAAAGTTTAATACCTATCGACTTTTTAATAATTCTCATTTCCCTTTTTTTGAATTTGATGAAATATATGAGATTATTAAAAATATAAAATGACAAGTAACATAATTAAATCATTTTCAGATAAAGCATATTCTTATGATTCTCAATCATTTGTTCAAAAAGATGTTAATAAGAGATTATTAAGTAGACTAGATTTAATAATGCATACAAAAAGAGACATTTTAGAAATTGGGTCTGGAACAGGGAATCTGTCAGATGAACTTAAAAAAAAATATACAAAAGCAAAAATTGTCTCTCTTGATCTTTCACATGAAATGTCAAAAATACATAAATCAAAAAATCCAAATGCAGACTGCATTACTGCAGCAGGGGAAAGTCCTCCATTTAAAGGAGAGTCGTTTGATACTATATTATCTAGCTTGACTCTTCACTGGTGTAAGGTTGATATAGATTTATTCTCGAGTTATTCAAACTTACTTAAACCAGAGGGACTTCTTTTATTTACTGTAGCAGGGCCAGATACATTTAAAGAGTTTAAAAAATGTCCTCTAGAAATATATAGTAAACTTAGATTTAACAGATTTTTAGATATGCATCACTACGGCGATTTTATGTTAAGTGCAAATTTTAAAGATCCTGTTGTTGATAATGAACTTATTACTCTCGAATTCTCATCATTCGAACAACTCCTAAAATCTTTAAGATTAACGGGCACTAATATTACTAATGATAACCAAGCTCATCAAATCACTAAATCTGAGTATAAAAAAATTGAAGAAAGTTTATACAATAAAGAATCAAATTCATTTGAGCTTACATATGAGGTAATATTTGGCTATGCTCTGAAACACCCTAAAACCCTTGATAAATCAAGTAAATTCATACAAATAAAAGAATTGAAAAAAGAGTAAATTAGAAATTCCATAAGTACTAATATTTTGCTAATATTGTCTTGCAAAGAGATGTTATTGAAGGATCAATAACCATGTATTTACAATAGGGAATGAAATGAAGAGATTATCAGTATTTCTAGTAACGATGTTAGCATCGCTAACAACAATGGCCGACTGGGAAGTCAATATGCCAAGAGGTGTAACGCCTACTGCAAATGCAGCATACGACCTACACATGCTAATTTTCTACATCACAGTAGTCATTGGTATTGTGGTATTCGGTGTCATGTTCTATTCAATATTTCATCACAGAAAATCTAAGGGCGCTAAACCTGCATCATTTCATGAAAGCACAACCGTTGAAATTATATGGACCGTGATTCCTTTTGTGATATTGGTTGGTATGGCAATCCCTGCTACTAAAACACTAATAATGATGGAAGATACAAGAAATTCAGAGATTACTCTCAAAGTCACTGGTTATCAATGGATGTGGAAATATGATTACGTCGAGGATGATGTAGCATTCTTCAGTAAATTAGATAGTGATAGCAATGAAGCCAGACAACTAGGGTCAAAAAAAGATGTTAATAAAGTTGATAACTACCTATTAAATGTAGACAACGAAGTAGTTCTTCCAACAGACACAAAAATTAGAATATTGTTAACAGCAAGTGACGTAATTCATGCGTGGTGGGTTCCAGAGCTTACTGGTAAAAAAGATGCTATTCCAGGATACGTCAACGAATTATGGATAGATATTAAGAAACCCGGGGTTTATAGAGGGCAGTGCACAGAACTATGTGGAAAAGACCATGGCTTTATGCCAATCGTTGTTCGTGCAGTTCCAAAACAAGAATATACAAAATGGGTTTCTCTCAATCAGAAAAACCGCGTAGCTGATAAATCAAAATAAGGAAATTAAAATGAGCGCAAATATAGATCATTTAAAAGAGGAACATCATCAGCCATCAGGCTTGATGAGATGGATAACTACTACTAATCATAAAGACATAGGATCACTATACTTGTGGTTCAGTTTGTTAATGTTCTTTGTAGGCGGCCTAATGGCATTAATCATTCGTGCCGAACTATTTCAACCTGGGCTACAGTTTGTTGTACCTGGATTTTTTAATCAAATGACGACCATGCATGCGTTGATAATGATATTCGGTGCAGTGATGCCTGCTTTTGTAGGACTAGCTAATTGGCAATTACCAATGATGATCGGTGCACCTGATATGGCATTGCCGAGATTAAACAACTGGAGTTTTTGGATCCTGCCATTTGCATTTACCATGCTACTAAGCACTTTATTTTTTGAAAGTGGCGGACCAGCTGCTGGGTGGACACTGTATCCACCATTATCTTTACAAGGCGGAAACTCGATGCCTTTCGTTATATTTTCACTTCATCTACTAGGAGCATCATCAATTCTTGGAGCTATAAATGTAATTGCTACCATTCTTAATATGAGAGCGCCTGGTATGACTTTAATGAAAATGCCTATTTTTGTATGGACATGGTTAATAACAGCATTTTTATTAATCGCATCTATGCCTGTATTAGCCGGTGCAATAACTATGCTTCTGACAGATCGTTTCTATGGTACTAGTTTCTTTACTGCAGCAGGCGGTGGGGATCCAGTTTTATTTCAACACATTTTTTGGTTCTTTGGTCATCCTGAAGTATATATCTTAATTCTTCCTGCTTTTGGAATTGTCTCTACAATCATACCTGCTTTTTCAAGAAAGAAGCTTTTCGGTTACGATTCAATGGTTTACGCTACAGCATCCATCGCGCTACTTTCATTTATAGTATGGGCACATCATATGTTCACTGTAGGTATGCCGCTTGCTGGAGAAATATTTTTTATGTTTACAACAATGTTAATTGCTGTACCTACTGGAGTAAAAGTATTTAATTGGGTTGCTACCATGTGGAAAGGCTCTATGACGTTCGAGACACCTATGCTGTTTGCTCTTGCATTTATAATTCTATTCACAATAGGTGGATTCTCAGGATTAATGCTAGCTATAACACCAGCTGATTTTCAATATCATGATACATATTTTGTAGTGGCGCATTTTCACTACGTGCTCGTGCCTGGAGCTGTGTTTGCTATTATTGCTGCAGTATATTATTGGCTACCTAAGTGGACTGGCAAAATGTACAACGAAACTTTAGGTAAAGTTCATTTCTGGATGACCACAATATTTGTCAATATTACATTTTTCCCAATGCATTTTGTTGGGTTAGCGGGTATGCCGAGAAGGATACCAGATTATGCTGTACAGTTTACTGACTTTAATATGATTGCTTCTGTAGGCGCATTTGGTTTTGGTTTATCACAGCTATTATTTGTATACATACTATTCTTAACATTAAAACAGCCTGTGACTGCAGAAGACAAATCATGGGAAGGAGCGGAAGGCCTAGAATGGACATTACCATCTCCAGCGCCATATCACTCATTTGATACACCGCCAAAAGTTGAGTGATGACAGGCACTAAAGGAACTATTGTAAAGTTATCCCTAGTGGTAGTAGCAATGTATGGATTTTCATACGCGCTAGTTCCTATCTATGATAAGTTTTGTGAGATTACTGGTCTAAATGGTAAGACGAATGAGGTTGCATACATAGGCAATGACATCCAAAAAGATAATAGGTTTGTTACCATCAAATTTATATCTAACGTAGCAAATTCTGCACCTTTAGATTTTGAACCATCTGTTACTGAAATGACTGTTCAAGTTGGAAAAGCCTACAACACTCACTATGTAATGAAAAATAATTCTAGCAAACAACTTCACACTACAGCTAGCCCTAGTGTTACACCTGGCAAACACGCAGAATACTTTAAGAAAGTTGAATGCTTTTGTTTTGAACAGCAAACTATCAATGCTGGTGAGGTTAAAGATTTAGGAATTCAGTTTATTATTGATAACGACTTACCACATGCTAGTGGTGACATTATTCTTTCATACACAATGTTTGATATTACAGATAGTGTAAAGGAGACTAACAGGCTATGAGCGGATCATCATATTATGTACCGCATGAGACTAAGTGGCCTTTTCTTGCAACGGTAGCTCTAATAATCATGTTCATAGGCTTGGCAAACTATATGAATGATGAGTCAAACCTAACCCTAACTTATACTGGCTTAGCGCTATTACTGCTTGTTGTTTACGGATGGTTTTCATATGTGGTGAACGAGAGTGAAGGTGGTTTATATGACGCTCAAGTTGATATGTCTTTCAGATGGGGCATGGCATGGTTCATCTTTTCAGAAGTTATGTTCTTTGCTGCTTTCTTTGGCGCTTTGTACTATGCAAGAGAATTATCTTTACCATGGTTAGCTGGCGAGGGAAGCAAAGTTAGCACCAACCAAGAATTATGGCCCACATTTGAAAATGTGTGGCCATCAAACGGTCCTGCAAATGTTGGGGGTGAGTTTATAGTTATGAAGGCTGCAGGTATCCCAGCACTTAACACAATCATATTACTAATTAGTGGCTTGACCGTAACTTGGGCACATCACGGTCTAAAAGAAGGTAAAAGAAATCAATTGATACTTGGATTGACCGCAACCGTTCTACTAGGCTTCATTTTTGTAGGTTTTCAAGCATATGAATACTCACATGCATATAATGATTTAAATCTTAAAATGACATCAGGAATGTATGGATCAACATTCTATATGCTGACAGGATTCCATGGTTTCCATGTAACACTTGGTGCGATAATGTTAACGGTTATTTTATTCAGGTGCATCAGAGGACATTTTACTAACGAGAATCATTTTGGTTTTGAAGCTGTAGCGTGGTATTGGCACTTTGTTGATGTTGTATGGCTGGGTCTATTTGTATTTGTTTACTGGCTGTGATCACAAGCTATTAGGTTCAATTAAATCTGCATAATACCCAATTATAAGTAAAGCAAAAAGCAATAGAGAAAGCACAATTCTTGTCTTTAGGGATGCAAGTCCTCTTTTAGACGAGGATTTATCTTTAAGTATATATACAAAACCCATGACTAGGTTATATATAATTAATATTAACAATATGATGACCGCATATTTAAACATATACTCATGTTAACACTTGTATGATAAATATATTTAAAAACTTGAGCTTGATTCTATTAGTTGTAACCTGCTTTTATTTAGGCCTGTGGCAATTAGATAGAGCCGAGGAAAAGTTAGCAATTCAGACTGATTTTCAATCACAGATTAACGAAAAGCCTGTAAATATAAATTTTTTATCAGCGGAGCCTGCTAGATACAAAAAAATTTTTGCAGAAGGCTCATTCATAGAACCATATTTTTTACTAGATAATATAGTTTATAATCGCAAGGCTGGTTATTATGTTATTTCGCCATTTCTAGTAGACGAAAAAATCCTCCTGGTAAATAGAGGTTGGGTAGATAATTACTCAAGACAAAAATATCCTGTTATAGATACACCAAAAGAAGATATGATTATTAACGGATATATCAAATATCCTATGAAACTCTTAGAGTTAACTTCTGAGAATATTTCACTTAAGGAACCTTATGTGATACAAAACATCAATATAAATCAAATTTCAGATATTATAAAAAAAGAAATATTCCCATTCATTGTAAATATTAGTGAATCTAATAATTTTTCGTATAAACATATTCCCGAGAAAAATGAAAAAAGTCATCTTAAACATTACATGTATGCTGGACAATGGTTTTTGTTTACAATAATTGGTATATTTTTTTTAATCATTTTGAATAGGAAGAGTAATGGGAAAAATTAAATTTCTTTTAATCGTATCGGTATTTCTGGCGCCGTTCATATTTGCCCAATACTTTTCTATGAATAATGCTACTGATACAAGGGGGACTACAAACCATGGTGTATTCCTCTCTGAAGAAATTAATATTACACCCCAAAAACTGTCTGAAGATGAGCACTGGATAATACTTCAAGTAATGCCAACGATTTGTGACAAAAAATGCCAGGAAAACACCCATATGTTGAGACAAATTAATACAGCTCTTGGCAAAGATATGGGTAGAGTAGCTAGATATATTCTCCATCAAGAAAATTCACCTGAAATCTACAATTATCTAAATAACTATCCAAAAGTTATTGTTTTAGAAAACTCAGAAAGTCTCTATAATAAACTAACTAAAATGGAAGAAGGAATATTTATCGCAGATCCTTTTGGGAAAATTATCTTAGGCTATAAACAGGACTTTGTGGCAAAAGGATTTCTTAAGGACTTAAAAAAGCTTTTAAAATATTCGAAGATATAGATTATGGATGATTTAAAAATTTCTAAGCTGAGTTATATTGGTGCCTTATTTACGCTTTTTGTAATTTCCTTAGGTGCGTGGGTAAGACTTACTGATGCTGGATTAGGTTGCCCTGATTGGCCAGGTTGTTATGGGTTACTTACAACACCTGATACCGCTGATGAACTTGCCAAGGCAAAAGAGTTTTATCCGAATGCAGATATAGATGTAGGAAAAGCATGGAGAGAAATGTTACATAGGTACATGGCCGGTCTACTTGGTTTATATGTATTCTTCATTACTTATATTTCTATAAAATATTCAAACAAGAATTACACACTTCCGATTTTAATATCTATACTAATCATTATTCAGGCTATAATGGGAATGTTGACAGTTACAATGCTAGTTAAACCCACAATTGTAACAACACACTTATTTTTTGGAATGCTCACAGCCACCTTGTTATTTATAAATGGCCTCAAATACTCAAATATGAATATATCTTCTCAAAGGATTCCAACTTTTACTGTAGCTATAATTTCAGTAACTTGGATATTTTTAATTTTACAAATCTTACTTGGTGGATGGACGAGCACCAATTATGCTTCTTTAGCATGTACAGATTTTCCAAAATGTCTCGATCAGTGGTATCCAAAAGAAATGATATTTGGGGATGCATTTAAGCTCGTTGACCTCCCAGATGTAAATTATGAGGGAGGAATCTTGGCTTATGGCGCAAAGGTCGCTATTCATTACTCACATAGAGTCACAGCTTTAATACTAACATTTGTTTTTGTTTCTGCACTATATGTTGTATATAAATTAAATGATCACAGTGTTTTAAAAAAACTAATGAGCGTAAGTATAATATTCTTTTTACTGCAAATTATTCTTGGCATTTCAAACGTAGTTTATAGTTTACCACTCAATATTGCAGTCTGGCATACTATGAATGCCGCAATATTGATGGCGCTAATATCAAGCGCACTTTACTATTGTCTGGTATCATTCTACAAGACAAGATAATGTGGAAGTAATGAACAATGTATACCTGAACCAACAAGGGAATAAAATATGAGTGAACAAGGACCAAATGGGAGGCCAAAACCTGACTTATTAAAATCTGCATTAGAAATAGTTTTTGTTACGATTTTTATCCCCGCACTTGTTGTCGGCATAATCATATTTTCAGTAGAGGATTTTGCACTATTTAACGCCATGGAACCTCTTATATTGGAGTGGTGGAGAGAATTGTTTTAATGAATAGAATTTACAACATCATCATAGATAAACTTGTAATGTCTGTATCAATCGTTGTACTTATTATTTACCTTTCGTTTTATTTTCTCACATTATGGTGGATTTTTTCAAAGATTATAAAAATGAGTATATCTTAATGTATAACTAGTTAAGGTGATTAATATAACCACCCTAACAAGCCTTTTTGCTTTATAGAGCCATATGATTTTTACTAAAGTCTGGTATCATTCTACAAAACAATATAAATGAGCACTAAAACTAGAAATACGAATTCGATTTTATTTGATTTAATTGCACTTACCAAACCTCGTGTAAATTTCTTGATTATATTTACAGCTATTGTAGGCATGCTACTTGCGCAAGACTATAACTTAGATTATCACTTAATGTTCTATGCTAGCATTGGAATTTATTTAGCTGCATCTGCAGCTGCAGTTATAAATCATATAGTTGATCAAAAGATAGATGCAATTATGGATAGAACTAAAAGTAGGCCTTTGATTAAGGGGAATGTGACCACGAATCATGCGATTTACTTTTCTTTATTTATCTCTGCACTCTCTACATATATTTTATTTGAATATGTAAATACAATCACGACCATACTTACACTTTTTTCTATTATTGTTTATTCAATTATTTATTCTGTTTATCTTAAAAACTTAACTTCTCAAAATATTGTTATTGGGGGTATCGCTGGAGCTATGCCACCATTACTAGGTTGGACAGCTGTTACTAATGGAGTGAGTGAATTACCATTATTACTATTTTTAATTATTTTTCTTTGGACACCTCCTCATTTTTGGGCTTTAGCAGTGTATAAACAAGAAGATTACAGTAAAGCAAATGTACCGATGTTACCGGTAACACATGGCGCTGACTTCACGCGCCTTCATATTTTCTTATACTCAATATTGTTGTTTTGTATTACATTGTTTCCCTATCTTCTTAATCTTGTTTCTTATATATATTTGATATCTGTACTTATATTAGGTGGTAAGTTCATTTATGACTCGTATGATTTATATTTAACTAAGAACGAGAGGAAAGCTTTTGAGCTTTTTAAATATTCAATTTCTTATTTAGCTTTACTATTTGCTGCATTGTTAGCAGATCACTATATTTTAATGCTTTAGATTAAGCTAGTAGTATTGTTTCTTTCAAAGTGTTGAGGGACTTTTCCTCAATTTGCCTAATTCTTTCTTTAGAAACACAATATTTTTTTGATAATTCATCAAGAGTAGGTTTTTTCTCTGATAGAAATCTTTGTAAAATAATGTCCCTACTTCTTTCGTCGAGTTTATTTAGTGCAAGATTGAGTTTCTTTGAGCTATCATCATTAGAATCTTGTCTTTCAAGAACTGATAACGGGTTTGTGTTTTGTGTTAAATAACCAGCTGGCGCATTCTCATCTTCTTCAATAGGATCAAATGCTACATCTGTACCACTAAGACGGCTTTCCATTAATTTTACAGTCTTGCTATCAACGTTTAATTCAGAAGCAATATCGTTAGCTTCTTGTTCAGACAACCAATTCGATGATGTTTTTTTGCTTCTTAATTTGAAGAAGAGCTTTCTCTGAGCTTTGGTAGTAGCAACTTTAACTATTCTCCAGTTTTTTAAAACAAATTCATGTATTTCAGCTCTAATCCAATAAATTGCAAATGATAGTAGTCTAACTTTTTTACTTGGATCAAATTTCTTGACAGCTTTCATTAAACCTACATTCCCTTCTTGGATAATATCTAAAAGAGGTAAGCCATAGCCTTTATATGATTTAGCTATATGCACTACAAATCTTAGATGAGACATAACTAATTTACGAGCTGCATCTACATCTTCTGAATTCTGCAATCTGTGAAATAACTCTTCTTCTTGTTCTTTAGATAGCAGAGGCGTCTCTCTTAATTGTGCTAAATAGTAATTTAGCGCGTCCGATGACTCTAGATCTATCGCGACTTCTTTAGCAACTGCTTTTGATGTAAGGTTTTTATTCATAATTCTCAGCTTTAATTATAGTTATTGAATACCTTATTTCAAGTAATTGATATCAAAAAAAGCCTAAATCCGTACATATATAGTGGTCGATATAGTACTATTTTTTGGTATTATTGTTCAATGCGAATAATTAGTCACATATTTATAGTTACAACTTTTATTTTGTTTGTTCCAATGGCGTATTCAGAAATTAAATTTTCTGATCGTGTAGAAACCTATTCATTAGAAAATGGGCTGAAAGTTGTGCTTATTGAAGACACAAGAAGCCCATCTGTTGTCAACAGCATATGGTATAAAGTTGGTTCTAGTGATGAGCAAGCCGGAAAAACAGGTATCTCACATATTCTTGAGCACATGATGTTTAAGGGAACTGATAATTTAGAGCCAGGAGAATTTTCTTTAATCGTAAAAAAAATGGGTGGTACTGAAAATGCCTTCACGAGCAAAGACTTCACTGGCTATTTCCAGAAAGTCCATATGTCTGATCTTGAAAAATGCATAGAGCTAGAATCAGACCGTATGCAAAACTTGAGATTACAAGATAAAGAACTTAAGAGTGAAATTGAGGTTGTGAAAGAGGAGAGAAGGCTTCGCACAGACGATAATCCAATATCCAAGACATTTGAGAAAATTATGTTGAATGCTTATGGGATGAATGAATATGGCATTCCAATAATTGGAACAATGGAGGACATTAACAGCATTACTAAAGAAGATTTACAAAATTGGTATGATTTATACTATCAACCTGATAATGCGATTGTAATAATTGCTGGTAATTTTAATAGCGATGAAGTTAAAAGATATCTACAAAGATACTATGGTTCAATTAAAAATATAGAAAAAGATAAATATAAAACTGGAAAAAATGATTTTCAACCTAAACCCTCATTTACTGTTTATGACAAGGTATCTAAACCAATACTCTTTCTATCATTTATAAAACCAAAATTTAATAAAGATAAAATGAAAGAGCTTTATGCACTAGATCTTTTTATTGAAATTATGGATGGAGGATATTCATCGCGACTAACAAAAAAATTAATAAATGATCAAAAAGTTGCATTAGATATTTTTATTTCTAATGATACTTTTAATCAACACCCTAACCTCATTATCATAGGCGGAACACCAAGAGGCGACATCTCACCTGATGATTTTAAAGCTAGTGTGCTTAATGAACTCTCACAACAGTCTATTAATAAAATTACCATTAATGAATTGAATAATGCTAAAGCGAGAATTAAGGCCAATAGCGTATATAAATTTGACTCTGTTTTTTATCAAGCTATGCAAGTTGGTATGCTGGAGACCAAAGGAATTAGTTGGGAGAATCTAGATAATTATAGTTCTATAGTTGAATCAATTACGCTAGATGAGGTTCTAAAGGCTGGAGAAATATATTTTTCGAATGACCGTTTACTTACTACTGTTCTTAGGCCAAAAAAATGAAACAGATTATATTGTTCATAACACTATTTTCGTCGACAATATTATTTGCTAATCCTAAAATTAGCTCAGTAGCTAGTAACAATAATTATCTTTTTGTTCAATTGGAAACACTTCCTATTATTGATATAAATATTACTTTTAATAGTGGCAGCTTTAATGATGGCGAATTAAAAGGACTAACTAATTTGATGCTTAATACTATTATGTCTTCAAATGTAGATAATAAAAAAATTATAAGTTATTTCGAAAATGTCGGCGCTAAACTTTCTTACAGTACTGGAAAAGAATCATTATCGATAACTATAAGAACATTAAATGATATTGATCAAGCTTTAGTTCTTACAAATATAATCAATAATGCACTACGTCTGGAAAAACTCGATAGTAATGTTCTAAAATTAGAAAAAGATAGAATATTAAGAAATATAGAAGATTCTAAGAAGCGACCAGCTGCATTATTGACTAGTTCAATATCTGCCAAACTTTTCTTAAATTCAGGACTAGCTCATCAAGTAATTGGAGAAAAGGAATCGGTTAATAAAATTACAGATATACAAATTATTAGCCATGCGAATAAAGTTTTTAATTTAGAAGATATTGAGATTAATATAGTTGGGGATATCACGGAAAGCAATTCCAAGAAATTAATCAGTTCAATAACAAACAAACTTTCAACTAATAGAACCCTCAAAGTGAGTGAATACAAGATGCAGTCCTCTGATTATCATACTGAATTTGATTCAACACAATCTCATTTAGCTATTATAATTCCTGCCATAAAAAGAGAAGATCCTGATTATCATAATTTACTGGTTGCAAATTATATTTTTGGAGGAAGTGGATTTGGATCTTGGTTAATGGAAGAAATCAGACAAAAAAGAGGCTTATCATACTCTGTCTACAGTTATCTTGCATCTACTAGAGAAGAAGGCTATTTGAAAATATCTTTACAAACTAAAAACGAAAATCTCTCTTTAGCAAAAGAGATTATTGCTGCACAAATAACTAGGCTTAAAAAATTTGATGTATCAGAGAAAGAGGTTGAAACTATCAAAAAATCTATATTGAGAAGTTTTGAAATGAAAACTGATACTAATAAAAAAATATTAAATTTAGTATCTGCTATTAATAATTTAAATCTTGATTGCAATTACTTCGAAAACTATAAAGCCAAACTAAATCAAGTTTCAAAAAGTACTATTCAAAATGCTTTAATTAATTCAATAGATTTTAATAATATCTCGACTATATCTGTTGGCAAAACTATTGAATAATAAATTAAAGATAATATCTGGAAAATATAAATCCCGCATTATAACTATACCTAATAAAAGCAACCTTAGACCAACAAAAGCATTCATCAGGGAGAGTTTATTCAATATAGTTAATTTAAATATATGTAACAACTCTCTGGATTTGTTCTCAGGAAGCGGAATCTTATCCATTGAAGCTTTGTCTCGAGGTGTCGATAAAGCAATCTTGGTTGAGCAGGATTCAGACTTAGTAAAATGTATTAAACAAAACTTAATTCTACTTGATGAGAATAACGCTACAGTTTTTAACAAAAAGGTAAGTAAGTTTCTGAAAGATAACGATTCTAATGCATTCGATGTTATTTTTTTAGATCCTCCATATGGTACAAATTTATTAGATGAAACATTAAATTTTCTTAAAGATTATGAGTATTTAAATCATAATAAGTACATATATTTTGAGACATCTAAACAAGACAAAAATAACTATTTAAAATATCTCACCAATACTCATGATGTGCTGAAAAATTTGAGTATTGGAGATGTAAGTTATACAATCGCGATTAATAAGAAGTTATGAACATAAAAGCTATATATCCAGGGACTTTTGATCCAATTACATTTGGACACGAGGACCTTGTCAAAAGAGCATCAAATATCTTTGAATCAGTAATTGTAGCCGTTGCCTACAAGACTCAGAAAAGTACACTTTTCAGCTTTGAAGACAGATTCGATATGTGCCAAGAAGTTTTAAAGAAATACACAAATGTTAAAGTTATAAAGCTTGATAAATTGACAGTCGATCATGCAAATGAATTGGGCGCTAAAGTAATGTTAAGAGGACTCAGAGCTGTGTCAGATTTTGAATACGAAGTTCAACTATCTAATCTCAATAGAGCTATGAACCCAAAGATTGAGAGTATATTTTTAAGTCCAGATGAAAAATATAGCTTCATTTCATCATCGATTATAAAAGATATAGCTAATCATGGTGGTGACTTGAAAAAATTTGTAGATGAATATGTTGAAAAAAAACTTATCGAGAAAACTTTTTAAATTATCTCTTCATTGATTCAAAGAATTCAGAGTTAGTCTTTGTAGATTTAAGCTTATTTAACATAAATTCCATAGCATCCAATTCATCCATAGAATGGAGAACTTTTCTAAGAATCCAAATTTTTTGAAGTTCGTCTGGTTCCATTAATAACTCCTCCCTTCTGGTACCTGAACGGTTAATATTGATAGCTGGATATATTCTTTTTTCAGCGATTCTTCGATCCAAATGAACTTCCATATTACCAGTGCCTTTGAATTCCTCATAAATCACTTCGTCCATTTTTGAACCAGTATCTATAAGCGCTGTTGCAAGGATAGTTAAGCTTCCGCCTTCTTCAATATTCCTAGCTGCACCATAAAACTTTTTTGGTTTCGTAAGAGCATTGGCATCTACGCCACCAGTTAATACTTTACCCGAAGATGGAGCAATTGTGTTATATGCTCTTGCTAAACGAGTAATAGAGTCGAGAAGGATAATCACATCTTTTTTATGCTCAACAAGTCTTTTTGCTTTTTCAATAACCATTTCCGCAACCTGAACATGTCTATTCGCAGGTTCGTCAAATGTACTTGCAACTACCTCGCCTTTCACCATTCGTGACATTTCTGTGACTTCTTCTGGTCTCTCATCAATTAATAAAACTATCAAATGTGAATCAGGATTGCTTGCAGAAAGGCTCTGTGCAATATTTTGCAACATAATTGTTTTTCCAGCTTTTGGTGGAGAGATAACCAACCCTCTCTGACCTTTACCTATTGGCGATGCTATGTCTATTAACCTTGCAGACATATCTTCTGAACTACCATTACCTTGCTCTAGTCTCAACCTATCATTAGCATGCAATGGCGTTAAATTCTCAAACAGGATTTTATTTTTTGTACTCGATGACGTGTCTGAATTAATTGTATCTATTTTTAATAGCGCAAAGTATCTCTCACTCTCTTTAGGAGGTCTGATTTTACCCTGAATCGTATCACCTGTTCTCAATGAAAACTTTCTTATCTGACTAGGTGATACATATATATCATCTGGTCCTGCTAGATATGAACTGTCAGCAGATCTAAGGAACCCAAAACCATCTTGTAGTATTTCTAAGACTCCTCCGCCTGAAATATCTTCACCACTTGATGAGTGACTTTTGAGAATAGTAAAAATAACATCTTGTTTTCTGAGTCTGCCAACATTGTCAGCACCCATTTCTTCGGCAATTTTAACTAACTCTTGTACTGGTTTTTGTTTTAGTTCGGTTAGATTCATAATTATAAATTCTTATCTAGGAAACTTGCCAGCTCGCTTTTTGATAATACGCCAACGCTTGTATCAATCTTTTCTCCATTTTTGAATAGTAATAGAGTAGGTATTCCTCTTATTCCAAATTTTTGTGTATTAGATGGATTATTATCTATATTGAGCTTTACAAATTTAACTCTGTCCGAGTAATCTTCCGCAACTTCATCTATTACTGGCCCTAAAACTTTACATGGACCACACCATTCTGCCCAAAAATCTATAAGTACAGGTTTATCTGATTTTAAGACTTCTGAATCAAAATTATCATCACTAATATCTATTGCATTACTCATATAACGTCTCCACTGAAATATAACTGATTATTGAATTTTTACGGTTTGATTTGTAACTTTGAGTATCATTATGATTGAATAGTTTCGATACTATGTCAAGTTATTCTTTAGATAACATTTAGAATAATTCTGATAACATATCTTGAATATGAAAATATCTAATCAAAAATTAGTAAGTATGACTTACTCTATACATGAAGGCACTAATCTTCTTGAAAATGTTGATACACCTGTAAGCTTTATTTATGGTAAAGAAACAAATTTATTACCCATTGTTGAAAATTCTCTAAAAGGTAAAGAAAAGGGAAATGAATTAACCATTGAAGTAAGTCCTGAATTAGGATTTGGTGAAGTTGATGAAAACTTAATATTTGTTGACTCTACAGATAATGTTCCAAAAGAGTATTCGAAAATTGGAATGCAAATTGATTTTGAAAATGATAAAGGCATGAAAAGAAAGTTTCGTGTAACAAATGTAGATAAAGATAAAATCACTTTCGACGGCAACCACCCTTTCTCGGGCAAGACTTTAGTTTATAAAATTAAAATTATAGATGTTGCAAACACAGAAGTTGTAAAAGATTAATTAAATTAAACTCATGTTTAGAACACCATCCATCTTTTCAGCCATTTCTGATTTACCTGTTCTGCTATCCCCTATAGTTGCGATTGTAATATCAACTTCTTTTGGATTACCGTCAACTCTACTTCTCTTTTCAACTGCTGCTTCTTTGATAAGTTCAATCATATCATGTGCAGCTCTTTCTGGGCCATGGTGTTCAACTAAATTTCTATCATCAAAACCTCCATTTTTTAAGACCTCGTCTGTGCTCTCCTTGTAGACACCTGCCATTAACATACTGTGTGCCACACCTATTTTCATCTCCCCTTTATTAACTCGCTTGTTGAAGTTTTTGAAAAAACGTTCTTCTATCTTTTCAAATTTGTCACAAAGATCTTTATGTTCTGGGAGATCATTCCAGTTATCGTCTTTCAATAGAGGAAAAGGATTTGCCCAATAACTTATTTCAACATCTCCCCTGTGAGTTTGAGTACTTCCTGCTGCAACTCTTGCACCTTTTCTAAAGTGATCAAGAGCATCATCAGGTTTCATATCAGCTTTCATGCATGATTCGCCCAAGGGTATGATTTCATAATTATTTAAATACAAAAGGATATCTAGCTCTGAACCTGTGGCAATTTCAGAATAGTCAGTAACAGGTACTATCTGTCTAGCGTTAGTTCCTGAGTGTTTATTGTATCCAATTTCTCTTCCTTCCATTTGCATTTTCGCATGCTCACTAAAGCCATCTAAACAAGCAAAAGCACCTGTTTCCGTCCCATAGAAATATGGTATCTCTTCACCTTTATTATTTTTCTCTAGAATTGCTCTTCCCATATCGTCTGCTTTTATAAGTGAGTCAAAAATATAAGGCTCATTAGTTTTTTCATCAAAACGAACGACGTACCTTGTTGCTCCGCAATGAAGCGGAAGATTCCCTTTTAAAATACATAGAACATTATGCAATGTAAGCATTGGTTTTTTTCCATAACCAAAATACTGACATTCATCTAATCCTGGGATGACACCAACTAGCAAATCATTTTCTTTATCATGAAAATAACCAAGATCATCCATATCAGAATTTGGACAACCTAGAACAAATATTCCATCAACTTGTTTTTGAGTTACATTTTCGGTCTTTGAGTAAGGAAATAAATTTAGTAAACCTGGTTCAATTTCTATATACCCAGGAGTTTTGTGTATGTAGCATAAAATATTCCATGCTCCTATTTCAAAAGGAATAGCAATATACTCTTCAGGATTAAAACTATCTTTCTTAAAAGGATTATGACCTAGCTCAAAAAATGGAAATGCGCGTTTATTAGCATGAGTTGTATAATATACTCCAGTCCTCATATCTGCAGTTGATGTAACAGGTACTTTTTTGAGAACAGCATAATCATTTGGCAGCTTTACAGAATTTCCAGGAATTTCTCCTACAGCAACATTGGGGTGGCATTCCAGACCTTGAGATCTTCTAATACCAGAACCAAATCCGACTTTTACAAGCAGTATCCTTCTAGTTTCAAGAATTAGCTCAGATAATTTGTCAGCTTTGTTAGATACTTTATCTTTAATTATTTCTGAACTAGTTCCATTTAAATTTTCGTCAACAGGCAATATTAATCTTGCATAAGTCTTTGTTCTATAGTGATGAAATGCACCATCAAGGAATTGTACGCTTGCTCTGTAATCTCTGAGTTGATCACCCGAGAAAGGAGTTGCCCCTTTTATGATATCGATATAGTCTTCTGGCTTTATACCTTTTATAAATGTAATTCTGTGTTGGAGCTCTTCTTTTAGATCTTTATCTTCTCGTTTCATTAATTCTGAAACAAACTCTTTTTTGTAAAGCTCTAAGTATCTCGCAAAAGACTCACTTTTAAGTAACTGTTTGGGAGTTTTACAGATTTCCCTGATTTCTAACATTTCATGCATTTACTACCCCGTATTCTGCAAAGCTATTCTTTTTTGATATTTTAACCAATACATTATAATATCTGATTTTCTTAACGTAAATTAATATAAGTATAAATATAGGTAGAATTTTAATGACTAATCTGATAATGCCTCATGGCTCGAATGAATTGAATACACTTTATATAGAAGACGAATTAGCCCGTGCATCTATGTTATCTGCAGCCGCAGAAATGAGAACACTAGAAATATCATCAGCTGCTGCTGCAAATGCAGTTATGCTTGCAGCAGGTTACTTCAACCCGCTCACTGGTTATATGAACAAGGATGATGCTCTAAGAGTATCAAGAGAAATGCTCACCATGGATAATCTTTTTTGGCCTGTTCCTATAGTCAATCTCACAACTGATGCAAACTCACTCGATTATACTCATGGAGAAGAAATCGCACTCAAAGATCCTAATATAGAAGGAAATCCTGTAATTGCTATTCAGCGTGTTGATAATGTTGAAAAACTTAGTGATGAGGATATAAATATTATAGTTACAAACGTATTTGGTACCAATGATGATAATCATCCAGGTGTAAAGACATTTAAAGAACAAGGAAGGTATATAATTTCAGGTTCAATAGAGGTTCTGAATTACAGTTATTTCCCATCCGATTTTCCAGATACATTTGCAACAGCTCCTCAAATAAGAGAAATGCTTACAAAAGCTGGTTGGTCAAAAACAGTAGCCTTCCAAACAAGGAACCCAATGCACAGAGCCCACGAAGAATTATGTAAAATGGCACTAGATAGATTAGAAGCTGATGGCGTATTGATACATATGACACTTGGAAAACTAAAGGAGGGTGATATACCTGGTGATGTTAGAGATTCAGCAATAAGAAAAATGGTTGAAATCTATTTTCCTGAGAATACAGCAATTATATCTGGTTTTGGTTTTGATATGATGTATGCAGGCCCGAGAGAAGCATTGTTGCATGCTGTATTTAGACAAAATGCTGGCTGTACTCATTTAATTGTTGGAAGAGATCATGCAGGCGTTGGTGATTATTATGAGCCATTTGGGGCTCAAGATATATTTGATCAAGATGTAGTCAAAAATTCACTTAAGATTGAAATATTTAAGGCTGATCATACTGCTTACTCTAAAAAACTTAATGAAGTAGTTATGATGAGAGATGCTAAAGATCATACAAAAGATGATTTTGTCTTGCTGTCCGGTACAAAAGTTAGGGAAATGCTTGCTGCAGGACAAGAATTACCCCCAGAATTTGCAAGAAAAGAGGTAGCAGAGATTCTGATGGCTTATTATCAGAAGATTGGCTAGAAAAACCCTAAAAATTAGGGTGATGAAATAAGTAAAATTAAGTAAATAATTAATTCCTAATATTCTTAATTTTGGCTATAATATTCATCGGGTAGTATCACAAATACTAGATTTTATTAAGAATAGGGAGAAAACATGCTAGCTTACAATCCATTTTCAGATTTGGGTGCAATAATACCATCTTTAGCAATGCAAGCCTTTCTAATAGCCATGGTTCTATTAGTAATAGGTGGAGTTGTGCTAGATATGATGCACAAAAAGAATGTTAAATACTTTTTTGCAAACGCGCAAAAAGCAAAAAAATCAGCAACAAAAGAACTTTCATCTGGAGAAAAGATTTCAATCATTACTAAAACAGTTGCTTCAGATATAATGACATCATCTGAATTTTGTACATTTCAGCGTCGTGCAGCGCATCTTCTAGGAATGTATGGCACAATAATTTTCTGGGTAACATCAGCTATGTTGATTTTTAGTTACTCAACGCCATCATCAACTGCACCTGCAATGTTACCAATGCTCTGGCATCTCGGTGCTCTCATGACATGTGTTGGTGGATTTTGGTTTTGGTTTTCAATTAGAGTAAACGTATCAGCAGAAGGACACCCTTGGTACCACGTAATATTCGCTGACTTATTTGTTTTAGCATTATTAGCATCGCAATCAACAGCATTATTATGGTCAATAACTCAAGCATCTGGTTCTGCCTTAAGTGGTCTATTTTTAATATTATTTATCCTTTCAAACATAGTCTTGTTTGGGGGTGTGTATTGGTCAAAATTTGCTCATATGTTTTACAAACCTGGAGCAGCAATACAAAAACATTTAGCGGCAGCTGATGGCTCAAATAGTAACTTACCTATGCCAGCAGATAAGCCAAAAGAATTTGGGTTGGGAATTAGACGCGAGTCACCAAAAAACTATTAATAACTATAAGGAAATAAGGAGATAAGATTATGTCAACTTTTGTATATATGACCAGATGTGACGGTTGCGGTATGTGTGTAGATATCTGCCCATCCGACATTATGCACATTGATAAAACACTAAGACGTGCTGTTAATATTGAACCAAATATGTGTTGGGAATGTTACTCATGTGTCAAAGCTTGCGATCAAAACGCAATTGATGCACGTGGATACGCAGATTTTTCACCATTAGGTCACAGTGTTAGGGCTCTGAGAGAAGAAGAAAAAGGTACCATTTCATGGAAGATTAAATTCAGAAATGGAACAGAAAAAAACTTCTGCTCACCTATTACAACTAAACCATGGGGAGAATATATCCCTGAATTAGCAGCTGAACCATCTCCAAGTAAAGACATATATGATGGTGAGCTTCTATATAATGAGCCAAAGTATTTAAAAACTGGTGAAATTGCTACAGCGCAAGATGGTTTACCTGAAATGCAAAAAATTGGCAAACTAAAACAAGGAGTTTACTACTAATGACTAGAAAAACACACTATGAAGATTGTGACGTTCTTGTTGTAGGTGGAGGCATGGCTGGTACTGGCGCGGCTTTCGAAGCAAGATATTGGGGTAAAGACATGAAAATCATTGTTGCTGAAAAAGCTAACATTGATCGTAGTGGAGCTGTAGCTCAAGGCCTATATGCTATTAACTGTTACATGGGCATGCAATGGGGTGAAAATGCTCCTGAAGACCATGTTAGATATGCAAGAAATGACTTAATGGGTATGGTTCGTGAGGACTTAGCTTACGATATGGCACGTCACGTTGACTCAGCTGTTCATATGTTTGAAGAGTGGGGATTACCACTTATGAGAAACAAAGAAACAGGTCGTTATCAAAGAGAAGGAAAATGGCAAATTATGATTCACGGTGAGAGTTATAAGCCTATAGTAGCTGAAGCTGCTAAGAAATCTGCAGACAAAATCTATAATAGAGTAATGGTGACTCATTTACTAATGGATGAAGCTAAAGAAAATAGAATTGGCGGAGCATGTGGTTTTAATATGCGTACTGGCGAATTTCATGTATTCAGAGCTAAAGCTGTAGTATGTGCTGCAGGCGGAGCATCTCATATTTTTAAACCAAGATCTGTTGGTGAAGGTATGGGTCGTACATGGTACGCACCATGGAGTAACGGTTCAGCTTATGCTTTACCTATAGCTGTTGGCGCTAAGATGACACAAATGGAAAATAGAATTGTGTTGACTCGATTCAAAGATGGTTATGGACCAGTAGGCGCTTACTTTCTTCATTTAAAAACCTATACGCAAAATGCTGCTGGTGAAAACTATGAGAAGAAATGGTATGACAACACAAAAGCGATTGTTGGCGATTATCTTGATCATGTTCCAACACCAACATGTCTAAGAAACCATGCATTTATACAAGAAACAATTGCTGGTGGTGGACCGATACATATGGTGACAATGGAAGCATTCCAAGATCCTCATCTTGAGGAAATTGGTTGGGAAAATTTCTTGGGAATGACTGTTGGTCAAGCCGTAGTTTGGGCAGCTCAAGACATTGATCCAAAATATCAAAATCCAGAATTAACAACATCAGAACCTTATGTTATGGGTTCTCATGCTACATGTTCAGGAGCTTGGTGTAGTGGTCCTGAAGATTTATCTCCTCCAGAATATTTCTGGGGTTATAACCGAATGATGACCGTAGATGGGCTATTCGCAGCAGGTGATGCCGCGGGTGGAACAGCTCATGCTTTCTCATCAGGTTCATTCACAGAGGGTAGATTGTGTGCCAAAGCGGCGGTCAAATACATACAAGACCAAAAAGCTGTTGGTATCAGAGTTTCAGATAGTCAAATTGAAAAATATAAAGAGGAAGTATATCAACCTCTTGAAAACTACACAGTTGGTAATAATGCGATTACTGGCGGTACAGTATCACCTGATTATCTTCTTCCAATACAAGGCCTTCAACGTCTTCAAAAAATAATGGATGATTATGCTGGCGGCATCGGAACTAACTATATGACTAACGGGAACATGCTTAAACGAGGACTTCAGTTATTAGATACACTTACTGAAGATCTTGAAAAAATAGGCGCTGAAGACTATCACCAGTTAATGAGAGCATGGGAATTAAAACATAGAACATTAGTATCACAATGTGTTTGTGAGCATACACTGTTCCGTGAAGAAACTCGTTGGCCTGGATATTATTATCGTGGCGACTTCCTAAAACTGGATGACGATAATTGGCACTGCCTAACAGTCTCAAGAAGAGATCCGAAAACAGGAAAATTCACATGTGAAAAAGCACCTCTTTACCACATCGTGGACGAAGAGAAAGAAAAAGTTTCTTGAGGTAGATAATGGCTAAGCTATTAGAGCTATCAGATCAAGAAATTATCGATATTGCAAACCCGTTGTGGGAAGACTTGATTAGGACTTCTAACAATAAAGACTACGGCGGGTTTACAAAAAACTTTTCAAAAAAAATGCTTATGGGAGCAGATGAAGTTACTCTCGGCAAGCAATGGGCTAATAGCCCCATCTTAGCAAAGCTAGCACCTGAATATAGCGCATTAGGTTGTTTAAAAAGAGATGAGTATGTAACAGTCCTATTCAAACAAGTCAGCGAATCTGTTCCAGGTGAGTACTTGGGTAGACTAGTATTGGGCATGCAAGATGAGGATGTAAAAATATATGGCTGTACTATTTTCTAATATCTGATGTCAGATATTATGAAAATTACGGTAATTTCAGATACTCATGGAATTATCGATGAGAATATAGTTCCTCATTTAAAAAATTCAGATATGATCATTCATGCTGGCGATATTATGAATACAAATATACTCAAACAGCTTGAATCCTATTCAGATAATGTTGTTGCAGTTGCTGGAAATAATGATCTCCCTGAAAGATTCTCGGATCCAGAGGATAAAGAAATTATCTCAAAACTTAGTAAAGTAGAACAATTTAATGTAGGTGACGATATTGTAACTGTAGAACACGGTGATCGGTTTGGTCATCATCCATCACATGATGATTTAAGATTTGCTTATCCCGAATCAAAATTAATAATATATGGTCATACACATAATCAAGTTTGTGATAAAACATCTAATCCATGGATAGTAAATCCAGGTGCAGCAGGGCATACTAGAAATAACGATGGAGGCCCGTGTTATATGCAGATAATAATTGAAAATAATAATTGGGATATTCAACCATTTTGTATTAAATAATGCAGGGAAATATACTTACTATTTTTGGTGGGTCAGGTTTTATAGCATCTGAAATAGTATATAAATTATCTAAATCTTTTAAAGAGATTCGATTACTTACTCGTAACACCCAGGCTTGTAATCACCTTAAGGTAATAAAAAATATACAAATTCACTTGTATGAACCATCAAATGTATCGTCATATTCAATGCATGTTAATGAATCAGATATTGTTATAAATACAGTGGGTATTCTTAACGAATCCAGAAAGCAATCTTTTCACGACATACATTTTGATTTTGTTAGAAAAATTATAAATAAATCTAAAGAATCTTCAGTAAAAAAATTTATTCAACTGAGTGCACTTAATGCAGATGAAAGTGGATTGAGTAAATATTTGCAATCAAAAGGTAAGGCTGACAAATATATATCGAGCATGTCGTCGACATCTTTCAAAACTATAATTTTTAGGCCATCTATAGTATTTGGTGAAAAAGATAGTTTCTTTAATAGATTTAAAAGTCTATTAAAACTATTACCTGTTTTTCCTTTAGCATGTCCTAATTCTATGTTTTCACCTATTTATGTTAAAGATTTGACAGAATTTATTAAAGAAGCATCTCTAACCGATAAATACGACAATACGATACAAAACATTACTGGCCCTAAAGACTATAAGTTTATTGAATTGATAAATTTTATCTTATCTACTATGAAAATTAAAAGATTAATTATTCCATTAAATTATAGCTTGTCAAAACTACAAGCTTTTGCTTTCACGTATCTTCCAGGAAATATTTTTACATTAGACAACTTTAAATCTTTACAAGTAGATAACATATCAACAGGGGGGCTAAAAGGCACTTCTTCAATTGAGGAATTTGTGCCTCCATACTTAAACAATAAGGAAACTAAGCTTGATACATATAGAAAAGACTCAGGAAGATGATGAAGATTTATCTAGTAGGTGGTGCCGTTAGAGATCAACTCCTTGGAAAAGAGCCAAAAGAGAAAGACTGGGTTGTTGTAGGGTCATCGCCCGATGAAATGATTGCCAAAGGATTCAAACAAGTCGGTAAGGACTTTCCAGTATTTATTCACCCTAAATCAGGAGAAGAGTATGCTCTTGCACGAACAGAGAGAAAATCAGGTCATGGGTATACTGGATTTAACTTTGATACCAATAGCAATGTTTCATTAGAAGAAGACTTAGAAAGAAGAGATTTAACAATCAATGCCATTGCACAAGATGATTCTGGTAATTTAATCGATCCATTCGGTGGGCAGAAAGATATTCTAGAAAAAAAACTTAGGCATGTATCTGACGCCTTTTCTGAAGATCCTTTAAGAGTATTAAGAATAGCTCGTTTTAAATCTGACTTAGATAATTTTGAAATCACGAAGGAAACTCTTATTAAAATAAATGATATAAAAGAAAGTGGAGAATTAAACTATTTAACTGGTGAGAGAATTTGGCTTGAACTTTATAAGGTGTCAGATCCATTCCAATTTTTGATGAATATAGAAAAGTTAGATGTAGACAATATTTTCCCAGGTTTCATAAAAGGTACAAGCTGTATCAACAAGAATCAAAATAAGTTAAATAATCTTTCATATTTTATTCATACAGCGATAAAGGATATTGATGTTTTTTGTAAAAAACTTAAGGTACCTAATGAATATCGAGATTTAGCACTTTTACTAAATAATTGTAAAGATAGAGTAAAAGGATATAGCCCTAGGTACAATAATGCAGATGAATTGATTGCTATAATTAAAAAACTTGATATCAGGAAAACTGATAGATTAAATAATTTCTTTGAAATTATCTCTGACGAATACGATTTCGTAGAATTTTTTAAAGGACTCATAAACAAAATTCGATTATATAAGTTAGATAGTTCTGACATGGAAAAACCTGGAAAAGAAATTCAAAAGCTTATCCAAAACGCTCATCTAGATATTTCAAATAAGCACATATCTGAGTATTTAGATAATTAAAAGCAAAGTGCCTAACATCATTCTATAGATAATATAAGGCGCAAAACTTATTTTGTTTATCGTTGCAATAAAAAAGTAAATTGTGAGGTATGAAACTATTAGCGAGAGGACCATGCCTAGTAAATGATCACTTAATATAGATACACTCCCCATTGAAGATAAGTGCAATAAGTTATAGGAGCTTGCCATAAAAATTGCTGGAATTGATAATAGGAATGCAATTTTTATTGCATCATTTCTATTATAATTTAGTAACAATGCTGCAGTAATTACAATTCCAGATCTTGATACCCCTGGGACGAGTGCCAATATTTGAAATAGTCCGATAATTAAAATAATTTTGGTTGAAATATTAGTGATCAGCTTAGAGGGTTTATTATGGTTATCAGCATATAAAAGTAATAAAGCAAAAGTTATTGTCATTACAGAAATTACTTCAATACTTCTTAGGTTTAGCGAAATTAGATCAATTAAAAGTAACCCAGCAATAGGAAGAGGTATAGAGCCTATAATAATTAAACGAGCATAACTCTTACCATTATCAGTAAATTGGAAGATATTTTTAATTTCATTTCTATAATAAATTAATATCGCAAAGAGTGAGCCTGTATGTAGGGCAACATCAAACATAATTCCCTGATCTGGAAATTCAGTAAACATAGGAAGCAAGATTAAGTGTGAACTGCTAGAAATAGGCAGGAATTCAGTTACTCCTTGAATTATAGATAAAATTATAATATTTAAGATGTCCATTATAATTTTATTATGTCATTTTTCATGAAGTAATTTTTATCTGTTTCATTGATATTTTTCTTTATAATAAGAACTTTAAACAGTTCACCCATATGATTAGGCATGATCAATTTTTTAACAGCATTTAATTCATCAATATCATTTACATTAATGTCATTTAGGATATTAAAATTAATCAAGTAGTTAGCTTGATTCATAAAAGCTACTATTTCCCAATTATTTTTGCTAAAGATATTTTTCAGGTAAGTAAAGTTTACAAAAGCACTGACATCTTTCGTTCCAACGTCTGATAGAGGGTTAAAATCTGTTACATGATTTTTAATACATGTGATTGTTCCTAATGATCTATCTTTTAAGTAAAGTTCTGATGATGTGTAGCCATAGTCAAATATTAAAAAACATGCTCTGTGTAGAACTCCTGAAATTTCATTAATAATATCCCTCTGTGCGTAGCTATATTCAAATATATAGTTATTTGGAAGATTTTTTGGTAAACCTAAATCTTTAAAAGCTGGATCATACTTAAAATTAAGTTTTTTCCAATCTAATTTATAATCATCATTAATATAAGCTTTCTGATAACCTCCAGGAACATGCATTATAATATCAGTTGGTATGCAATCAAATAATTCATTTGAGATAATAAATGCCTCATTTGGTAAATCTTTAAGATCTGATACCCAGGAAATATCTACCAATTTACTAATAGACTTTTCACTTATAATGGATTTCTGTTTTTTTATTAAATAATCAGATTTCTCAAAGAAAATATATTTATTAGGCAATTCTTTTTTATCTTTTAGGTAGAATAGTAAGTCACAAGCTAAACTTGCATCGCCCCCACCTAATTCGACAATGGTATCAAAAGTTGATTCTTTTATATAATGCTTAGCTATACAGTGAGAAAAATGTTTTGATACTAAAGGAGATGTAATAAAGTGTCCTTTTTCCCCTAATATTTCATGGTTCTCATATAAACCATATTCTTTATCAAATAATACAAATTCCATATAATCAGAAAAACTGATTTCTTTTTTCCTTTTAAGTAAGATTTCAAGTTTCGACTGAGACATTTTTTTATGGATAGCGTGAAATATTATTTTATAGTAGAAGTATAAATTATTTTTAGATTGTGTAATTATATATTAATGAATAAAGTTGCATTAATAACTGGAGGAGCAAGGAGAATAGGTGCGGAAACAGCTAATTATTTGCATTCAAAAGGAATTAATATTGTAATTACTTATAGTAAATCATCTGTAGCTGCAAATGCTCTTAAAAAAGAGCTTAACCTTAAAAGAAAAGGGTCTTGTCATATTTATAAAGCTAAATTTAATTCAAATATTAACTATAAAAAAATTACTACAGATATCATTAGACTTTTTGGCAGACTAGATTACCTCATAAATAATGCTTCTAAGTTCTACCCAACTAAAATAAATGAAGTAACAGATAAAGCATGGTCGGATACAATTGATACAAACATCAGGACTCCATTGTTTTTATCTAAGTATTTTTATAATGAACTTAAAAAAAGGCGAGGAGTAATAATCAACATTATTGATATACATGTGGAGCCACCATTAAAAGATCATATTATATACAATGTAAGTAAAGCAGGTCTTTTGGCACTAACAAGGACTCTTGCAAAAGATTTAGCCCCTCAAATACGAGTTAATGGAGTGTCTCCAGGGGCTATCATGTGGCCAGAAAATGAATCCAGTAATAAGAAGAAGCTCGATATCTTAAGCAAAATACCAATGAAATCAGTTGGTGAACCTGCTGATATAGCAAAGACCATATATTTTCTTCTTGAGCAGAGTCCTTATATCACCGGGCAAAATATTAATGTGGATGGTGGTAGACGTTTGAATATGTAATATTATGATATTAATGAAATCAAAAAAAGACTAATTGTTAACCCGCTAGTGACCGGAATCCTAAGTGTGATAAAATACCTCATTGGAAATATATCCTTCAAAGATAAAATTAAATCAAAAAATAGTTGGGTGACCAAAAATGCTATCACTACCATTAATAAGATTATTTTACTGATTCCTAAAAGACTTAATGTAAGAATTACCATTGATATTAAACTAGGCATAAATCCATAGAATTCAAGCCATGGACGGTCTATTACAAAGTTCCAATTATATGCACCAATAAATGTAAATATAATACAACTCATCAACAAGGACAGATCCCATATAAAGTTAACATCTAATATTTCAAGGTAGTATCCATCAATAATAAGACATAGAAATGGTAAAAGACCAAGATATGACACAAGGTATTTAACATTCATAATTGATATTAATTTGATTAATAATCATTTTTTCGTAAGTTGTATTATTAATCATGGTGTGATGAGTCTTTTGGGTAATTGGATGTATATGCGCAGGACATAAGTCGTAAAGTGGGCGTAAAACAAAATCAAATTTAACAATTTCTGACCTTGGTATGTTTTTATCAATATCAACTAGATTGTCGTAATACAATATATCTATATCTAATGTCCTTGAACTGAATTTTACTTCTCCTAAAGATCTCCCATTTTCTCTTTCAATAGCATTAAGTATTTTTTTTAATTTAATAACATCATATTCAGTCTTAAATACTGCAACCAAATTATAAAAATTTGGCCCATCAAATCCCATTGATGAAGATTCATATGTAGGGGAAAGTTCTAAATTCGTAAATTCATTATTTAACGCTTTTATGCAAGCTCTTATATGTATTCCCTGATTGATATTACTTCCAATACCAACGTAGACTTTATGATTTTTTTCTATAGCGCTCAATTATAACTCCAACTTCTTTAGAGCCAGTAACAGCTCCTGGTTTACTAAACCTTCCTTTTATATAAGTTACATTAAAGTTTTTAAATATAAGCTTTACAGATTCTTCCGCTAAAGCTTCTATTAGTTGAAATTTACTATCTCCTATAAATGACTTTAACTCCTTGGAGACTGCCTTATAGTCTACAGTATCATTTATTACATCACTATTTGATGCATCAATAATATCTGTACCTAATTCTAGGTCTATGCATACAAATTGCTTAATTTTACGTTCCCAGTCATATATCCCTATGACAGTCTCAATACAAAGTTCTTTAATAAACACAATATCCATATTTTCTCTCTCATTTATATAATAAACAGTATTGTATCTGATTAGGTTTCTGATATCATTACTGAGTTACAAAATCATGTCTAAAATTTGCGATATAACAAAAAAGAGAGTAATGGTAGGGAACAATGTTTCCCATGCAAAGAACCGTACAAGGCGCACATTTGAGCCAAATTTACACTCTCATAGACTGTGGTCAGAAAAACAAAATAAATTCATTAAACTTACTCTATCAAACAAGGGACTAAGAATAGTCAATAAGCTTGGATTAGATTCTGCTTTAGTAAAATACGGACTTAAGTAATGAGAGAAAAAATCAAACTAGTATCATCTGCTGGCACAGGCCATTTTTATACCACAACTAAAAATAAGAAAACTATGCCTGATAAGATGGAAATTAAAAAATTTGATCCTGTTATTAGAAAGTACGTTACTTATACAGAAAAGAAAATTAAATAACTTTATAACTTCTAAGTCTTATCAGAAAGTCATCCAAAGCCGTTATACCATGGCTTTTAGCTTCACTAGACCAACTGTTTAATGTTTCAATAAACTTTTCATGCTTAGTTTGTCTAGAGTGTAATATTTCATGAAGTTTATTTTTGAGTTTGTAAATTGTATTAAGTGTAGAGTCATCTTTAAGTAATGCATTTAGCTTATTCTCTTGACTTTCATTTAACCTTTGTGGATGATCTGCAAGTAATTTAAATGAAAGTTTAAATCTCTCTTCTTGATAAGCTGGTTTGAGCACTCTTTGTGTAAAATCTGTAATTACAGCTAGTTTGGATTGTAATAAAGACTGCGTAATAGTTTTAGCATCTGTATTTTCTTTTTCTTGAATTACTGGTTTTGGAGCAACTCTTTTAACTTTACATAAGCCAAAGATCCCAAATATTTTAATGTACATCCATCCTATATCAAATTCCCATGGTCTTAATGAAAATTTTGCTGCTGTTGGATATGCATGATGATTGTTATGCAGTTCTTCACCTCCAATAATAATTCCTATTGGTGACATATTTGTTGAATCATCATTAGTATTATAATTTCGATAACCCCAATAGTGTCCTGCACCGTTTATACCGCCTGCTGCAAATATTGGAGTCCACATCATTTGTATAGCCCAAATTATTATTCCAACTGTTCCGAATAATGCGATGTTAATAATAAATAGTAATAATATGCCTAAATTATTTCTGCCAGTATAAATCTTTTCCTCTACCCAATCTGTAGGACAGTTCTGAGAATATTTTTCTATAGTTTCTTTATTATTTTTCTCTTTGTGGTAGAGATCTGCTCCTTGAAGAATTACCTTATTGATACCATAGAATGTTGGACTATGCGGATCGTCTTCAGTTTCAACTTTTGCATGATGCTTTCTGTGTATTGCAACCCAATCAGCTGTTCTCATGGATGTAGTCAACCACAACCAGAATCTAAAGAAATGCGAGAGAATAGGATGAATCTCTATAGCTGAGTGGCAAACCCCTCTATGAAGATAGAGTGTTATTGCTACAATTGTTATATGAGTAACCACCAATGTATATATGGCATATTCTATAAAGCTGAGTGGTATAAGTCCGTTTATGAATGTATCGAGCATATTAGTTTCCAGTAGGTTATTATCTTAACAAGAAAATACATTATGTCCAATTATTATGCCTGAATTACCTGAAGTTGAAACAATTATGACCCTTGTTAAGTGTAGGGTTGAAAATAAAAAAATTAAAAAAACTAAGGTAATAAATCCAAAACTTAGATGGCCCATAGAGACTAGAAAAGTTAAACACTTAGAGGGCAAAACTATTAAAAGTGTATCAAGAAGAGGCAAATATCTGATATTTAAATTTAAGTCACAAAAAGAAATATTAATAATTCATTTAGGCATGACGGGGATTATCTCGTTCAAAAAGATAGAGGATTATGAAAAACATAAACATGATCATTTATTAATATACTTTAATGATTTTGTTTTTATATTTAATGATGTTAGGAAATTTGGATCCATACATATATCTAATGACTTAAATAACATGTTTTTGATAAAAAATTTAGGCGTAGAGCCTTTATCTTTTGATTTTAATACAGAATACTTATATCAATTATCAAAAAAAAGATCTTGTACAATCAAAGAATTTATAATGAATCAAAAAATAGTAGTTGGAGTAGGGAACATTTATGCAGCAGAGGCACTATTTTTATCCAAGATTCATCCTGCTATGAGAACAAATAAATTGACACTTATAAAGTGTAAAAAATTAGTTAGTAGTATAAAAAATATTTTATCAAAAGCAATTAAAATGGGCGGAACAACTATTAAAGATTATGTTAATGCTGAGGGGAAACCTGGATACTTTACACAAGAATTACTGATATACCAGAAAGATAAATGTCCCATTCATAAAAATAATAAAGTAACTAACATTAAAATATCTGGTAGGGCATCTTATTTTTGTGATAAGTGTCAGATTAAATAATTACGAACCAATATCACTTCTGAAAAATACTAAGGAATTATCTTCATTTTTCAAATCTGAATCAGTATAAGCCTTAATTTTAGATATACTCTCATATGCTGTATCAATAGCACTTTGTTTGTCCTCTCCAAACGTATTAACAGAAAGTATCCTTCCACCCGTAACTTTTATCGAACCATTATTGATCTGTGTTCCAGCATGAAATACTTTAACAAATTCATTTTCCTCTAAGTGAGATAAATCAATATAAAATTCCTTTATTAGTTTTTCTGGGTAACCTGTAGCTGCTAGAACTATAGTACAACAATAACCTGAATATTTTTTATTATCTATAAATGATAAGTTGAAGTTATCAGGATATTGTGAGTTGTCAAATCCTATAAGGTCAAGGAAATCAACTTCGTTTTTATCAAGATACATAAGGATATTTTGTGTTTCTGGATCACCCATTCTACAGTTATATTCAAGTAGATATGGTTTATCATCATGAGTTGATATCATTAATCCTAGATACATGAAACCATTATATCTACTAGAAGACCCTGATCCATTATTGATAGCAACTATAGTCTTTATAAGTATTTTCTCTATTTCAACATTTAAAGAGTAGATATCATTTTTTTTATATGCGCAAAAGGGGTGAGTGACTGCACCCATTCCACCTGTATTAGGGCCTGAATTATATTCATCCCTTGATTTGTAATCTTTTATCCAAGTTAGTCCAATATTTTTTTTATTAGCATTAGGATTACAAATATATATGGCTGAGAGCTCTATACCTTTTATAAAGTCTTCAATTATTATTTTTTCTTCTGGTTTAAGTAAGTTATCAATAGAATTTTTTGCAGCATCAATCGTTTCACAAATATCAACACCTTTTCCAGCTGCAAGACCATCATATTTAATTACAATTGGCATTTTTTTATCATTTAAATAATCTTTTGCTTTTTTAGAATCATTAAATTCCTTATAGCTTGCTGTAGGGAGATTATTAGAATCCATAAAATTCTTTGAAAATACTTTTGATCCTTCTAATTGTGCAAAATATTTTTTAGGTCCAAAAATATTGAGATTATTTTCTTCAAATAAATCACTTATGCCTTCAACCAATGGCACTTCTGGTCCCACTATTGTTAAGTCAATATTATTCTCAAGAGCAAAATTCAATACAGCTTGATGGTTATTGATATCACACTCTATGTTGAAGACATTTTTTTCAGATAATGTCCCTGCATTACCAGGCATAACAAATATTTTTTCAATTTCTCTTTTAGACTTAGAAATTATCCATGATATTGAATGTTCTCTTCCACCAGATCCTAATATTAAAATCTTTAGTCCCATATCAGTGTTTAAACACTCTTGTATGAGAAAAGCACATAGACAATTTATGTTGATTAGCTACTTTAATTATTTTTTCATCATTAATGGAGCCACCTGGTTGAATAATTGCTGATACACCTAACTTTTTTGCGAGGTCAACATTATCTCTAAAAGGGAAAAAAGCTTCAGATGCCATTACAGAACCTTCTAAAGATATTTTTTCTTTCTTAGCTTTATTATGAGCAATATTTGTTGAATCAATTCTACTCATCTGACCCGCGCCTATGCCTAGTGTCCTATTATTTTTTACTATAACTATAGAATTTGATTTTACATATCTAGATATTTTAAAAGCAAATATCATATCCTCAATTTGTTTAACAGTAGGTTTTTTTGTGGTTACTGTAGTAAGATCTTTTGGTGTAATATATTTATTATCTTTTTCTTGTACAAGCAGCTTATCTCTTAAAAGTTTTGTTTCATAAAAAACATCTTTCTTTTTCTTAAGTTTAATTTTGAGGAGCCTAACATTAGGTTTCTTCTGTATGACATCCATTGTCTCTTTATCGAATCCTGGAGCAGCAATTACTTCAACAAATTGTTTTTCTAATATTTTGGAAATAAGTTGATGATTAACTTTTTTATTAAAAGTTATTATACCTCCAAAAGCTGAAGTTGGATCAGTTTTATAAGCATTATTGTATGAACCCTCAAGTGAATTTGATGATGCTACTCCGCATGGGTTTGCATGTTTTACTATTACACATGATGGCATATCAAATTGCTCTACACATGAGAATGCGCTCTCAGTATCAACAAGATTATTAAACGATAGAGCTTTGCCAGATAATTGTGTGTATTCAAATTTTGTGAGATGAGGATTTGTAATCTCGTATAATTTAGCTTTTTGATGAGGGTTTTCTCCATATCGAAGTTTAGATAATTCTTTAGCTTCTATCGATATGTTTTCATCCAATAAACCATTATTCTTCTCTGTAAATTTACTCAGATAGCTTGCAATTATGGAGTCATATTTTGAAACTAGAGAGTAAACTTTAGTAGCTAATCTCAATCTTGTTTTGGGCTGAACATTACCTTTATTTTCTATTTCGTCTAAAACTTGATCATAATCTAATGGGTCTGTAAGAACCGTAACTCTATGATGATTTTTTGCGGATGCTCTCAATAATGTAGGACCGCCAATATCAATATTTTCGATGGCTAAATTAAATGAGCAGGTTTTTTTAGCAATTGTTTTTTCAAAAGGATATAAATTAACAACAACCATATCAATTAGTGAATATTTTTTATTTTTAAGCTTATCAAGATCTTTTTTTGATTTAGCTAATATTCCTGCATGAATAATAGGATGTAATGTCTTTACTCTGCCGCCAAGGATTTCCTCAAATTTTGTAAATTTAGATATAGGTATTATTTTTATACCCTTTTCTTGTAGATAATTGGCTGTACCCCCTGTTGATATAATTGTGTAGCCATTTTCAACTAGTTTGGATGCTAATAAATCTATGTTTGTCTTGTCGGATACACTGATAAGAGCTATTTTGTTCATCCTATTTTATGTCATACTCTTTAATTCTTTTGATTAGTGTACCTCGGCTTATTCCAAGGAAGTCAGCAGACTTTGTTACATTTCCTTTGCATAACTCAAGAACGGTATCTATTAAAGTTCTTTCGGTATCATTTAAAAAAAGACTATGCATATTCGAAGTGCTTACATTACCATTCATATTTTTTATAAATAATTTAGCTTCTTTTTTTACAACTGTACTCAGGCTACTATTGGATAAATTTTTTGTGACTCTTTTTTTCTTCATATTCTATTTAAATAAAAATGATTACCCCGAATAGAATATATATTACAATCAATAGTACTTTTGATAAAGGTCAAATAACTAAAAATTACTTATTTTTAATGTACTTTGTAAGCGTATTTATGGAGTAATTACCAGATGAAAAGAAATCTGTTCTTAGTAAATTTTTATGTAAATCGATATTTGTTTTAACACCTTGAACTACAGTTTCACTCAATGCTTGATACATTTTTTCAATCGCGAGCTCTCTAGTCTTATCATATGTGATTAACTTCGCTAAAAGAGAGTCATAATATGGAGGTACTGAATAGCCACTGTAAACATGAGTATCTATTCTAACGCCTGGCCCTCCTGGAGCGTGAAAAGCTTCAATTTTACCCGGAGATGGAATAAATGTTTCAGGATCCTCAGCATTTATTCGACATTCAATAGCATGTCCCTTAAGGGTAATATCTTTTTGTTCCATGCTTAAGCTTTCGCCTGATGCGACTCTTATTTGCTCAGCAATCAAATCTGTATTAGTCACTAGTTCAGTTACAGGGTGTTCAACCTGTATTCTTGTATTCATCTCAATGAAGCTAAAATGACCATCTTGATATAAAAATTCAAATGTACCTGCACCTGTATAACCTAGTTTTATACATGCATCAGCACATACAGCTCCAATTTTATCAATTTCGCTCCGTGAAATTCCACATGCCTGTGTTTCTTCTATAACTTTTTGATTCCTTCTTTGCATAGAGCAATCTCTTTCACCAAAATGAACTGCATTGCCATGTTCATCGCTCATGATTTGTATTTCAATATGTCTAGGATTATCAAAATATTTTTCAAAGTATAAGTCTCCATTACCAAAAGCATTTTTAGCTTCTGTTCGCACAATATTCATACTACTAGCAAGGTCAGATTCTTTTTCAACGACCATCATGCCTCTACCACCACCACCATGAATTGCTTTTAACATTATCGGATAACCAATTTCATTAACTTTTTTAAGCATTGCTTTATCAGGCTGCTCAGGAAGAACTCCATCAAAACCTGGAATGCATGGAACACCAAAGTCTTTCATTGCATTCTTAGCTTTAATTTTATCCCCCATCTTATTTAACACTTTACTTGATGGCCCTATAAACTTAAATTTATTGGTTTCAATAATTTCTGCAAACATTTCAGATTCAGATAAAAATCCATAGCCTGGATGAATAGCGTCAGAATTAGTTAGTTCAGCTGCACTTATAATAGATGGCATATTGAGGTAGCTTTCTCGTGGATTAGGGCCGCCAATACATACAGATTCGTCTGCAAGTTTTACATGAGCTAACTGTCTATCCGCTGTTGAATGAACTGCTACTGTTTTAATACCAAGCTTCTTACATGCCCTAAGTACTCTTAGAGCTATTTCACCCCTATTTGCAATCAATACTTTATTGATCATTCGATTACAAACAAAGGTTGATCAAATTCTACTGGTTCTGCATTATCAACTAGTATTTCCAATATTTTACCATCTGACTCAGCTTGAACTTGATTCATCATTTTCATTGCTTCTAGAATACATAAAGTATCACCTTTCTTGACAGATTGGCCTTCAGTTACAAATGGCTTAGATTCCGGTGACGCTGATGCATAAAATGTTCCTACCATAGGTGAGTTTACAGTATTACGATTTTTATTTGCTGAGTCATCTGACTTGTCTTCTACTTGCGGGGTTATTTGAGCTGGCTGTTGCTGAGGCATCATAGGTTGTTGCATCATCTGTTGAACTGGAGCAACAGGACTCCCAATATTTCTAGAGAGCTTAATAGACTCTTCACCTTCTTTAACTTCTATTTCAGCAATACCACTTTCTTCTAGAAGCTCCATCAATTTCTTAATTTTTCTTAGATCCATATTTAACCCCTTTGTAATATTGATAATAATGCAAATTCATAACCAGCTACACCCAAGCCAGTAATAAGTCCTTTACTTATATCGGATAAGTATGATTTTTTACGAAATTCTTCTCTGCTGTAAATATTGGAAATATGTACTTCTATAAAAGGTATCCCAACTCCTAGAAACGCATCTCTAAGCGCAATGCTTGTATGAGTGAAAGCACCCGGATTTATTATAATATAATCAACAAGATCTTTTTTCGCCTCATGCAACCTGTCAATAAGTTCATTTTCAGAATTAGATTGATAAAACTCTATAGATACCGATTTTCTTGATGCTATTGATTGTAGGTTTTTTTGAATATCTTCTAGTGTATCAGTACCGTAAACTTCAGGTTCTCTAGTACCAAGTAGGTTTAAATTAGGTCCATTAAGTACTAGTATTTTCATTTTTAGAAGTATTTAGTTGATTTTAGCTGATTTTATATGATGTTTGATGAAAATAGAAGTTTTATTTTACTTTTCTACTAATTTCAAAACTTTTAAGAAATCTGTACTTTCCATGAAGCCAACAACTCTTGCTTCTGCGACTTCTTCACCATTGAGGTCATAAAAAAATAGTGCCGGAGGCCCAAAAATACGCATGGACTGTAAATACTTAGAATGATCCTCATTGGTTCTGGTAATATCAAATTTTATAAGTTTGAATTGGTTTAGAATTGCACTAACTTTTGGATCACTAAAAGTATATTTTTCTAATTCTTTACAAGCTACACACCAATCAGCATATAAATCTATCATGACAGGTCTATTAGAATTATTTATTTCTGTTTTTAAATCTTTAGTTGTTTCAACTGTTATAAATTCAACAAATCTCTCTTTTTCGACAAAGCTACTAATTGGGTCATAGTAAGAATTTGAATGAATACCATTTACTTGTAGGCCAAAATAAACCAAGAGGAAAAATGAACTTATAAAAACGATTGAGGTAGATATTGCATTCTTAATTATGCTTAATGACTTGATAAATATAGAAATTAAAATTAGTGAGGATAGGGCCCATAGGTAAGCAGCTACTTCTATTGATAGTATTCTTTCGAGTAACCAAATTGATACAACTAAGAATAGAATGCCAAAAAAATAATTTACCAGTTGTAAATAGGGACCAATCTTTGAAATTAACTTTGTAGTCGTTGAACCTAATAAAATAAGAGGCGCTCCCATACCTATGCCAAGCGAGAACAAAGCAATTCCCCCAACTATAACATCTCCTGTACTAGCAATATAGATTAATGCACCAATTAATGGTGCAGTTACACATGGTCCAACTATCAGTGCAGATAGAACACCCATTACAGCCACATCTCCATAGCTTCCAGATTTTTGTTTATTACTTAGTTGGGTCATAACTGTTTGAATAGATTTTGGCATCTGTATATCAAAAAACTTAAACATTGCTAGAGCAAATAGAAAAAATAATAAAGATATAGATCCAATTACATATGGATTTTGAAGACTTGCTTGTATATTGGTTCCTGATACAGCAACAATAATTCCTGCAACAGCATAGGTTAGGGACATGCTAAATACATAAATTATGGATAGAGTAAGTGATTTTTTTTGAGATACATTTCCTTGTCCAGCAATTATTCCAGTTAAAATAGGAACCATAGGAAGAACACAAGGTGTAAATGCTAGCAAAAGTCCAGCTAGAAAAAAAATTATAGAGTTGTAAATAATAGAGTTTGATAATAGAGAGTCGCTCATGGCATTCTGACTCTCAAACAAAGATGTTTTTCTAAAGCTATTTAATGAGGGCTTTTTTTTTACAGTTATGGTCTTAAAAACTGGCGGGTAACACAAACCAGCATCTGCACATCCTTGGTACTTAACTTTGAGTTCTATTGAATCCTTAATATCATCCACAAAATAAACATCAGCTTCAGCTGAATAATAATAGACATCCACATCTCCAAAAAATTCGTCCTGTTTCTTTTTACCTTCAGGCATTTCAACTTTTGAAATTTTATTTGTATCGAGCGATTCAAATTCAAACATACCCATATACAAATAGTATCCTGGATGAATTATCCAGTTAATTTTGGCATGATTTTGATCAACTATTTCATAATCTATTTTGAATGCTTCATCTGGTGATAGAAATTCTGCTTGGTTAACGGGCAATTCACTTCTAGCGTGATTTAACGTTAAAAGAGAACAACATACTACCAATAGGATAAAATATATTTGTTTTATAAATAGCTTCATTATTTTTTTAAAGTATTCTTCTCATCTATTATTGTTAACGTTATTATTTCAGGGCTTTCAATGTTATGCAATTCTTCTATCATTTATATGCGCATTTACACAGTTCTAATTAAAACACTAAGATATAAATTATAGAAGTTTAGATAATCAAGCTTTATGACATATAATAGACAGATGAAAATACCCGGATATATATTTCTATTATTACCAATCATTGAACTAATTATATTTATTGAGGTAGGCTCTTTTATTGGTAGTTTCAATGTAATTATTTCAATAATATTTACTATATTCTTGGGCTATTACTTAATCAAATCAAAAATAAAAAATATCACTTTTAGTATGATGAGTATTTCAAATATTCAAGATATGTACCAACAGTATGAATCAAGTATTTATTCTTTTTTAGCCGGCGTATTACTTATTGTTCCAGGCTATCTTACAGATTTAATTGGTTTAATATTATTATTGCCATTTTTGAGACCGCAACTGTCAAATTATTTTAATTTCAAACACCAATCAGACCGATCTAATAGTAACAAGAGTAATATAATTGATGGCAATTATAGAGATGATGACTAGATTTTTCAGTTAAATCCTTGAAATTTTCACCAAAGTCCATATCATTAGCAGTCGAAGGGTTAGAGTGCTAACCATTAATTGAAAGCGAGGTAAATCAATGAACATAAGACCATTACATGATCGTGTAATTGTGAGAAGAACTGAAGAAGAAAAAACATCACCTGGTGGTATTGTGATACCAGATAGTGCCACTGAAAAACCAGTTAAAGGTGAAATAGTCGCTGTAGGTAAAGGGAAAATTCTAGAAAATGGTGAAATCAGACCTCTAGATGTGAAAGAAGGAGATCAAATCCTCTTTGGAAAATATTCAGGCACAGAAATAACTATTGATGGTGAAGAAATGCTTGTCATGAGAGAAGACGACATTACTGCAATCATAACTAATTAATATTTGAGGATAAAAAAATGACAGCAAAAGAAGTAAAATTTGGTGATGACGCCAGAAAAAAGTTAGCAAATGGTGTAAATATTCTTGCTAATGCAGTTAAGACAACACTTGGGCCTAAAGGAAGAAATGTTGTTTTAGACAAATCATTTGGAGCACCAACAGTTACAAAAGATGGTGTATCTGTGGCAAAAGAAATTGAGCTCAAAGATAAATTCGAAAATATGGGTGCTCAAATGGTAAAAGAAGTTGCATCTCAAACCTCTGATATAGCAGGTGATGGAACTACAACAGCAACAGTTGTTGCTCAAGCAATCTTAAAAGAGGGCTTAAAGTGTGTTGCTGCTGGGATGAACCCAATGGATTTAAAAAGAGGAATAGACAAAGCTGTTTCTGTTGCAGTTGAAGGTCTTCAGAAAATGTCTAAGCCTTGTACTGATCAGAATGCAATAGAACAAGTTGGAACAATCTCTGCTAACTCTGATAAAGACATCGGCTCTATCATAGCTGAAGCGATGGATAAAGTGGGCAAAGAAGGAGTTATAACTGTTGAAGAGGGCCAATCCTTAGACAATGAACTTGATGTTGTTGAAGGTATGCAATTCGATCGAGGATATCTATCACCTTATTTTGCTACTAATCAGCAAACAATGGCTTCAGAACTTGATGATCCTTATGTCCTTCTTTTTGACAAAAAAATAACAAACATCAAAGATATGTTACCTGTACTAGAAGGCGTTGCTAAAGCAAGCAAACCTCTTCTTATTATTGCTGAAGACGTTGAAGGAGAAGCACTTGCAACTCTTGTCGTAAATAGTATTAGAGGTGTAGTTAAGGTTGTTGCAGTTAAAGCACCAGGGTTTGGCGACAGACGAAAAGCTATGTTAGAGGACATAGCTATATTAACTGGCGGTACAGTTATTTCAGAAGAAGTTGGACTAAGTCTTGAAAAAGCTGAATTGAAAGATTTAGGAACTGCAAAGAAAGTTACAGTAAATAAAGAAAACACAACTATTATTGATGGCGGTGGTGATAAAACTTCTATTGAAGGTCGTGTAACTCAAATTCGTTCTCAAATTGAAGAAGCAACTTCTGATTATGACAAAGAAAAAATGCAAGAACGTGTGGCTAAATTAGCTGGTGGTGTTGCTGTTATAAAAGTTGGAGCTGCAACTGAAGTTGAAATGAAAGAGAAAAAAGCTAGAGTTGAAGATGCTTTACATGCAACAAGAGCTGCTGTTGAAGAAGGAGTTGTTGCAGGTGGTGGTGTTGCGATGATTAGAGCTAGAAAAGCACTTGAAAAACTTGAGGGCGATAATTCTGATCAAACACAAGGTATTGCAATTGCTACACAAGCTATGCAAGAACCATTAAGACAAATAGTGACAAATGCTGGACAAGAAGGTTCTGTAATTCTAGCAAAAGTTGAAGAAGGAAAAGATTCTTTTGGATACAACGCGTCAACTGGTGAATTTGGCGACATGTTAGAAATGGGTATTCTTGATCCAACAAAAGTAACTAGAACTGCTTTGCAAAATGCTGCATCTATAGCAGGCCTCATGATTACCACTGAAGCAATGGTAACAGAGCTTGCAAAAGATGATGAGCATGACCATGGAGCTCCAGCTATGCCTGATATGGGCGGCATGGGCGGAATGGGCGGAATGGGTGGCATGGGCGGCATGGGTATGTAATCCCTTCCACTTACCAAAAATAATTCAAGGCCTCTTTTTAGAGGCCTTGTTTTTTATATTTAATAATTTAGAAATATATTCGATGTTACAATAAATATGTAATGAGCAATAATTGGGACAACGAATATCCAAAAGGCTTAAGTGAAAACCTAGGCTGTATAGATAACGATACTATAATTGATCTACTTGAATCATCAGCCAGAAAATATGAATCCAAAATTGCATATTACAGTCTAAATAGTTCATTAAATTACAAAATGACCAGCCTATTAGCTAAGAGGCTCGCAGCTTATTTACAGTATCTTGGTGTTAGAAAAAAAACAAAAATAGCAATAATGCTTCCAAACCTGCTTACATATCCAATATCACTATTTGGTTCATACTACTGCGGAGCTACTGTAATAAATGTAAATCCTATGTATAAATCTAGAGAGATACAACATCTCTTAGAGGATTCAGAGGCAGAATATATATTTGTATTAGATAAATTTTATAATGAGCTCCAACCATGTATTAAAACCTCTAAGCTTAAAAAAATCATTATTTGTAAGATAAATGATTTATTGAATCCATTAATGAAGTTTTTTGTTCCTATGGTAATGTTTTATAAAAAGCAAACAATTAATATTGAGAAAAATAATAAGAATATTTATTTTAAAGATATAATATCTAATAATTTTGGGTTTGAAGATGTTCATGTAGAACAAGATGATACAGCCCTTCTTCAATATACAGGTGGAACCACAGGTAAATCTAAAGCAGCTGTACTTACACATAAAAATCTTTTATCTAATGTTCAACAGGTATCAAATTGGATAGAACCACATATAAAATCTGGCAAAGAAATAATAATCACAGCCTTACCTCTTTTTCATATATTTTCTTTCACTGTAAATTGCCTAACCTTTTTAAAAATTGGTGCTGAGAATGTTTTAATAGCTAACCCAAGAGATCTAAAATCATTCCTTAAGGTTCTTGAAAAGAAAAAATTTACAGTCATGACTGCTGTAAATACATTATTCAATCTTCTCTTAACAAGTAAAAAATTTAAAGAGTTAGACTTCTCAGGATTTAAATTTTCTGTAGGTGGAGGTATGGCTGTTATGAGTGAGACTGCAAAAAATTGGAAAAAAGTTACCGGGACTAATATTACTCAAGGGTATGGATTAACAGAAACATCACCTGTTGTTTCTATCAATAAAATTGATAACCCTTTTAATGGAAGCATAGGACTCCCTGTGCAGTCAACGAACATAAAAATTATTGATGAAAGTGGAAAGAATGTAGATGGTGAGCAACCTGGCGAATTATGCGTCAAGGGACCTCAGGTTATGTCAGGTTATTGGAAGTATAAAGAAGATCAAGAGAACCCATTTACAGATGATGGTTTTTTTAAAACAGGAGATATTGCAACAATTAGCAAAGATGGATACCTTACTATCGTTGATAGAAAAAAGGATATGATAATTTCATCAGGATATAATGTTTTTCCAAATGAGTTAGAGGATTTCTTATCAACTCACCCTGATATTCTTGAAGCTGGCGTTATTGGTGTGCCTGATAAAAATAGAGGGGAACATATCAAAGCATTTATTGTTAAAAAAAATAAAAATCTTTCAGAAACTGATGTGATTATGTTTTGTAAAGAAGGCTTAACTGAATATAAAGTCCCCAAAAAAATTATTTTCATAGATGACCTTCCTAAAACCAATGTTGGTAAGATATTAAGAAGGGAACTAAGAAATCTTGGTTAATTATCGAAAAAAATAAGATGATCCAGGTCGAGTGTTATACCAATTACTTCATTGATCTCATGATTATGATGACTAGGAGCATAACAAAATATTTTTTGTTTATCCTTAAGCTCTAATTCATAAAGGAAATCTGCTCCTCGAAATATTTTTTCTATGACCTTCGCAGAAAAGAGTGAATCATCATCATGAATAATATCATCTGGTCTAATAAGTAAATCTACTTCAGCACCAACTTTATTTTGGCCTATGTTGCTTACAAATTTACCCAATTTACACTCAACATGACTAGAATCCACAATCTTCGCTTTTATATATGATGATAATCCAAAGAAATTTGCAATTTCTCTCGATGATGGTCTGTGGTAAATATCATATGGATCTGAATACTGAGTAATAGTACTGTCGCTTATAAACGCTATTTTATCTGACATTTTAAAAGCCTCTTCTGCATTATGAGTAATTAGTATTGCTGTTATATTCTCTGATTTTATAAGTTTTTTAATATCACTCATGAGGTTATCTTTAAGTTCATAGTCAAGAGCGCTGAAAGGTTCATCAAGTAATAGCAAGTTAGGCTTTGGTGCAATTGCTCTGGCAATAGCAACTCTTTGCTGTTGTCCTCCAGAAATTTGATTAGGGTATTTATTAACAATATTTTCGATACTCAAAAGATTCTCTAGTTTCTCTGCTCTTTTTCGTTTTTGAACATTATCTAGAGCATTTAATCCAAAATATATATTTTCTCTGACAGTGAGATGGGGAAATAATGCTAGGTCCTGGAAGATCACACCAACATTTCTCTTTGCCACATCTATATATTTATTAGAATCATCAATAACCTGATTATCTATTTTAATAACACCCGATGTAATATTATGAAACCCAGCTATAGAGCGGATAAGGGATGTTTTTCCTGAAGCGCTGGAGCCCATCAGTGAAACTATCTCACCTGTATCTATTTTTAAATTCACGTTATCTAGAACTACTTTAGAGTCGAGTATAATTTTTACAGATTCAAGATTTAATTTAGTGTTTGACATTATTCATAATACCTTTTGAAAGTATTATAACTGGTATTAGACAAATTATTATTAAAATAAGTCCTGGTAAACCTATTGAAGATAAATTCTCTGCTTCTGCCAACTCATAAAGATAAACGGGAAGAGTAGTGAAGTTAAAAGGCCTTAATATTAACGTCATTGGAAGTTCTTTTACAATATCAACAAATAACAATATCAAAGCAGAGTAAACGGTGGGCAGTAGAATTGGCGCATGTACTTTTAAGAGTGTTTGAATCTTTGAATAACCTAAACTTTCAGATACTAAGTCATAGTTTCTTGAGATTTTATTGAAACCAGAATCAATAGTTTTAATAGAAATAGTTGAGAAACGAACAAGATAGGCGGTAATAAGTAATATGAAAGTACCCGTCAGAATAGCCTCGGGTGGATAATCAAACAATTTGGCAAATGATTTTTCCATGTATGTTATCGGCGCAATTACACCTACCGCTAATACAACACCAGGGATAGCATAACCAAGTGAAAATATTTTTATGGATATTTTTGTAAATATATTCTTTGTTATACGCGATATAAAACTAATGTTGAGGGTAAATATAATAATTGTTATAGCGCTCAATAATGCAATACCTGTACTAGATGCTATAAGTTCAGCTAGAAAGATAATATTAATTTCTTCAAAAGAATAGGATATCCAATAAAAGATTTGTATCAAAGGTAAGATAAAACCAAAAAAAAGCACTAGAGAACATAAAAAGGTTGGTAAAGCTTTATTATCTGGAATTTCTTTTTTTCTTTTATACACCTTGTTTGTTGGATTATCAAAGTTTCTTTTCCCACGAGAAATCTCTTCAAAATATATTAAGAAAAAAACTAATGTTAGTAAAATAGATGATAAACGAAGAGAGCTAACATCATCACCTAAAACAAACCATGCTCTAAATATACCTGTTGCAAAAGTAGGGACTCCAAAATATTCCATAGTCGCATATTCTGCCAGCGTCTCCATAATAACAAAACTTACTCCTGCTATTACTGCAGGCCTTACAATGGGAATACCTATTTTAGTCATTCTTTGATATTGATTTAATCCTAAAGACTTACCTACTTCAAAAACACTATAGGAGTGATTTGCAAACGCAGGAAGACACAATAAGTATACATATGGATAGAGACTAATCGACATTACAAAAATAACGCCATATATATTTTGAATATTATACAAGTTGTAAATAAATGGCCCTAACCCAAAATAGTACTCAAAAAAATTGAAAAATATTCCCGATATTTCATTAAGGCCCGAATAAATAAAGGCATTTATGTATGTTGGGATTGCCATTGGTATAATAAGTAACCATTTGAATAAGTTAACACCCGGGAAGTCGTACATACTCACAAGCCATGCTAATGAAGTGCCAATAAGTATTGTAAAAAAAGCCACAAAGAAGACAATAATTAATGAATTGATTACATATTCTTCTAAAAGATATTTTTTGATATGTATCCAAACATCAGTGGTTGCAGTAAATAAATTTAAAAATATAAACAATATAGGTAATAGAAATATAAGGACAAATATGAATGCCAAAGTGTTATTAAATGAATCGATTTTATTAGACAAAGATTCTTATTTCCATTTAGCTATATCAAATACCTTTCCAGCATTATCGTTTAGCTCACCAAGGTTAGTAAGATTCATCGAGTCCATTTTAAATGGATATCCCCATGACTTTACAGTGTCTGATATATTGATATTTTGTCTAATAGGATATTCATGATTCTGTTTCGCATAAACTTCTTGAGCCTCATCACCCGCTAAAAACTCAATTAGTTTAATAGCATTATCTTTATTTTTAGCATTTTTAGTAACAAACCCACCGCTGATGTTTATATGCGCTCCTCTATTATCTTGATTAGGAAATAAAACTTTTATTTTCTTAGCATAATCCCTTTCAGTATCTTTTTTCGATGAAATCCATTTTCCTAAATAATAAGTATTAGCCAAAGTAACGTCACATTTACCAAGAACAACAGCAGTCATTTGTCCTCTATCATTTCCTTTAGGCGGTCTTGAGAAATTATCAACAACACCTTTTGCCCATTCTAATGCTGCTTTCTGACCATTATGATGAATAAGTGATGCAAGCAAAGACTGATTATAGATATTGCTGGATGATCTAATGCAAACGCGACCTTTGAGAGCAGGGTTCATTAAATTTTCGTAATCCATTATATCTTTAGGACTTATCTTTTCAGGATTATACATTATCACTCTTGATCGAATAGAAAGTCCATACCAATGCCCTTCATTATCTCTTAAATAATTTGGAACAAGACTATTAAGTTTTTCTGATTCAATTTTCTGGGAAATATTTTTCAATTTCGCTTTATGTAAATTACCAGCATCAACTGTAATCAATAAATCTGCTGGGCTTGTCTCTCCTTCATCAATAATTTTTTTAATTAAAACTTTTGTTTTAGCTGAGACAATATTTACTTTGATACCTGTATCTTTTTCAAAAATATCAACCAAAGGTCTTATTAAATGCTCTTTTCGCGCGGTATATAGATTTACTTCTTCATCTATTGGAGCGCTTGAACATCCTGTAATTATGATTGAAGGTATTATCGCTAATATGTATATAATTTGTCTATGCATTGTAAATAAGAATGATTATCATTATTGTCTAGTATATATTGAATTTCAAGGAAATTTGACCTATTAACATAAAATTAACATTAGTCATCAATTTCCCAACAGTTTAATACATGTTATAGTTTTCTTTGAATTCTAAAAGGTATAAAAAATGATAATGTCTGACCTGAAAGGGAAAATATGGATGGATGGCAAGCTCGTTGAATGGTCAGATGCAAAGATTCATGTACTTACGCATACGCTTCATTATGGAACGGGTGTCTTTGAAGGTGTCAGAGCATATGAGACATCAGATGGCCCAGCAATTTTTAGATTAGAAGACCATACAAATAGATTATTTGAATCAGCCAAGCTTATAGGTATGCAAATCCCGTATGATGCAAAAGAATTAAATGATGCTCAGTCTCAAGTCGTAAAAATTAATAATTTAAAAAATGCATATATAAGGCCAATGTGTTTCTATGGATCAGAGGGAATGGGTTTACGTGCCGATAATTTAAAAGTACATACAATCATTGCAGCTTGGGATTGGGGCTCATATCTGGGCGATGATAAAATATTAAATGGCATTAAAGTTAAAGTAACTGATTTTCCAAAGCGATCTGAAAAGAGTATGTTACATAAAGCAAAAGCTTCTGGTAATTACTTATATTCAATGTTGGCACTTAAAGATGCTCTTAACTCAGGTTATGATGAAGCTTTAATTCTTGATATAGATGATAATGTAAATGAGGGATCAGGAGAAAATTTCTTTACGATTATAAATAATACTATTCATACTCCTAAGGATGCTACAGTATTAAATGGTATAACAAGACAAACTGTTATGAAGATAGCCAGAGACTTAAACTATAGGGTAGAAGAAACAAATATCTCAGTCGATGATGTGAAGTCATCTGACGAAGCATTTTTTACTGGCACTGCTGCTGAAGTAACTCCAATTATTCAAGTTGATAATGTCAAAATAAATGATGGCAAGCCAGGAGAAATTACAAAAAAAATTCAAAAGATATATTTTGATCTTATAAGAGGCAAGGTAGATGAATATAGTAGTTGGTTGACTCAAGTCTAAATGTTTAAGAAAAAGAACATATTAGTTGTAGGTGATATTATGCTTGATAAGTATAGTCATGGTACTGTAAGCAGAGTGTCTCCGGAAGCCCCTGTTCCTATCGTTGATATTAAAAAAATAATTTTTAAACCTGGAGGAGCATCTAATGTAGCACAAAATTTATCAGCATTAGGGATGAATGTGACGTTATTGGGCATAACAGGGGATGATTATGAGCTAAAAGAATTGATAAAGGTCTTAAGGCTTACTGACATTAAGTTTGATCCTGTAAAAGATTTATCCATAAGAACAACATTAAAATCTAGAATTATAGGGAATGATCAACAATTAATGCGACTAGATCATGAAGATAGAGACAAATCTAATATGCACGGGGAACTTCTCAAAAGAGCAATCAAGTATGCTAAAAATTCTGATTTAATAGTTTTATCGGATTACGATAAAGGATCAGTAAAATCTGTTGCAGCTGACATTATCAACTTTGCGAACAAAAACAACATCAAGGTAATTATTGATCCTAAAGGTACAGACTACTCAATGTATAAAAATGCTTACATGGTAAAACCTAATGAATTAGAATTTTCTATGATCATGGGTAAAATTAAAAACAAAAAAGACATGATTGCAAAAGGTAAAAAACTAAAAAAAGATCTACAATTAGATACATTGCTCTTAACTCTAGGTAAGAACGGAATGGCGTTGTTTTCCAAAGATTCTCTTTTAACTTTTGCTACATCACGAAAAGATGTCTACGATGTAACAGGAGCTGGCGATACAGTAATATCAGTTCTTGCCGCTTCTTTAGCTTCAAATAAAACATTAAAAAAATCTTGTGAACTCGCAAATATAGCAGCTGGATTATCTATACAACAACTTGGAACTGTAAGTATAAGTAAAAGCGATATTAATAATGCTATTAGAAAATCCTAAAATTATAACTGATAAAGTCGTATTAAACTCCATAGTTACGAGTGCTCGTGATAGAAAAGAAACTATTGTCTTTACGAATGGCTGTTTTGACATTATTCATCCGGGTCATGTATTTATTCTTGAGCAAGCAAAAGCTAAAGGAGATATATTAATCGTAGGCCTTAATTCAGATTCCTCGATTAAAAATTTTAAGTCATCTGATAGACCAATATGTAATCAAGATGATCGAGCGTATATTCTCGCTGCATTTTCATGTGTAGACTACATAATTATATTTGATGAAGATACTCCTAAAAAACTAATTATTGATATTACTCCAGATATACTCGTTAAGGGCAAAGATTATGAAGGTAAAGAGATAGCTGGCTCAAAATATATGTTAGATAATAATAAAAAAATAGAACTGGTCGAAATTATTGATGGCAAATCAACTTCAAATATTATAGACAATATACAAAAGGTTAAGTAATTAGTATTTTTTTAATCATAAGTTTTACATCATCTAATAATATCAATTTCATTGCCCCTTTATCCCTTACTCGCTCTCCCCATTTCGTGTTTTCTATCGATTTTTTAGAAAACTTAAGAATGGCTTTTTCATACTTGTCAACCGTGTATTCTAGATTTGAGTAAGGACCTGTTCTTTTAGGATTCGATGTAGCATACAAACCAATGATAGGTAGGGCTAGCATATTTGCCATATGTAATGTCCCTGAATCTGGCCCTATATAAAATTTTGACATCTTTAGAACATTGAGCATTTCACCTAAAGATGTTCTATTAATTAGATTCAATGTTTTTGAACTAACTTTTATATATTTTTTGAAACTATTCTTTCTCTCTTCAGATGTCTTGCCTATAAAGACAGTTTTTATAGAATATTCGTTAAATAAGTACTCTGCAATTGTACCATAGTTATCATAATCCCATTCTCGATAATTATTTATACGCTCACTGGTAAAAGGATTTATTGTTACAAAAGGACTTAAGTCATTCAGATTATTTTTATTAATAAAATCGTTATCATTTGTTAGGATTTTATTTGTTTGCCAGTTTAATTCCTTTTTTTGAATATTAATCTTCTCTAAGAATGCGAAAAAATTGTCCAAGACATGATTATTATTCGTATTGATATCATTGAAAGTGACGTTTATTTTGCCATCAATTATCCTTCCTAGGATTTTAGATCTTAATGATTTTTGCATATGAAAAACAACATCAAATTTTTGTTCTTTCAAGTATTTATGCATACCTATAATTGAATCTAGGGTTTTATTTTTATCAATCACTATATAATTAATATTGTCTAATGTTTTTACCAATTGATATTCTGTCTTACCTATAATCCATGTGATATCACATTTTTTATAGTATTTTTGTAAAGTTGAAACTATAGGAATTATGTGAGTTATGTCACCTATTGCAGATAATCTTAGAATACAGATAGATATTGATGTATTATTTTCTTTGTTCATATGATAAAGACAAAATATAGTTCAATAGTATCTCACAAATATAATAATCAGTATATCTGTTACGATTCATCTATCCAACCTATACTTCAAGATCGCATACTATCCTGTTTTACGACTGATGAATTTAGATTAAATAACACAAGTAATTTTCTTGATTTAAATAATGGACTTATAAAAAAACATTTTTTGAGAAAAGGCGCCATGTCTATATTTGATGACTCTTATTTATATTTAGGATTAAATATATCAAGACCTATACGAGAGCTAAAAAATTATATTGATTTCAATCATATATTGAATAATTTAAACAATGAGAGAATTACGGAGACTTTTGAGTTTTGCTCACCAGTTTTTTCATACGTGCAAAGAAGAGGAATATTTTATACCGGAGATATCATTCTGAGCAAAATTGAAGGAATAACATTAGATAAATATATATCAACAAATAATATTAAATCTGAGTTTTATAATGATTTAGCTTTCTGCTTTAAAACACTATTTGATAATGGGATATTTAATATAGACATGAATTTAAGGAATATCATTTTTAATATGGAAACACAAAAGATAGCATTTATTGACTTTGATAAACTTATTATTAATCCATCTAAAAAAGGAGATAAAAAAAGTACATTAGAAGTTCTATCTAAGTTTAAAAAATCTTTAAATAAATTCAATTTAGATGATAAGTTTGATTGGGATGAGTTTACTAGTTAAGTTTAACCGTTTATATGTTTTTTAATATATTTAACATAGCTATCCATAATAGACTTCTTAGCTATAACAAGGTTTTTTGCATTCTTTTCAAATATTTCCCTTTTAGATTTTGACCTCAATAATTTTTCAAATATATTTTTTAACATTTCTGGTTTTTGGCACATAATTAAGGCATTATTTTTTAAAAATTCCTCTGTCTCTTCTACAAAATTATACATATAGGGGCCTACGATAATTGCTTTTGAGTGAATAGCTGCTTCCATAAATGAATGCCCACCTTGATCTACAAAAGATCCGCCAAAGATTGTGAATTCTGAGAATTTAATTAAAGAGTCCAACTCACCGATGGTATCAGCAATATATATCTGAGATGAATTTCGTATTTTTTCCTTTTTACTTCTAATGGAGATATTAATGCCTGATAAAGGAATATCTGAAAGAATATCTCCGAGCCTTTCAGGATGTCTAGGGGCTATTACCAATAGAAATTTATTTGACTTAAGCTTAAGCCATTCTTTAATAATGATAATTTCTTCCCTATGATGAGAGGAGGCAAGTAAGATATATTTTTTCTCTACTATTCTTTCGATATCATCATTTTCTTTAATTAATGAATATTTAATGTTTCCTAGATTGCTAACTTTATTTGGACTTATATATTTTAAGTATCCGTCTTCATCTTTTTTTGATTTGCAATAAACATGGTCAACTACATTTAATGTTTGTTCATATATTTTTTTAGATAGAATACGTAAAATTCCTTTTGGAGCATTAAACCTAGCATTGATAATTAGTATTTTCGTATTATTTTTTTCACATGAGTTATATAGATTTGGCCAAATCTCGGTTTCAACCACAATGAGTAATCTAGCTGAAATCATTTTTACAAAACTCTTTATTACAAAATAAAAATCCATAGGTAAGTAGCAATGTGTAATATTCCCTATTTTAGAATCCTCAAAGAGAGTTTTTGATGTGGGAGTATTAGACGTTATTAAAATATCTGTCTGACCAATCTTGGTTAGCTCTCTAGATAATTCTATCGCAATTTTCATCTCACCAACAGAAGCTGCATGAATCCATAACTGTTTATGCTTAATACTTTTTGTACCAAATAATTTAGTAAATAGATATTCTAAATTTAAAGAATTTCTAAACATATAAATAATTAATCTAATCAGAATAAAAGGGGATAAGAGATATAAAAAAAGATTATAAAAAAACATTACCAAACAAGATAAGTATTAATCTTTCTCAAGTCAGAGTAATTTAATACATTTCTTAAATAATCAAGTGTCATTTCACTATAGATGTAGTCCATCATTATGTTTTTGCTATTAAATAAAGATTCTTGATATTTTATTCTTGCCCCTAATAATTGAGTGTCTGTATAAATTCCTTTCTCATTACCAAGTATCGCACTTTTATAAACTCTTAAATCACTATTAGTTAATTGCATTGATAAATCATATCTTTTTTTATTAGTGTTATAAGCATTCAAAGTATCAATAAGGTCTTTTCTAAGCGATCTCTTAGAGTTCGTATACTCTAGCCGTGCTTTTTTATATTTTAACCTTGCCTCTTTTGTCTTTGATGATTGATATCCTCCATTATATATTGGAAAATTCAATACTAGTGATATAGATGAGTCTTCTCGGGTTGTAGCTCCAAATTGTGAGCCACCCTGCGTGATATCAATATAATCATATTCAGCTATAAGATCTAATGTTGGGTAATGCTTGGATTTCTGAGATGCAATGTCATTCCTACTTATCTGTATATTTTGTTTTGCTAATTTAATAGAATTATTGTTGATGTTAGCTGATTGTATTAATTCTTGAATTTCGTATAAGTGATGATTGAATTCTATAAGCTTTATATCATTGATATCATTTAGCTCTTTACCTGAAAATATATATACTTCATTTTTAATTTCTGAAAGAGTGTCTTTGCTGATATTTACTTCAATTAATGATGCATCATAATTATTTTTATGTTTTTCATATTCTTCAATTGTTATATTACCGCTATCGTAAAGTTTTTTAGAGGCATTATATTTAGAAAAATTAAATTCTTTTTTTATTTGATTAAGTTCAAATAAGTTTTTCTGTTTTATGAGGTTGAAGTAATGCCTAACCGTTTCCAAAATAATAATTGTTTGTGAATCTTTTTCACGAATTTCATTTTCTTTAAGCACACCTTTTGATTTTTTTATTTCATCAAAAACATAAAGGTGGAAAAGCGGTTGTTTAATAGATAAATTATATGTATCTCGATCATAATTAGATGGGTCATATGCACCACTTGAATCATATCTTTCAATAGTGGTCTCGCTAGCACGGGCAGAAAAATTTATTTCTGGCAACATAGAAGATTGTGTTTGCTTTACAATCTCGTTTGCAATATCTAAGTCTGTTTTTTTCTGAGATAAATCAATATTATGTTTAAGCGCTCTATCGTATAAATTAATTATATCTGTAGCCCCAACATTAGTTGTGACAGAAAAAAATAATAAGAATATAAGTAATTTATTCATTTGTATTTTTTAATACTCGAGTCAACATCATCAGACCACTGTTCCATCCCGCCTGATAAATTATATAAATTTGCTTTCACACCTTTTTGTTCTAGATAAAGAGCAACTGTTCTACTTCTGATACCATGATGACAAACAATTACGTATTCATTTGTATCACTAAATAGTTCGATGGAGCTTGGTATTTGGCCCATAGGAATATGTGTGCTATTTTCAATATGACCTCTATCGTATTCCCACTGCTCTCTTACATCGACAATTTTTACAATAGGGTTAGCTTTTATCATTTCATTCACTTCTTTGGCGCTCTTTTCTTCCATGTTAATACCTTATTTGATTTGTTTGAGATGTTACTATATTTTTATACACTCTGTAACCATTTCTTGCCTTAGCAATCATAATACCTGTCTTATAGGGAGATTTATATTGATTTATAAAGAAAAAGCTCTTGGTATCTTTCCCTAAGTAGTCAATAAATTGTTCGTATGAGTCTATTGAGCAAGTAAATATTACTTTTGTATAGCTACTTAATTGATCTAAGCAATCCAAAATATTTTGGTGATTTAAAACAATCTTATTACGATGTTGGCTATATAAATCTAAATTATTTTTTCCATAGCTAAAAAGCTTTGCATCAATCTCATATGATGAAACTATATCTGTTAAATGAGAGATACATTCTGTTAGATAACCACTACCAGTCCCAACAATTAAAACATTATCATTTATATTGAAATCCATAGCTTGCATAATTTTTCCCTCACAAGAGGGGGTAAGCATAAACTCTCCTGATTCCAAAGGTATAGATAAATCCGTATAAGAGAAACATTTATATTTTTCAGGTAGAAATAAATCTCTTTTGACCTTCTTAATAATGCTAAGAATTTTTTCATCTAGTATGTCATGACATCTATATATTGGAGTTAGCTTATCTATATTATTCATTTTATGATTATATATATCTTTGTGTTACTATTATAGTGTAGCTGGAAAACCCTATGACTGATAAAAAGATTAATCTTGAAGAATATAAAACGAATTTCCCAAATTCCAGAAAAGTATATAAGGATGTAGAAGGCCTTAGAGTGCCTTATAGGGCAATAACTATATCTGATACTTCAGGAGAAGATAGAGAATTTCATGTTTATGATACAACTGGTCCTTATACTGAGCCTAGCTTTGAAATAGATTTGCAAGTTGGTTTGCCTAAACATAGATATGAGTGGATTACGGAAAGAGCAAACTCTTATCAGTCAGATAAAAGATTTAAAGATAATGTTACCCAACTTGTATATGCAAAAAATGGAATTATTACCAAGGAAATGGAGTTTGCTGCAGCTAGAGAGAATAGTTTTACCGATTCAGAAAACATAGTTACTGCTGAATTAGTTAGAAGCGAAATTGCATCGGGAAGAGCAATCATCCCAGCTAATATAAAACATCCTGAGTTGGAGCCTATGGTAATAGGTAAAAAATTTCTCACTAAAGTAAACTCAAATATTGGTAATTCTCCAGTAAAATCGGATATTGAGGAAGAACTAGATAAGCTTCTTTGGTCGGTAAGATGGGGAGCTGACACAGTTATGGATCTATCAACAGGTAAAAATATTTTTGAAACTCGCGAAGCTATTATAAGAAATTCACCTGTCCCAATTGGTACAGTCCCAATTTATGAAGCATTAGAAAAAGTAAATGGTAAAGCTGAGGAACTTAATTATGAAATATTCAGAGACGTTATCATCTCTCAAGCTGAGCAAGGCGTTGATTATTTCACCATTCATGCTGGCCTAAGACTCAGTTTTATTCCCACCACTACAAATAGGCTCACCGGTATCGTTTCAAGAGGCGGATCCATAATAGCTAAATGGTGTTTGGCTCATCACAAAGAAAACTTCCTTTATGATAATTTTGATGACCTTTGCGATATTATGAAAAAGTATGACGTGTCTTTTTCATTGGGAGATGGCTTAAGGCCAGGCTCTATTGCTGATGCAAATGATGAAGCTCAGTTTTTAGAATTGAAGACACTTGGGGAACTTACAGCTAGAGCTCAACAAAAAGACGTCCAGGTTATGATTGAAGGGCCTGGCCATGTACCTCTAAATAAAATTAAGGAGAATGTTACTTTGGAAGAAGAATATTGTAATGAAGCTCCCTTTTATACATTAGGCCCATTAGTTACTGACATTGCTCCAGGATATGATCACATTACCTCAGCAATAGGAGCTGCAAATATAGGATCATATGGAACTTCTTTATTGTGTTATGTAACACCTAAAGAACATTTAGGACTTCCTAATAAAGATGATGTTAAAGACGGACTAGTTGCATACAAGATTGCAGCACATGCATCTGACATATCGAAAGGACACGACTTTGCTGTCCAAAGAGATAATGAGCTATCGAAAGCAAGATTTGAGTTTCGTTGGTTAGATCAATTTAACTTATCATTAGATCCATACAAATCTAAAGAATTTCATGATGAAACTTTACCACAAGAAAGCGCAAAATCCGCCCACTTCTGTTCAATGTGCGGCCCAAATTTTTGTTCTATGAAAATTACACAAGATATCCGAGACTACGCAGCAACACATAACATAAAGGATATAAAAATCGCAGTAGAAGAGGGGATGAAAGAAAAATCTAAGCAATTTGCTGAGACTGGCGGCAAAATATATATTAAAAAATAATTATTTTTGCGAAGCTTTAAGAGCTTTATCTAGATCTTCTATAATGTCATCAATATTCTCAAGTCCGATAGAAAGCCTAACTAGATCTTCTGGAACCCCAGCTGCCTTTAATTCTTTTTTAGACAGTTGTCTATGTGTCGTACTAGCAGGGTGACAAGCAAGGGATTTAGCATCACCAATGTTAACGAGCCTTGTAATTAGATTAAGGTTGTCAATAAAGACGCCACCCTTTTTCATGCCACCTTTTATCCCAAAACTTAATACACTCGAAGCTTTACCGTTCATAAGCTTTTGAGTTAATTTATATTCTTTGTGAGACTCAAGACCAGGATAATTTACCCATGTTACACATTTATGATTTTCTAAGAATTTAGCTACCTCTATCGCATTTTCACAATGCCTATCCATCCTTACATGGAGAGATTCAATACCTTGTAATATCATAAAACTGTTAAAAGGAGAAATTGCCGCACCCATATTCCTCAGTGGAACTACTCTAGCCGCTCCAATGAATGCCGCTTCACCCATGGCTTCAGTAAAGACTACTCCATGGTAAGACATGTCTGGAGTATTCAATCTCTTGAATTTTGTTTTATGTTTTGCCCATGGAAATTTTCCAGAATCTACTATTATTCCGCCAATCGTTGTTCCGTGTCCACCCATATATTTAGTTAGAGAATGAACAACTATATCAGCACCATGTTCAATTGGTCTGAATAAATACGGAGACGGTACTGTGTTATCTACAATGAGAGGGATATTATGTTTATGTGCTACTCGAGCTATCTCTGGTATGTCAACAACATTGGCTGCTGGGTTTCCAATAGATTCACAAAATATAGCTTTAGTATTCTTATCTATTAATTTCTCGAGGCTAGAAATGTCATCATGATCCCCAAATTTTACATCAACTCCAAATCTAGGTAATTGATGAGCAAAAAGAGTATATGTTCCACCATATAATGTGCTTGTGCTAATTATATTATCACCAGCTTCACAAATCGTCATAATTGCATAAGTTGTAGCAGCTGAGCCTGAGGCTAGTGCTAATGCGCCTATACCACCTTCCATTGCTGCTACCCTTTTTTCAAGGACATCAGAAGTTGGGTTCATAATTCTTGTATATATATTACCTGCAACTTTTAAGTCAAATAAATCAGCACCGTGTTGAGTATCATCAAACGAGTATGAAGTTGTTTGGTATATTGGTACTGCTACAGATTTTGTTGTTGGTTCTGGTGAATATCCACCGTGAATTGCTATTGTTTCAAATTTCATTACTCGAGCCCCTTTATTTACTTCCCTTACAGTCTATAAGATTAGCTCTATATTATCTATCAAAAATATCATATTGAATAGAAAGAGATTTATCATCTTTAAGGGTGAAGCCCAGCCCAAGCAGCCTAATCGGTTTAATCGGGCTATTAATATTATTATTTAATAGTTGAATATAACTCTTAAGATTTAGAGTGTTGCATTTGGACTGTCTTGAAATTACTTTAAAGTCATTGAATTTAACTTTTATAAATATCTCTTTTACCGAATTTATAGATATCTCATTAATTCTACATCTTTGTATAAGTTTTTTATAAAGAAATTCTATTTTAGAAATACATGATTCAACATTTTTTATATCTTCTAAAAATGTATCTTCAACACTTATGCTTTTTCTAATCCTGTTTATGTTTACGTCTCTTTGATCTATTCCTCTGATTAGATTATATAAATTAGCTCCGTAGGAACCAAATATTTTTTCAAGTTCATCAATGCTGTAGATATACATATCTTTGCAGTATTTCATATTTAAATTGATACATTTTTGAAAATTTACTTTACCAATCCCTGGAATCATATCAAGTCTGATATCTTTTATAAAATCAGAAACTTGGTCATCACTCAAAGAATATTGATTATTAGGCTTTTTCCAATCTGAGCAAATCTTTGCTAAGAGCTTATTACATGATATTCCTGCTGAAGCAGTTATTTTAAAATCTTTCCATATACATGATCTTATTTGATGGGCCATTTTTTCTGGATCAGATTCACAATAATCTGAATCGGTCACATCAATATAAGCCTCATCTATTGATATGGGTTCTATTTTTTTTGAATAGCATTTAAAAACTTTAAATATCTCTTTTGACTCTCTCTTATATTTATCTATATCAACAGGTAGAACAATTAAGTTTTTACATAATGATAATGCTTTTTTAGTAGGCATAGCGGAATGTAAACCATATCCCCTAGCAATATAGTTACATGTTGTAAGCACCCCTCGCTCATGGGCCTTGCCGCCAACAGCTACAGGTTTATTTTTTAACTCAGGTTTGTCTCTTATTTCCAATGAAGCAAAAAAACTATCCATATCTACATGAATAATTTTTTTACTTTTCCAAATGCTATTTTTCTGATTCACTTAGAGTCATGGCTTTAATAGTCAGGGCATGAATTTCGCCTGTCTTAATGTAACTATCTAATAATGCGTAGATTATTTTATGTCTTTGAATGGTAGATTTTTTATCGAATACATCACTTACTATCTTTACTTCGTATTTAGATTCTGACCCTTCTACTGTTAATTTATCGTATTCTATTCCCTCTGTTAGTGCTTTGGTAATTACATCTTTCATTATTATTTCTCCCAGAGCTCTGGATTTGCCCAATTTTTGTTGTTTAACCAATCAGGGTTATCTTTGTATTCTGCTATATCATAAATGAAAACTAATACTTTATCATCATTACATTTACCCTGGTATTTATAACCATAACTAAAAAAAATATTTTTACATTGTGTTTCATTATCCTGCATATATGTATCATCAATAATATAAACGAGAACATTATTCAGCTTATTAGTTATTTTAAATATAGTTTTGTTTTTAATTTTGTGAGAATCGATTACAAATATAACCAAATCTTTTTCTGAAAAGATATTTTCAGTAGATTTCTTGAACTTATCTGAATTAGGATAATCTGCTAAATTCAGTTCATTTAATATAGCTTTGTTTTTTGTTAGGTTAAAAACGCAGCATTTATTTTTTTGATTGATATAGTTTGTAATATCCATTTTTCCCCTGGAGTAGATGATATTTTACAACCTTCTCTTTATATGTGTTAATAATATCTAAATGTTGATAATTATTGGATTTAATATGTTCTTTGATTATAACTTTACAACCAACTCTTTGTAAAACTTCTTCAACTATAGCTTTATTAGTATTAATGTCATTTTTTACTATTTTTCTGAGAAATTGCTCTCTTTTTGAGGGCAAAGCAGTACTACAATTATTAAACATGAAATCGAAATAAATATAATCATATATTTTGTTTGTAGTTTTTATATATTCTAGGCAGCTGCCTAATTTAGTAGTAATTCTTTTGAATATACAATCAACTTTTCTATTTTGTATTCTACTCATTGCATCTTTTAGAATCCTCATCACAATTAGGTTCTCTTCAATCATAGTAACGTTGTTTCCAAGTGATGAGATAATAGCAGAATCTCTTGCAAATCCTCCAGTGCAATCAAGAATCATTAATTGATCTTTTTTGAGTATTTTACTAAGAACATGTTTTTTATTCTGTCTGATTATGTTGTCATAATCATCCAGTTCAAGAGAAAAAGTCATCTTACTTATACGATCTATAAGCATGAGACCTTTTTTAGATTCTTTAATGAAAATATTTTCAGACAAATTATTAAGAATTTTTTTAATATCTAAAACTTCACCTTTCATTATCCTCCATTGACAACCCATTTTCTTCTAGCGAACCTTAACGAGAAATAAATGAACGGCCAAAGAGTTGCCGTGGTCAATGTACTTATGATGAGTGTTTGATAATCTATATCCAGACCAAACATATAAAATGTCCAAATAAAGAAATGCTGTTTAACTATTAACAAAAAGAAAAGCATAATCGTCTGTTGAGGTATTGTCATGTATCTAAGGGAATTGTATAAAGAAAGAATTATATATATAAAAATTACATAACTCAGAGATGAAATACCCAAGGGTTGGCCTAAAACTATATCTACAAAAAATCCAGATACGAATGCTAGTAACATCTTAGTATTTGATGGTAAAGCTATGGCCCAGTAGATATTTATTAGTAATATCCATTCAGGCGCTATATATCCAAATGGCAACATCATTAGAGTAAGCATGAGACCTATAACGAATGTTAGTAAGATTATTAACATTTATTTAACCTTATATTCATCTGGTGTTACTATGACCTCATTAATATTTTCTATATATTCTGATGGCTCTACCACAACTTCTGCAAACCTCTCTCCTTCATTCATCTCAATTTTTACTATCCTGCCAATTTTTAAAGATGCAATAAATCTTCCTGCTTGACCAGATGTCACTATTAAGTCACCAGATTTAATATCTGTATCATCAGTAAAAGAGATTTCTAACAAATTATCCTGTGAGCGACCTTTAATTATTACTTGTTTACCCGTTCTGGTTATTATTGCTGGAACATTACTGTTAATATCAGTTATTAAAAGTACTTTACTAGAGTACAGAGAAACTTCTACTATTTGCCCTATTAAACCGTTTGCACCCATCACAGTTTGTCCCTTAACTACTTTATCATTCGATCCAATGTCTATCTTAATAGATTCTTTATTTGGTATCACATCTCCTTGTATAACTTTAGCTATTTGAATATTTTCAAATTTTTTTGACATTACTCTTTTAATAGACCTCAAACGTGAAACTTCATCTTCTAAAATATCTATTTTTTGAAGATTCATCTTCATCATCTTATTGTCTTTCTCAAGTCTTTCTATTTTTGACTCTAATTGGGCAATTGTTTCTGTTTCTTCTAATAGGCTATGAAAAAAACTAGATGGTGTTTTTACAACGTATTGAATAGGGCTTACGATAAAGTCGTTTACCACAGTTCGGGTAAAATTTGTAGAGGGATATTTTAAGTCAACTATAATACTCAATATAGATAGACTAATTAAAAATAAAAGTAGATAAAAATTAGTTACACTTTTTTTAAAAATAGATGAAGACACAATCTAGTCAGTTGAAAGGAATTCAACCCCTTTTTCATCTATTATCTCAAGTACTTTACCACCACCTCTAGCAACACAGCTTAGAGGATCTTCTGCAACTATAACATTCATTCCCGTCTCTTCTTTTATTAGAAGGTCAAGGTCTTTTAATAATGCGCCACCTCCAGTAAGAACCATTCCTCGTTCGTGTATATCTGCACCTAGTTCAGGTGGAGTGTTTTCAAGTGCTGTTTTTACTGCAGAAACGATACCCTGAAGAGATTCTTGCAAAGCTTCAAGTGTCTCATTACTATTAATTGTAAATGATTGAGGCACACCAGCAGCCAGGTTTGTTCCTTTCACTTCTATCTCTAAAAGATCACTTGTGGGGTAAGCTGATCCGATTTCATGCTTTATCTTTTCAGCAGTCGGCTCACCAACTACACAACCATAATTTCTTCTTACATAACTAATTATAGATTCTGAGAATGTATCACCACCTATTCTCGTAGATGATGCATAGACAATACCATTAAGAGAAATGGTAGCTACTTCTGAGGTACCCCCACCTATATCACACACCATATAACCTCTTGGTTCATCTAGTGGCATTCCAGCACCAACGGCTGCTGCCATAGGCTCATCAATAAGGTGAACGACTCTAGCCCCAGCTCCAGTTGCAGATTCTCTTATTGCCCTCCTTTCTACTTGTGTTGCACCACAAGGCACACATATTAGAACTCTAGGGCTTGGCCTGAACCACGCACTTTTATGTACTTTTTTTATAAAGTGTTGAAGCATTTTTTCACAAATTGTAAAGTCGGATATAACGCCATCTTTGAGTGGACGAATTGCGGTTAACCCAACTGGAGTTCTGCCCAACATATTTTTTGCTTCTATACCGACTGCCTCAACTTTTTTATTAGATCCCTTGTCATCTCTAACGACAACTACAGAGGGTTCATCTAGAACAACACCTTTGCCCTTCATATATATAAGAGTATTTGCAGTTCCAAGATCAATAGATATATCGGTTGAAAACATTCCAGCGATTTGTTTTATAAAATTAAGCATTTATTCACCTTTTAATAACTTATTTAATATTTGATTTAAAGCTTTTGGATTAGCTTTTCCTTGTGTTTCTTTCATGACTTGTCCTACAAAAAACCCCATGAGTTTATCTTTACCATTTTTATAATCTTGAACTTCTTTAGGGTGCTTTTCCAGTATTTTCTTCGCTTCATCTGATAATAAATCAATATTGGATATTTGTTCTATACTCTTAGATTTTATTATCTCATCCACATCAGTTTTATTTTGCCAAGATTCATTTAATACCTCTTTAGCTTGTTTTATAGATATTTTTTCATCACTTACGTATGTAATCAATTTAGCTACTTCCTCAGAGCTAACTGGAGCTTTTGATATATCAAGGTTATGTTTATTAGATAAACCTACTACTTCACTTAGAATGAAGTTTGCAAGTAGCTGGAATTTTGATGAAACATTACTACTAGCTTTCTCAAAATATTCAGATAAGTCTAACGATGAGGATAATATTTCTGCATCAGCATTCTTTAGACCATATTCCTCGATGAACCTTTCTTTCTTAGCATCGGGTAACTCTGGAAGACTTTTTTTAATTTCAGATATTTGTTTTTCGGTAATTTCTACTGGTAATAAATCAGGATCAGGAAAATATCGGTAATCATTTGCTTCTTCTTTTGATCTCATTGGGCGAGTTTCATCTTTTTTTGGATCATACAAACGAGTTTCTTGATTTACTGCTCCGCCTGACTCAAGAATATCTTGTTGTCTACCTACCTCATAATTTATTGCATTCTCAACAAATCTGAAAGAATTAATATTTTTTATTTCAGCTCTAATACCAAAATCTTCTCCTGGTTTTCTCAGAGATATATTAGCATCACATCTAAATGAGCCTTCCTCCATATTGCCATCACTTATCCCGAGAGACTTAACAATTGAGTGTATCTTTTTTAAGTAAGTCACTGCTTCTTTTGCAGATCTCATATCAGGTTCCGAGACAATTTCTATAAGAGGGGTTCCAGCTCTGTTTAAATCAATAGCACTCTCTCCGTCAAATAGATCATGAATTGATTTTCCTGCGTCCTCTTCTAGATGAGCTCTTGTAATTCCTACGGTCTTGCTTTTGCCTTCTACGTTTATTTCTAGTTTCCCGTCATAAACGACAGGAAGCTCATACTGAGAAATTTGGTAGCCTTTAGGTAAGTCAGGATAAAAGTAGTTTTTACGTGCAAATATTGATTTATCAGCAATTTTTGCATCTACAGCTAACCCAAACATTATTGCCATATTCACAGCCTTTTTATTCAAAACTGGAAGTACTCCTGGCATGGCTAAATCAATAATGGATGCTTGCGTATTTTGCTCAGAACCAAAATTAGTTGATGATGAGGAAAATAACTTACTATCGGTCGCAAGTTGTACATGAATTTCTAGTCCTATGACCGTTTCCCACATACTAAGCCCCCGGTTCCTGTTCATGCCAATCCGTTTCTTTTTGATATAAATAGGATAGTTTAAGAATATCTTTCTCATCGAAATGATTGCCTATTATTTGTAAACCTAGCGGCATACCTTCCTTAAAACCCATCGGTATGGACATTGCTGGAAGGCCTGCTAAATTAGTGCTAACTGTGTAAACATCAGACAAGTACATTGCAATCGGATCATTCATTTTTTCACCTATCTTAAATGCTTTATCTGGGGTTGTTGGCCCTAAAATCAAGTCTACTTTTTCAAATGCTTGACTAAAGTCTTGAGCAATTAAATTTCTGACTTTTTGTGCTTTAAGATAATAAGCATCATAATAGCCTGCTGATAAAGCATAAGTCCCAACTAAAATTCTTCTTTTAACTTCTTTACCAAAGCCTTCAGACCTTGATTCTCGATATAAACTTTCCAATGATTCTGATTTTTTAGATCTATGTCCATATCTTACACCATCAAATCTAGAAAGATTAGAAGAACACTCTGCAGGAGCTACCACTTGATATGCTGATACACCTAAACCTGTATGTTTTAAATTAATTGTTTTAATTTTGCATCCAATATTTTCTAGAATTTTGACTGATTCATAAAATGAATTTTTTACATCATCATTCAAGTCATTAACAAATTCTTCTGGAATACCAACTGTAAAGTTTTTTTTATCAGAATTAATACAGTAGTCATGATAGTTTGGAACTTCAACAGTTGAGCTTGTAGAGTCTTTTGGATCATGACCTGATATTTCTTTTAATAAAATCGCAGCATCTAGTGCATCTGTGGTAAATAGACCCGCTTGATCTAGGCTCGAGGCAAATGCAATCATTCCAAATCTTGAGACTCTTCCATATGTTGGCTTCAATCCACAAATACCACACAGTGATGCTGGCTGTCTAATTGACCCGCCTGTATCTGTCCCTGTCGAACAAGGAGAAATCCTTGCTGCAACTGCTGAGGCTGATCCGCCAGAAGATCCCCCTGGAACATATTCATAATCCCATGGGTTTTTAACTGCACCATAAAAGCTTGTTTCATTAGAGGACCCCATAGCAAATTCGTCCATATTTGTTTTGCCAAGCATTATAGTCCCTGCTTCATTTAATTTATCAACAACTGTTGCATCATATGGGCTTATAAAATTATCTAACATTTTAGATCCACATGATGTCTTTACACCTTTTGTACAAAATATATCCTTTTGAGCTATTGGTAACCCCGAAAGAGGTTTAAGATTATTTTTAGAAATATCCTTATCAATTTTTTTAGCTCTATTTAGAGCAGAATCTTCGGTAAGTGTTATAAAGCAATTTAGGTCATCAGACGCTTTGATACGTTTGAAATAATCTTTCGTTATCTCAGTCGCACTAATATCTTTCTTTTTAATTGCTTCAAGAATTTCAGTTACAGATTTATAGGTCATATCAGTCTAATATTTTTGGCACGGTATAATAACCATCTTTTGTTTTTGAAGAGTCATGCTGATTTGCATCTCTGTTGATATTTTTTTGACATACATCGTCTCTAAGGGGCTGAGTAAAGTCTAGAGGGTGGGCCATAGGCAACATGCCATCTGTGGGTGCAGCATCTATCTCACCAATCAGTTTCAATATATTGTCTAGATTTTTAGAAAGTTCATCTATATCACTTTCTGGAATACTGAGTTTTGATAAGTAGGTAAGTTTTTTTATTGTGTTTTTATCCATTATTTTTCCGAGATGATGTGAATCTGTCGTGTCCATTATAATCTATGTGTACCCTTATGTCTGTAAAATCATTTAATTCTAAAAGTACTGATATGTCTTTTGATTGACCAGTTCCATTTTCCAAAAATAAAATTCCATTTGTTGACAACGCCTCCCTTGAATATTCAATAATTTTATTAATATCTTCAAGGCCATTTTTCATCGAAAACAGGGATGAAGCGGGTTCATTACATTTTACGGATTCATCAATAGATTCATCATTGATTGCTATATATGGAGGATTACTGAATATAAAATCAAATGAATTATTAGCTATTGGTTTTAGCCAATCAGAACGAATTAAATCTATGTTATTTTTTTTACATAGCTTTAAGTTTATTTTTGCAACTTCAATTGCTTCAGAATCAAGTTCTAACAATAGTACTTTCCATTCCGGCCTTTGATTTGCAATTGTGATTCCAACACATCCTGATCCTGTACCAGCATCCAGAAAAATACATTTCTGATTTTCTTTGAATAATAAATCACCTTGTCTTATCACTTCGTCAATAATTGATTCCGTCTCTGGTCTTGGAATTAAGACATTATCATTAATATAAAACTCATCTTTGTAAAATACATGTCTTTTTAATATATATGATAAAGGCTTATTTTTTCTTAATTCTAAAATATCTTTAATTTTTTTATTATTATAATCAGTAAGATTATTATTAAATTGTTCATAAAGTTTTGGTCTATTCACATTTAGAACAAACATAAATATATGTTCCGCTTCGATTTTAGATTCTGACTGCGATTGATTGGTGAATTGCTCAACAAATTTTGTATATTTTTTGAGCGCTTGTAAAATTCTCATTACTTTCTAGATTCTTCTGTAAGAGCCTCAATTAGTGGCTCAATATCACCTTCAATGAGTTGTTCAAGTTTATATAGAGTAAGATTAATTCGGTGATCTGTCACTCTACCTTGTGGGAAATTATACGTCCTTATTCTCTCTGAACGATCACCAGATCCTACTTGTTTCTTTCTGCTCGCATCAGTATCTCTTTTTTGTTTTTCTTGTTCAGCAGATAAAAGCCTGGAATGTAAGTACTCCATCGCTTTTGCTTTATTTTTATGCTGTGATCGATCATCTTGGCACTCTGAGACAATGCCTGTTGGTATATGTGTGACTCTTACAGCTGAATCTGTTTTATTTACATGTTGTCCACCCGCACCAGATGCCCTGTATGTATCAATTCTCAAATCCGCAGGATTAATATCTATATCATCAACTTGTTCAACTATAGGCAAGACAGCTACGGTGGATGCTGAAGTATGTACTCGACCTTGAGTCTCTGTATTTGGCACCCTTTGTACTCTGTGAGTTCCGGATTCAAACTTAAGATTGCTATAGACATTAGATCCAATAATTTTGAAAATTATTTCTTTAAATCCTCCATGATCACTGATATTGCTATTGATAATTTCAATATCCCATTTATTCTTTTCTGAGAATTTTGAGTACATTTTATATAAGTCACCAGCAAATATAGCTGCCTCCTCTCCACCAGTACCTGCTCTGATTTCCATATATATATCTCGCGAATCATTAGGGTCCTTTTCCACCGTTGCTTCAATTATTTTATTTTCAATTTCTTTCAATAATTGTTCATGATTTTTTAATTCTTCTTGAGCTATTGCTCTCATTTCTTTATCTTCATCTTCCAGGAGTTCTTTTGTATCAATAATTGATTTCTCGATATTAAGATACTTTTGAAATAATTTAACGCTAGGTTCCAGCTTTGTGAGTTTTTGATTAAGCGTTTTCATAAGACTTCTATCAGAATAAACTTCAGATGTACTTAATTGATTAGTAATATCTTTATAACTTGAGACATGATTCTCAAGTTTGGCTCTTAATTCTTGATTCATTAGTTTTCTTTGAAAAGATCGTTAAGTTTTTGAGCCTTGTCTTCATCTAAATGTGGATAAAGCTCTTTTAACTTTATTGTGGTTTCATGTGCCAGCTTATTTTTAAGAGACTCAGATATATATTCAATTATAGAGTCTATGTCATCTCCGCTATTTGACATTCTTTTGGCTTTTATTACAATTCCCTTTGTAATATCATCAACATATTCTCTGTAATTCTTTATAACTTCAGAGCTATTATTTTCAGAAAGCCAATTTTTGTATTCAATAATTTTAAATTTAATTATCTCTTCAGCTTGTTCTATCGACTTTTCTCTAATCTTATAATTCTTTTCAATGATTTCACCGAGATCATCAATGGTATAGAGATATACATTATCCAGATTTTTAATTTGTGATTCTATATCTCTAGGCACACCAAGATCAATAAGAGCAATGGATTGATTATTCCTTTTGTCAAGAGCACTCTCGATATTACCTTTTCCTATAAGCGGAAGGGAACTTGATGTTGATGTAATTATTATATCGTATTCATGGATGATGTTGGACAAATTATTCAAATGGGAATATCTGCAATTATTTTCGAAGGCTAATTTTTTACCTTTTTCTTCTTTTCTATTACATATAGTAATGTCGTTTACGTTATTTGATTTTAGATATTTTAATGCAAGCTGAGTCATCTCACCCGCACCTATTAATAAACATTTTTTTTCTTCGATATTAGAGAAGATTTTTTTTACAAGTAAAATTGATGTGTACATGAAAGATATAGCATTACCACCTATATCTGTATTTGTTCTTACGTTTTTTGCGACAGAAAACGAATATTCAAACAACCTTTTCAATTTACTATCTATTGTTTTATTTTCTAGGGCGATTTTATAAGATGTTTTCACTTGTCCTAAAACTTCGCTTTCACCAACTACCATGGAATCAAGTCCGGAAACCACCTTAAATAAATGTCTTATTGCATCTTCTTCCCGATGAACATACATATGACTTGTAAAAGGTCGATATTCTTTTTCTCCCGCCAGCCATTTTTGAATATCATCAGATCCAGATACGCTATCTGTATAAATCTCGGTTCTATTACATGTAGAAACAACAAGTACCTCATTTATCTCAGTCATTTTTTTTATTCTTCGAAGCAACAAAGAACAAGCATCGCCTGTAAAAGAATATTTTTCTCTTATATCTAAACTAGCAGATTTATGATTAAGCCCTATAACTGATATGGTCATTTTTGTTTCCTTATTAACATATTAGCATGTGCTATTATACATAGATGGTAAAAAATTTGAAATTTGTAGTATTAATTAGCCTTTTATTTCTTATATCTTGTGGCTCACAGATCAGTTCTGAACAGAGGGACTTTAAAGAGGAGGTCTCATATAAAAGTCCAGAATTAAAATACAATTATGCATATTATAAAATAGTCGTAGAATTACTGCTTCACAAGGGCAGGACTAATGATGCCATCAATACATTTACATCAAACATAACCTATTTCAATAATGAAACCGATTTCATGAATATGATCAATAGAGCAAGAGAGCTTAATAAATTTGATTCAATCATGACAATCGTGAATAGATGGATAGAACTAGACAATCAAAATATCTATGCTCATAAAGCTGCATTTTCTGCATATATAGAACTTGAACAATATCAATCAGCAAATATACACTTCGATTTTTTATACAACCTCTACTTAGAAAATAAAAATGAATCCTATGTTGATATTGAAAGTATTTTATCAAGAAATGTAATTATAAAGAATATAGTAGATTATTTTGAGTTGAATCTTCCAAGATATAAAGATAAAACAATTTTATTATCCTACATTAATATATTACAAAAAAATAACATTGATGAACTTGCTGTTTTCTACATAGAAGATATTAATTTCAAAAAAAATAGAACATTAACTAGGAAGTATGCAAAGTCACTATCCCAATTAAATAAAACTAATAAAGCTATATCAACATTAGAAAGTTTTATTGAATCATCATCTATTTTAGACCGAGAAGTATCATTTGAACTTTTAATGTTCTATCTTAAAGAAGAAAAGTTAGATCATGCGACTCCACTCATTGAGAAACTCATAAGCATTGATCCTTCCGATGATGATTTTATTTTTAGAGTTGCTTTATTATGTTTTGATAATGAGAGGTATAGTCTGGCAGAAAAGTATTTTAATATTTTATTATCTAAATTTTATGTACCTGATAATATTAATTTTTTCTTAGGTCAGATTGATTATAAAAATAAAAGATATGATGAAGCATTGTTACATTATCAAAGAATACAGCAAGGAACGTTTGTTAATGTTAAAACTTTAAATGTTTCTAAAGCTTTGTTAAAAAAATATAATGTTGAAAAAGCTTTATCCTATATTGACAAGGAAATCAAAATAAAAAATCAGAATAATCTCCTTAATTCTTTATCGCTTAAGCTGTCTATTTTCGAGGAGATAGGTGAATCAGCTGATATTATTAAGCTGTCCAGTCAAATTCTTAAATCTTTTCCAAATAATGAGAGAGCACTTTATAGTCGTGCTATTGCTTATGAAAAAGAAGGAAATATTTCAAGTATGAGTAAGGATTTTGATGAGATGATCAAACTTAATAAATACAATTCAATTGCTTTAAATGCATATGGATACAGCCTTGCATTGCATAAACTTCATCTTGATAAATCAGAAAATCTAATAAGAAAAGCTCTTGACATCCGACCTGGTCAAGCGGCAATCTTGGATAGTTTAGCGTGGGTATTATATTTAAAAGGCTCTTATAAAGAAGCAGCGAAATACTCATCTTTAGCTTACTCCAAGGATCAAGATCCTGAAATTGTAGAACACCATTATTTAATACTTTTAAAAAATGGTAATTCTAATGAAGCAAAATATATCTTAAATCAGTCTATAAAAAATAATCCTAACAGTGAAAAGTTACTGAAGCTCTTAGATAATAGTAAAAATGCAGCTATTAAATTGTAAGTCATTTGCAAAACTTAACTTATGTTTACATATTCTTGATAGAAGGAAAGACGGTTACCACAATCTAGAAAGTATCTTTTGTGCGATTGATTTCTATGACATGTTATCTTTCCAAAAAAATAATTCAACCAAACTCAACTTTAAAACGAACTCTAATCAAATTGACTCTACTTATAATTTAGTTACTAAAGCATATGATGTAATTTCTAATTTATATGATATTGAAGGTGTAGATATATTTTTAGATAAACAAATACCCATAGGTTCTGGTTTAGGTGGTGGCAGTTCAAATGCTGCAGTCACCTTATTGGCATTAAATGACATTTTCAAATTAAACATATCAAAGGGTAATTTGATGAAAATATCTGAGGACATTGGAGCAGACGTACCGTTCTTTATTAATGGTGGAGCTGCATATATTGGTGGAAAGGGAGAAATTGTTAATAATATTTCTGTAGATAAAAAATACTTTGTTCTTATCCTGCCAAATTTAAAGATATCAACAAAAGATATGTATGCATCTTTATCCTCAGAAGACTTTATGACTCAATACAGTCTTGATGAGCTAATGGCATCAAATATTAATTCCTTTGAAAAAATAGCTATGTCCAAATATCCTTCATTAAAAGAGACAAAATATTGGCTTTCCGCCTTTGGTAGCGTTAGAATGTCCGGTACGGGAAGCACGCTATACATTGAGTATGATAATTACGAAGGTGCATTAGAAGCCAATAAGGAGATTGGACGCAAATACAAATCATTAATGGTGAGTAGTCTAGAGTCGTATGATATTTTTTCTTAATAATTTGGGGTGTAGCCAAGCGGTAAGGCAGCGGGTTTTGATCCCGTCATTCGGAGGTTCGAATCCTTCCACCCCAGACATTAGGTGACGAGATGGTTGATATAAAAACATCGATGATATTTTCGGGAAATGCTAATAAAGCACTTGCTAAATCTGTTGCTAAAAACTTAGGAATTACTCTAGGTAAAGCTTCTGTTAAAACGTTTAGTGATGGCGAAATCTCTGTTGAAATTGAAGAAAATGTGAGAGGTCAGGATATTTATATAATCCAGCCACTGTGTGATCCTGTTAATGATAACCTCATGGAACTACTTATAATGGTCGATGCTCTTAAAAGATCATCTGTTGAGAGAATATCAGTAGTACTTCCATATTTTGGCTATTCAAGACAAGACAGACGAGCAAGATCTGCTAGAGTGCCAATCACAGCAAAAGTTGTTGCTAATATGTTAACAAGTATGGGCGTAGAAAGATTATTAACTATTGATTTACATGCTGATCAAATTCAAGGCTTTTTCGATATACCAGTCGATAACATATATGCAACACCACTATTTTTAGCGGATATACACAAACAGAATTACCAGGATACCATTATCGTTTCTCCTGATGTCGGAGGTGTTGTAAGGGCAAGGGCATTAGCTAAACAATTGAATTCAGATTTAGCGATCGTAGATAAAAGGCGACCGGAAGCTAATGTTTCAGAAGTTATGCAAATTATAGGAGATGTTAAAGATAAGTGTTGCATCATAGTTGATGATATATGTGATACAGCAGGAACACTATGCCATGCAGCAGACGCGCTAAAAGATCAAGGTGCATCAAAAGTTTTTGCTTATATCACTCACCCAATATTCTCAGGTAAGGCTGATCAAAATATTAATAACTCCACTATAGATGGAATAATCGTTACAGATACGATTAAACTCTCAAAGAAAATTAATGATACAGGAAAAATTAGGCAGATAACTGTTGCGGAGATGCTAGCGGAAACATTAAGAAGAATAGATAATAAAGAATCTGTTAGTTCACTTTTCATAGAATAAGAGTATAATCCATTGAAAAATAGCTATGAACACTGAATATATATTACAAGCAAAACCAAGAGAAACCATAGGGACAGCCACTTCTAAGAAAATTAGAAGGGAAAATGGTATACCCGCTGTCGTATACGGAGACGTTGATAACAGCAACATAGTTCTTGATGCAAATGAAGTAGCTAAGCAAGTCAGAGATGCTGGTTTCTACAGTAGTGTAATCAAACTTACAATAGATAAAAACACAATTGATGTCATATTAAAAGACCTACAAAGAGATCCTAGAAAATCAGATATTACTCACATGGACTTCTTTGCTGTTGATAAAAACAAAGCAGTTGTTGTAAATGTTCCTATTATGTTCGTAAATGAAGATACATGTGCTGGGGTTAAGTTAGGTGGTGGTATGATATCACACATACAATCTGAACTTGAAATCTCTTGTTTACCTAAAGATATTCCGGAAAACATCACTGTTGATATCGCTGAATTAGAATTGGGACATAGTGTTCATTTATCAGAAGTTAAATTACCTGCAAATGTAGAACTTGCGACACCTGTTGACGAAGAACATGATTCGCCTGTTGTTAGTTGTTATGAGCCTAAAGCTGAAAAAATCGAAGAAGTTGAAGCGGCACCAGCAGATGATGAAGCTGGCGATACTGATGATAATACCAAAGCCGATGCTGACGCTGACTCCAAAGAAGAAGATAGTAAATAGCCTCCTTTAATATGATTTCTGAAGATAATCCTCCAGCATTGATTGTAGGATTAGGTAATCCTGATAGTAAATTTCTTAATACAAGACATAACATAGGTTTTTGGTTTATTGACTCTTTGGTTGATAGCCTACGAATCCACTTCAACGATAACTTGAAAAAAGGTTTTTGTGATACTGATTATCAATCAGAGGGTATAGATATAAAATTACTTAAACCAATGACTTTTATTAATGATAGCGGGACACCTTTGAAAAACTTCATTAAAAATAAAAATATCATACCATCTCAGATAATTGTCGCTTACGATGATTTAGATTTAGCCGCCGGCAAAATTAGACTAAAATTTTCAGGTGGAAGCGGCGGGCACAACGGAATCAAAGATATTATAGAAAAAATCGGTACAAAAGATTTTTGGAGATTAAAAATAGGAATCGGTAAGCCTATGCATAAAGATGATGTCATTTCCTATGTATTGGGTAAGCCATCACCTGATGATAAAAAACAAATATTAGAGGGGATAGAGAATATCATTCAAAATTCTCAAGATTTGCTAGACGGCTCTTATACAAATTTCATGAATAATCTAAATGGTGATAACAATGGGATTTAAATGCGGTTTGGTTGGTATGCCAAACGTAGGTAAGTCATCCATATTTAATTTATTAACTTCACAAAAAATTGATGCTAAAAACTTCCCTTTTTGTACAATTGATCCAAACATAGCAACCGTTGAAGTACCTGATGATAGATTAGATAAATTATCAGAATTAAACTCATCAAAAAGTAAAATTAACGCAGTCATTGAGTTTGTAGATATTGCTGGATTAATAAAAGGAGCATCTAAGGGAGAGGGGCTTGGAAATGATTTTCTTACACATATCAGAAATACTGATGCCATAGCACATGTAGTAAGATTCTTTATTGATGATGATATTATTCACGTCAACGGAAAACCTGACCCTGTGTCAGACTTTAATGATATTAATACAGAATTGATATTATCTGATATCACTACATTAGAAAGTATCACAAATAGAATCACTAAAAGTAAAACATCTGAAAAGGAAAAAAATCTTTTAAAAGAAGAAGCGATAAAAGCTCTCGATAAACTGAATAACAATAAATTTTTACAAAAAAAAGATTTAGACAAAGTTCAAGAGTTTTTTCCTGATATTAAATTGTTGACTCAAAAGCCAATGTTTGTGATTGCTAATATTAATGAAAATACCTCAAAACAGGAAATTAATGACTTCATTAAATCAATGCCAGAAAATATAAAATTAGTTGAGGTGAATGTTAAAGTAGAAATAGATCTTGATGAGCTCTCAGAAGATGAAAAAAAAGAATTTATGGAGGAGTTTGGTATAGATGAGTCTGCATTATCAAAAATTATCAAAATGGGATATAGTCTTCTCGATCTTAAAACATTTTTTACATCGGGCGAAAAAGAATCAAGGGCATGGGCAGCAAAAAAGTATTTTAATGCTCAGGAATGTTCAGGTATCATACACACAGATATCCAAAAAGGATTTATAAGAGCTGAAACTGTCTCATATCATGATTACGTTGAAAGCGGAAGTGAGCAAGCTTCAAAAGCCAATGGCGTATGGAGACAAGAAGGTAAAGATTATGTTGTTTGTGAAGGCGATGTGATCTATTTTAGATTTAATATATAAGGTCATGTAGCTCAGTTGGTTAGAGCACAGCACTCATAACGCTGCGGTCGGTGGTTCAAGTCCACCCATGACCAAAATCTAAGCTTTTAAATCCTACAACCCGCATAAACACTAGGTTCTTTTTTTTCAAAACGCCACCCAATATGCATCTCATGAAGTCTAACTGTACATATAGGATTCATATGTACAGTTTTCTTATATTTGAAATTTTTATATGTACAGTTTATGTCAGTTGTTATATAAGAAGTAATTTATTTATTAATAATTTATGAGTGATGTCAGTTATAATGTTGTATTTTGAAGGAAGCAGGTAAACCAGAGAATCTTGCTAGGAGCTCTATTTTAGTAATCTCCTGCATAATCATATTCTCTAACATACACTTTTAGATTATCTAGACAATCAACTATTGGACTCAGATCGTCATTACTAATTTGTGTGATAAGCTTTTCTTTGGTATTTACAAATATACATGGAATATTTTTTTCGAGTAGCTCGTTTATAAACATTTCAAGTTTAGCTGAATTAGCATCACCCCCATCAATCTTATTTACAATTTCTGCGAAATCTAATTCATCTTCAATATCCCCAACTATTTCAGTGCTTAACTGAGATGGATCATATTCGGCCCAATTTCTAGAGATTTCTCCATCTTCATCTAATACAAATGAGTGATAAGCAGTAGATACTACCAATCTAGACGCATCATAATCAACCTCATCTGAAAAAAAGTAAACTACTTTCCCATCACCATCTCGCATGGTTCCAAATGGACCGTCAAGTGTTTCTATCGTGTATGAATCCTTTTGTTGCGATTTAATTTGTTTAATTAGTTTTTTATCATCGCCATGCTCCTCAAGATGATCAATAATATCCGAGTACAAATCATCTTTTTCCATATGCCCAAGGTTTCCCCTATTTTCCAGAATATTGACTCTCCATTTTTCAAATAACTTAGCGAGAGATTTTTTATCGAGTTTTCCAGATGAGGCAATAGTGCCAAAATCATCCCACCATTCCACTGCAAATTCTGCAAAGTCAGCTGCTTTACTATACAATCTTGATGCTGAATCATCATCAGCCTCACTTGCTAGGTCGCAATAGCTTGTGCACTTTTCCGACACATCATCGCTTTCATCTATTTCTAATTCTTGTTTCGCAAAATTCTCACCATCTACTTCTCCAGATTGCTCAATGGCTAGAATAACATCTTTATCTTTTTGTAATTTCTTATCGGCATACTCAAGAGCGTCTTCATGATCTTTCACTGCCTCAAGTACGACTTCTTTATCGGCTTTTAATTTCTTATCGGCAAATTCAAGAGCAAACCCATAGCCTTTCACTGCCTCGAGTACGACTTCTTTATCGGCTTTTAATTTCTTATCAGCAAATTCAAGAGCAGCTCCACTATCTTTTACTGCTGCAAGAACAACTTCTTTATCTTCTTTTAATTTTTTATCAGCATATTCTAGATCAAGTGGATTATTTTTTATTACGGCAAGAACAACTTCTTTATCTGCTTTTAATTTTTTATCAGCATCGTCAAGAAAAAAATCGTCCTCTTTTATTTTTTTTAATGCTTCTTTCTTATCCATCATATTTATATTTAGTTTTAATACCCATTTCGTTCACCCTTAATTAAATTATACAATTATCTAGTGTTAATAACCACGGTTGGGGAGAAGAAAATAAGTCTATGTCCCTGAAAATATTGGGCTGTAGAAATCAGTAAATTATTTTATACACCTATTTATACACTAGTACCATTTAGTGGTAATTTCCCAAAGATTCTTATCCTTGTTATTAGACCGTATTTCTTGTTTATCTTTAATCTTGTTGAAAGCTCTGAGTCTTTCAACAACCTCTTTAGTATACTTCCAACCTACCTGTCTTGCTGGGAAAAAATTTTCAAAATCCTGCGGCGTAAATAGATAACATCCCTTACTAATCTCTTTGCCAGACTTATTTTTTTCTGATTCTGGTCTTTTTTTGTCTATAGCCTTGTCAATATGTGTATTCTCATGTTTGAGTGACATTATGGTTATATCTTTCTCCCACAAAAAAGCTAAGAGTTCGTCTTTTGTCATTTTGTTTTTGCCTTCGAAGATTTTTCTCAAGAAATCTTTTCTTTCATAAACATGCGATCTAGTTATCGGAATGTTTTTACGGTCAAAATTATTCTGTTCTAATTCTTTTAATAGATTCTTTGTGATACCAATTGCTTTCCATGGGTGCTCTGCAAGTTGATAATAAATTCTGCCGAATGCTATATGCTTTACATCGTTTGGTCCTTTAGGTTTAATTTCTTCTTCATCAAAAAGCAAGCTGTAAATATTATAAATTAGTTGCCCATATCTAAAGTTTATTTTTTTATTCATCTGCTAACTTATTTGCTTGTTCGATATAAGCACAATTCTCACAACAAGGGTTGCGATCTGGAATTTCATTAGAGTCCAATAATGCTTTCATAGACTTAATCTCGCCTGAAATCCATTCAACATTAGTTTTATATTTAATTAATTTAGACGTAAAGATAAGTTGATTATTAAATGCATCTGGTGTTTTCTCTCCATTGCAAACTAGAAAATATGCATCATCACTCACATCAAAACCCATTTGCCTTAAAACATAAACATAAAAGTCTAACTGCATTTTATAACCTTGATGGTAAACACTCTCCAAATAAGACTCTTGTTCAACAGGGTGATTAGATGATTGTGCTTTATAATCCAAGACTACTAATTTTTTAGTATCCAAATCATACCAAATATCATCGACTCCCCCTTGAATAATAAGATTAGTATCTTGATCGTGATAAGAGATTCCACCTGCTAAAGAATTTCTCCATTTATCTAAATCCTCATGTTCATAAGGAATGAAATTGAGATTATATTCTTTAAAAATGGGGTGGGGTTGCTGTTTTTTGCGATACTCATCAAACTCTTTTTTTAACAAATCATCAACAGCTATATTAAGTGACCAACCTGGCATGCTTGGGCTTGCTAAGCCTTTAACGCGATCTAGATAAAAACACCTTTTACAATTTATGTAATCAGAGAATTTTGATCGGCTAATTTTAAAAGTATCAGATTGACCTGGTTTATACATGCTACTCATTCGTGATCTGATCCCTGTAGCTTCTTTTAAATTTCCTTTTGTGTCTCGTTTGATACTTATCATAACTCAACCTCAACATTACCGCTGTCCATGCGACGAGAGACAGGTTCGGTTTTTCCTTCCCATTTACGCCCCCTTGCTTCAACCTCAGCTTTGAACTTAAAAATAATCCTATTTTCAGGATTATCATCTTTAAATGAATAACTTAGAATCTCGCCACCAAAGTATGATTTGTCCTCTTTAGTTCGGTGAAAAAATATCTTACCTCCTATTAGGGCGTCTGCATCATTTTTAGTGACTTTCCAATAACCCGAACAATAGATATGATTTTCTTTATCTTCCATCCACATATTTTTCGATGTTGATAAAGTTGCTTCATCCTCTTTGCAGAGAAAATGTCTTACAATTGTCTTCATAGTATTACTCCTTATTTATGTTAATTTAATTAATCAAAACAATCATCAATCCAAGCAGAAAAAATGCGATTAGGTAGAATAAAATCAAATAAATTCCAATTTTTAGTATGAATCTAAAAAACTGTTTCAACTCTTGACTTATCTCACTAATAATCGATTTCATGAAAATTACTCCTAGAAAGCTTTTTTTTTACCCTTTCCATTTGCTTGTCATACCTTTTTTGATTTATCTCATCTAACGGCTTTGTAACAATGCCATCGGGGTATTTCTTTGATAACATCCTTAGTACCTGATATTGCAAAAACAGCGTTTTAATATCTTCTTTGATACATAGCCATGATTCTCTACAAGCACAGATGTCATGCCACCAATTTTTAAGGTATTTTTTCATAGATTTGTTGATTAATGGTGTCTGAAACGACGTAAATAATATGACATACTGAAACAAGTTTTGTCAAATTTATTTTAATAAATCCATATATATCAATGATTTATGAGTGATGTGAGCTTCGATAATGTATTTTTAGTTAAGGAGATTTACTAGATATAAGACTTATATTTTGACTATAATAAATAATATTCATTAACTTAAAGTGAATGGTAATTTAACAAGGTGAGCTAAATGGGTGAATGGACAAAACAGACATGCGCACTCTGTGGTATTAGAAGGCCAGTACAGTATATGGAAAGAAAACTTGTTGACTCAGGCAAGTTAGGTGCCGGTATAGGAGTAAGCCCTTTTGGAAGAAAGAAACAGGGTGCAGTTGCAAGAACTGTAAGAATACATTCTTCAAGAAAAAGAAAAAGTATGAGATGGTGTTGTGCAGATAGCGCTGCATGTAACAATCCGCAATATTATGTTCAAAAAGCTAAAAGAGAGGCTGAACAAGCAAGACTTGACGCTATCAGAATAGAGGAAGAAAAAAAAAGAAAAGCAGAGGAGGATGCTAAAAAAGCACTTCTTCTCGCCCAAAAAAAAGAATACCAATCTTTCAGAAAATATTTCAATGAAAAATTAGCAGGAAGTTTCCTTAAATCTTCAGAAATAACTGAAGAATTTTTATCAATACATAAAAGGAAGCGACAAGACAGATTCTATTATTATCAAAAAAAACTTAAAACATTATTAAACAGTCTCAAAAAAATTATTAATGGTAATACCTTAACAGACGGAAGTTATGAATTAATAGTTAAGACTTTTTATGAATCTTGTAATTTATCTTCATCAAAGTATGGCATGAACAATAAATTTTTTTCTATAAAAAAACCTTTTGCTTTACCTAAAGGATATATAATGCTCTCCTTTTCTTTTGGTATAGTTTTTTTAACTGCTTATGCTATTGGCATTATACTTTCCTACATAACCTATCCAAACCTTGAGCATTCTTCTGCAATTATTTCATTATTGATTGCACTACTCATAACATTTACAGATAATAAATTATATGGGAAGGCAAGGCATGCTTTCAGAGAGATTGAAGGTTACATAAATCAAGAACAGCAATATCTTTCTAATTTTTATGCTGCGGTACACCATCCTATAGTTACAAAACAGCTATTTAGTGATAGTCATGCAAGAAGTAGTTTTTGCCAGTACGATACATTCACAAAGTACTCTGATAAATATATAGAAGAAATTTTTGGTAAAGAATCAGATCAAGATATTCAAAAGTTAAAGTCATGTGTAGAAGATTCTTCAATCGAGGAAGATGATATCTCATCAGACAATAACAAAAATAAATTTCAAGAAGTAGATGAAATTTGGAAAACAAAATCAGAAGCATGGACAAAAAAACATTATATTAGTCTTTTTAACAGAGATGACTTCTTAGAGCTATGTTCTTTATTTCTTTCATCACAAGTAGCACTTGCAGATAAAACGCTTCAAGATGAAGAAAAAGAATTTATAAGAAATCTCGAGGGTATTGAAAATATTAGAAATTTTATACTTCCAAGTAAAGAACCATCAATAAAAACTTTAGCTCAACTCATTAACAAGAAATATAAGCTTGATGATAAGTTAGATTTAATTAATACATTATTCGCAATGGCAGAGTCTGATGGCATTCTTAAAAATGAGGAAATAGAGTTAATCAGAAAGATATCGGATTTACTTGAAATACCTAGTTATAAATATGAAGAAATTAAAAATAAATCCATTTCCAATATTGCAGAAGCTAGAGCTAAAGAAGAAGCAGCAATAATTGAGCAGGAGGCTATTGATGATGAATTTTCAGATGTAGATTTCGATGATGATGAATAAAGCGCTCGAGTATTTTGGAATTCTAATTGGCTTAATTGTCCTTATAATTTTAATTGACATTGAAAATAAAAATAAAGTTCTTTATGAAGCTTCTCAGACACTTGTTTTCGCGATTGTTTTAATTATCTATTTTTTTAGAGAAAAAAAAATACAGACATCAAATATCTTTATAAAGATAATTTATTATGTTTTTCTTTATGGCGCAATAGGAGCAACGTTAGAGAGACTATTGGATAGTGATGTTAGCACTACACTGTCACTCTTAATAGTTTTTCTGTTTTATATTTTCTTTGATAAAAGTATGCTGCTTACAGGTTATTTGAGTAAATTTAATAGTTTTTCATTTTATCAACCAAATGTCCCGAAGAGTTCTTTATTGATAGGTATACTTATGGGTTTTTTAATTACTTTTCTAATTGAGCTAGTATCAACTAATTCCACAATTACAATTAATGTAGATAATTTTGGAGATCACTACATAGAAATAATACCCGGGAAAGAAAAAGAACAATCCATTAAAATGAAAGAATCTCAAAGAAAAGCTCTGAATGAGGCAGAAAAGAAGAAACAAGATCAAATAAATCTAGCTAAGCAACAAAAAAAACAAAAAGAAATTAATTACTATAACGATAAGATAATGAATCATACGAATTGTAATTCAAGTCTTGGTGGCTATATAGGTATTGAAACAAAATATATCTCTCAAATAAACTATTATACTAATTACTTTACTAGAGAATGGAGAAGTCAATCACACCATCATTATAATTATAACTATCCAGGTGGAGGTTTAGAGATAACTTACGTTGCTCCTCATAGCCCTGCAGAAAAAGGTGGTCTTGTGGTCGGTGATGTCATTATAGTATTAAATTATGATAGTTTGTTTTCTACAAATGAATACACTAACTACGGTCTGATTCCAATTCCAAGAACAGCTTATGTTAAAAAAAGACACATAGATAAAATTTTAAAAAAATGGACATGTCAAAATTACTCTTTTACTGTTTTTAGGTTTGATATGATTGATAAAGATACTGGAAAAATCTGTAATGCAATCAGATCTGGTACCAGGCAAAGACAAACATCACCTCTTGACTGTTATATTGATATTAACGTAACAGTTGGCGATATAGAGATGAGGCCTCAATTCACGAACCGTGAGATGGAAATCCAGTGATCACATTTTATTTAACTAGAAATACCAAAATACGAACGTGACATATATCTAGTATAACAAGTGTACGTATAAGTGTACCTATTGATTAAAAAGCGAATACACCCCAATGTTTATAAGGGGTAATATTATTATAATTCTGTGCTCTGATTTGGTGGCCTATACCTAATAATAAGACAAGCAATTGCAATTAGTAATATCGCACCTGCCTCATAAATTAATGTACTTGGTTCCATGTCCTTACCTTGCAGTATTATCAATCTTGACAATGCCGTCATGGCAATAAACAATGGCAATGTGATAGGTATCTTATTACTCACATAGAATACACCTATCATTCCTAAAACCTCGGTGTATATGAATAGTAATAACAAATCAGGCAAGTTAACTCTACCTACCATGTATATACTCATTATCTCTTGTATGGTTGCAACAATTGTTAGTAACGCAATCACACCTAGTAGTCCTTTTTCTATAGTTTTTATTAAATTCATATTATAACTCTCTCGTTAAGTATATATTCATAATCTTTATCTTAACCGTAAATATACATATGACCATAATTTTATGTAATAATAGTTCAAACATTAGCAGGGGAAAAGACATGAAATTCTTTAACGAAAGACCAAACGGAAGTCCATTTGTAGAGTTGGCCGTATATGCACTGATTGTGTTTGTGGTTATAGCACTAGTATAAATAATTTAAGTTATTCTATAGGCCTTTTGAACATCAAGACCCAGACACGGTAATCTGTATCATAATTGGTTGAAACCAGCTCCCAACCTTGTCCGCCTAGATTCTCCGGCTTTTGGCTTTCATTGAGTGCGTGTTTAAGTACTTCCCACTCAAATGTTTTATATTCCCATTTAACCATAATTCATTCTAACCTGAATATTAAAAAATAACGTAAATTTTTCTTGCTATGAGGGACGAGAGGGATAAAGATAAATTATAGGCAAGTTATTCGTACAGGGGAAATTATGAATAAGATTAAAATTGCTAATAAAAAAGTAGCCATAAATATACAGGGTTATTTAACTAACTTTGATGAATGGTCTGAAGATTTTGTTAAAAAAATGGCCATACGAGACAATATCAAATTATACAATGATCATTGGGAAGTAATATATTATTTTAGAGAATATTATATTCAAAATCTTGTGTGCCCAACTATGCATCATCTGATTATTGGACTTATGTCAAAGAATATTAAATTTCATGACAGAAAGAAATATGAAGAGCATATCTACTCTCTTTTTCCAACAGATCCAATAAGAGAGATATGTAAACTTGCAGGGTTACCAATGCCTCAAGCAGATAGTTAAGAAATTAAATAAGTAATGATATCGCATAAACTCCAACATATGCAAAGACTGTCAGTATAATAACAGCGATAATAAATCCTTTGAGTAGTTTAACTAAATCAGACATAATTGGAAATATATATAAATAATTTATAAATCTTGAACATAGTATAAAGTATTAGAATATATGAGACTAATTATATCAATAGGACTAATTTCTTTTCTGTTATCTTTAAATGCATTTTCATACCCACGTTACTCCAGTGACGATGATACTAAGAATCAAAAATTATTTTTTGTTATACCCAGTAATGGAGAAGAAGTGACAAGTCCATTTAAAGTGGAGTTTGGTCTTATAGGGATGGATGTTGTCCCTGCTGGAATTGATAAACCTATGTCAGGGCACCATCATCTTTTAATTGATGTGGAGAAACTACCAAATATGAAAGCGCCTATTCCTGCAGATAAAAGCCATCTGCATTTTGGTAAAGGTCAAAAAGAAACAATGTTAGAGTTACCAAAAGGTAAGCATACACTACAATTATTACTTGGCAATTATCTACATATTCCGCATGATAAGCCCCTGATATCAGAAAGAATTGAAATTATCGTAAAGTAGTTTCAAGTAAAATATATTGAATAAGCACGTTATTCGTAATCTTCAATTTTAGGATAATCCGCTTCAGATAACTCTTCTTCACACTCAGGTTTAAGATAATCCCTAATAATTTTTTTGTCTTGCTCTTTTTTCTTTACTTTGCTGTCTATAGGTACCGCATTGTCATTCTTCTTATTCATATTAAATATCTGTATTATCATCTAAGCACATCATAATGACTGCAAAAACAATTGCGGATATAAAAAAAGATAATACAAAGAAGCCATCCATAATTTATAATATATCAAATGACTGATAATGAGTGGGAAATATTTGAGACTAATCTCGTAAAAAGATATGAAACTAATCCTAATGCTGAGTTAGCTGAGGCATTGATCAAAGAATATGCTGCTCATATGCTTAATAAAACGGATTATGCAAAAGAGTTAGGACTTTATATTGATAATATTTCAATCAAATCCTCAAAAGACAAAATACATTTATCAGAAGCTTTCGGCCTGAATGGTAAATGGGGCAGATCCAAAATAGAACTTAAGTATATTTTTATAAATGCTCAGACTTGGAAATTTATATTTGAAGGGAAACCTTTATCGTTAGCATATGAAAAAACAGCTCAAACACTATCTGTATCAATAGATGATGTAAGAATTGGATTTGAGAGAAAAAACCATGATTTTGGCACGAGAGAATTATCTAGATTTGGTCTAGACATATTTATAGCGCTCAATAAAAGACAACTTACATCAGAGGAAATAACTCTAGCTGATGAATATCTTAAAGAGGATATCAGGGTACAAATGTCAAAAGACCTTCATCATCACAGGATAAAGTATAAGTTTACTTGTTGATTAGCTTCAATAGCTCATCCACTTTCGTATCAAGAGCTTTTTTGTTTTTAAATGAATTTCTAACGCATGATTCAACATGTGTTTTGAGTACTTTTGACTCCACAGATACTAGTGCTGATTTTGCAGCCTTAATCTGATTAAGAACATCAATACAATATTTACCATTATCAATCATATTAATGATTCCACGTATTTGACCTTCAATCCTCTTTAATGAAGCTAGTTGCTTTTTATGTGATGGATTTTCTATCATGTTATAGATAAATAGGTAATATATATGTAAAAAAACTAGCGAAAATAAATATTCCAATAGAAGCAAAATAAATAACTTTAGATCTTTTTCTAGTTTTTAGACACGTATCTCTTAAATCTGGATCTGTTGGACATGGTAGCAAGGAAGTTTTTTTTATTAACAAACCTGCAAGTAGTAAAATAATTCCTGTAACTATGGAAATAGTAACTTTGTGTTGAGAGATAACAATCAGCTGAGGAAAAAAATTCACTATTGATGCAAATGTGGCACCTGCTCCAAGTAGAACAAATAGAGCAGGTAAAGCACAACATATAAGTGTTGATGAAGAAGCAAAAAGTGTAATCAACCCAAGTTTCATTGATTCATTATTTTTAAACATAATTTAAACTTTTCGTATTACAATTCCAGTAGCTGTTTGCCCGTTGGATAAGAAAATATTCTTAATTTCATCCAAATCGACTTTTTTGTTCATAGAATAAGCAATCATAACTTTTCCTTTATCCAGGCTTACATCTACTTTTTTAACATCTTTGTCATCATTAAATGTTTTTTCTATTCCTCTTGCACAGAAATCACATACCATTCCTTGGACATCAACAATTACAATCTGTGTATTAGACAAACCAGCACTAAAACTTGAAAACATCTCATCAGTAATCTTTGTTTTAGATCCGTCTACATAGGTCATATCTTGATGCTTATTATGATTATGTGAATCATGATTGTGCATACCATCCATAGCAAGGACAGTATTTGATGATAATATAATTAATGATAATAATATTTTATACATAATAGTTCTCCTAAATTTAAAACCTTAACATATAGTGAATATCCCAGTGTGAATTTTTTGCACCAATTTCTACAAGAGAATCACCTTTAAAAAATTTCATGAATGGATATGTCTCCCAATTATTCTTTATTGTATCTTTTTTAGCTTTTACCATAACCCAGGTATGTAAATCATTATATTCACCAAGATAAGGCGCTACTCCAAATGTTAGTTCATTTTCCGTATAATCTTTTACATCTGTGTCTTTATTAATGACTGAGAATGACGCAAATAATCTTCTTGTTTCCCAATCACCATGAACACCATAAAAATGATTATTCTTTGATTTGGTTGATACACCTCCCGTTAAATACAAATTGGCTTGTGATGATTTAGTATTTTTCCTTCCTAAAAGGTATGTCGTTTTTAGATTAATATACTGGTCGTTAAAATGACGATCGTTAATATATTCTAATCCTAGTGAGTATTTATATAGAGGGGAGTAATGGTAATAATATGATGAATACATGCTGTTGGTTTTATACATAATAGTTGACCCTCCCGACCATGATATAGGTCTTGAGAATGCAGCATCAGTAGTTACAACTAACAATAAAATAATAACTGTTTTATTTATTATACCCATAGGGGGTATATTATAATATTAATCAACGCGATTCAATATTCTATATTAATGATTTCTATCAATAAGAAGTTATGTGCTACAGCGAATAGACTATTGCAGTTATTAATACAATAAACCCTGTGAATGTGAGTATCATTCCACCTACTCTTAGGATCATATTTGGTTTCATAAAAGAGAAAACTATGCCGTGTATGAATCTTCCTGCTGTAAAAATGCTACCACTAATATGTAAATATAATGAGGATAAACCATTTAGCTCTGCTATGAGCATCAAAATCAAAAATAGTGGCGCGTATTCAATTAAATTTCCATGCGCCCTGACTGCTCTGTATAAGGTATCCTCATCTACTAAGCGATCATCAGAGTGGAGAAATTTAGTAACCGGGCTCCCTCGCAAGTCTATGACTCTGAAAGCTAAAATTAACATGAAGATTATAAGAATAATTGTGTAAGTGATTGTTATATTTATTTGCATGCGATCTTATACTAGTATTTTATGAAAACTATGTCTATTCCTCATTAGATATGGAAAAAACAATATCTTTTTTAATCCCTTAGAACCTCATTATAAATTGAAAAAATAGTTCTTTAAATTATAATAATAATTCAGGGATAGAAAAATATGACAGGAGTTTATAATGAAAGCAGGCGATTCTATACCTGATATTAAATTTTGTTTCCGCGAGGGTGACATAAGACCAGAAAGCGGCACTTGTCCAGTTGGTGGAAAATTTATTGAAAAATCAACCTTAGAGTTATTTTCTAATCAAAGAGTTATAATCTTTTCTCTACCTGGAGCTTTTACACCGACTTGTTCTACATATCAATTACCTGGGTTTGAAAATAATTTTGATAAATTTAGAGAGAAAGGTATTGACGATATATATGTGGTTTCTGTTAACGATGCTTTTGTGATGAATGCTTGGGCTTCTGATTTAGGTATCAAAAATATAAAAATAATTCCAGACGGTAATTGCGAATTTACTACTGCGATGGGCATGAATGTTTCAAAGGGAAACCTTGGATTTGGTATTAGAAGCTGGCGATACGCCATGATAGTTGATAATTGTAAAATTGAAAAAATTTTTGAAGAGCCAGGGAAATCTGACGATTTTTCTGATGATCCATATGGGGAAACCTCACCAGAAAACATAATGGCGCAGTTATGAAAATAGTATCAAATTTATTAATAGCTGGGCTTTTCTTTTCAATATCGATTTTTATCAATGCTGAGGAATTAATAATCGGGAAAGGCAATCTTAGTAATGATATCAATATAGTATTTGAAGCTGCACCAAAAGATACTTTGTATAATAATGCCAGGGAAGTGCTTTCTGAAAAAGAAACAGATATTCACATTGAATCGCTTGTTAATTGGAATAATGATATTGATATCAGTGGACAGTTACCAGAAGCGTTTATTCCATACCTCATTATAATATCTGAGATTACAAATCAAAATACAAAAGAAAAAAGTATTGTTGAGTTAACACCTCATATAAACCTAAGCGATGGTTTTCATTATGCAGAAAATATAAAGCTTCCCGGCTTAAGGAGCGATACTTATAAAATTAAATTTACTGTTTCTATTGATGAAAAAAACTTAACTTATCATAATGACTGGAAAGAATTGTATTCCTATCCACTTTTTGATGAGAAAGAATTTGAATATAGAAACCTAGACTTTAAAAAGATGGCTGAAGAAGTACGCAACTGAATAAGTATGCTTACAAACATAGATAATAAGCCTTTTTGTAGGAACTGCCTCGCTTAGTAGATTAAATTTTGATAATATTGCACAAAGTGAACATAAATACTAAATGTTATGACCATACCCATGACCATACCCATGAGCATCAGCATGAGCATGAGTGTAGTGTGGATAAGCATGTGTGCGGACAATGCGGTAAGCTTCATTCCAAGTATTTCATTGAAAATCATTATTGTGTTTGTCAAACATTATTCAATATTCCATCTAAAGATTTTGAAGAATATGTAGTCACTAACTTTCATACTCGTGGACCACCAGCTTCTAATTTTATTTGAATAGTAAAAAATAAAATTAGGAGAAAAAAATGTTTTTAAAACGTTTATTTTACGTTTTGATAATTACGAGTACATCTTTTGTACAAGCAGATGATTTAACACCTCTTGAAGTAGAGTCATCTCTTTTATCAAATACAGTAGGGGAGAGTAGGTATCCACTTGCAATAATTGGAAGCACAGATATTAACTCAACAAATAGTATTGGAACAATAATTAAAAAAATACCTGGGATATCGAATTCCGATTATGGTGTAGCAACAGGTCAGCCAGTAATTCGTGGATTAGGAGGTAGCAGAGTTAAGGTGTTATCTGATAATGATAATGTTAACGACTTAAGCTATATCAGCGCAGATCATCCGAACATGGTTAATACAAGTAATGCCTCTCATATTGAGGTAATTAAAGGACCTGCATCTATATTTAATTATAGTGGAACAACTGGCGGTATAGTCAACGTGATTACCGGTTCTATCACAGACCAGCCTTATTCTGATCAGATGATTCGTTTAGGTAGGACTTTCGATAGTGCAAGCGAAGGATACTCAAATAATGTACTCATGAAGAAGAATATGGGTAACCTAAGTTTATTTTTCTCTCATGATAGAAGACATCACAGTAATTATGATTTAACTGATGGATCAAAACTCGAAGATGGCGCATTTGAGGCGTCACTTCACAATTCAGATTTTGCTGATGAAAATCATACTGTAGGATTGTCTATGATTAAAGACTGGGGATTTATTGGATTCTCATTTGAAGATAATAAAGGACATTACGGCATACCTTTTCATTCCCCACCCCCAGGCGAAGAGCATGGTGAGGAAAGATTATATAGTACTCATAAAACTGATAACTATAGAATTAAAGGAAGAATTGATAATATAGTTATTGCAAATTCTGTAGATTTTTCTTTCAATAATTCTAATTCCAGTATTAGAGAACATGAAGATGGAGAATTCACAGAGCTAAAAAATAATTCATCATCTTGGAATTTAAAATTTAATCTAGATGATGAAAACATAAACAAACGCTTATTGCTTTCATATAATCATCAAAAATCACCGATGTCATCTGGCGCTTATATCCCATCATCAGATTCTTATGATCAATCGATTGCATACTTTATGAATAGTGGTTATTTGGGACATGATGTAGATGTTGCTATAAGATATGATAACAATGAGAGACTAACAGCTGGTAAAAATTATGAAGATTCAGCTATAAGTTTTTCTGCAAACTCTATTTTTTCTATTACAGATAATCTGAAATATTCCGTTGGATATTCGCACGTATCAAGAAGTCCAAATATGGCAGAATTATTTGCTGCTGGTAAACATGGGCCAACTAATAGATATGAAATAGGAGACAGTAATCTCAATAGAGAAATAACAAGAAACATTGATCTTGGTATAGACTATAATCTAAAAAACACACTGATTTCTCTAGATATATATAGAAATAATACTAACAACTATATTTATCTAAAAGACTTAGGTACCACAGCTAATTTAGCAGGTGTGCAAGATGCACGTTGGTCACAAAAAGATGTTGTGATTCAAGGATATGAATTATCTTTAGAAAAATCTTTTCTTATTGGGGGCGCAGATGTTCTTCTTACAATAAGCAGGGATGATATATCTGCAGTCTTCGATGATAATACATATGTTCCTAGAATACCTAGTGCAAGTAATATGATAGACATCACACTTTTTGGAGAAAAAAACAAAAAATATTCTCTAAACCTTCTACACTCTGAAACGCAAGATGACTTTTCATCTATAGAATCTTCAACAAATTCTTATATGGACTTAACAATGAAGTATTCTGATAAAATAATGATTAGCAATCTTTATGATTTAAATATAAATCTTTTTGCAAGTAATTTGCTTGATAAAACAAGAAGAAATCATGCATCGTTCATAAAAGGTGAAGTTCCATTACCAGGTGCAAGTTTTGGATTTGATGTGTCGGTCGATTATAAGTTCTAAATACTTATAATTTAACTTATCTATACCGTGAAAAACTTTCTCGGTATAGATAGTCTTAGATCTGTGTATGTTATATTAAATATATGATTGTCGATATATTTACCTATATAATTGTTGGTGCAATAGCAGTTTTCATTGTCTTTGACTTATATAGGTTTCTTAATACTTGGTTTAGTAGCCCGAGGATGTCTTTTGAATTATTAAAGGCCAACCCATTTGGTAGCGTTGTATTTCCATTAGTTCTAATCATCATCTGGTTCTTCGTATTTGGATAATTATTTAATGATATTATTTATCAATGGCTGAAAAAGACAAATCAATAAATAAAATACTTTTAGAGGTGCTTAAGTTACTGGCTATTGCTGCAATAATAATTTCCAGTTCAGCGTTCATACTGCTGGCCTTATAATTCGATTATGAATTTATTATTCTCTAAAAAATGTATGTATAGCTAAAGCAAGAACTAAAATACCAACTACAAACTGATAAACATAGAAAGCGACTGCACTAAAAATTATTAATATTATTGATTTGGTATTTTTAGTCATTATTTTTTAAAAGAATCATATTTTTAAATATATTTGTAAGTTAATTCTAATATGCCTATACTGAATCACCAATGTCAAATTTAATTAAAATACCTTTCATCATCTTAATAATTATACCTGGACTAGTTTCATCAGATGAGGCAGATCTCAAAAGTGAGAGGAATAACATTATAAAATGTTCTGCATACCATATGAAAGCTATGTTAAATAGTCAATATTATAATAAAGAAAAATACGAATACCATAAAAACTATTTTGATACCTTAAATGAGGAGTTCTTGATTATAAGTCCTAATTCTTCTCAGGCGGCATTCATCCTTTCAGCGACAAGTGTTATAGAGTCATGGTCATACATAGCTCAAGAAAAAGGACAGCGTTTTGCTAACATGAAAATTGAGAATGAATATAAGGATCTTTGTAATTCTGGCTTAAACAAGTAGTTTATTTATTTTTCTTTGTACCACCATATTGATAGCTTTTAGAATAATTAGCTTTAACTATAGTGAGGCATTGTTGACATAAGAATTCCCATTCTTTTTTATAATTGTACCTACATCTAAATAACGCATTTGCCGAAGTCGAACATATAGAACAAGTTTTTTTGGATTTCATGCTTTAGATTAGTGTAGCTAAAAAGACTAATGTAACTACCTGATTATATATTAACTTTTATATACAATGTTGTCGAGATATTTATTTAAATAAATTTATTTTAAGCACAAAAGTGTGATGGTAAACTCTTACGGCGCTAAATTCATTGCTAATAATAAACCAAGGACTGTACCAACAACCCAAGATAAAAATAGAAAAGCAAGTATATCTGCAAGTGTTTTGAATTTGTAATCGATAATATCTTTCATATAGATAGGTCGTAAGATAAAAAAGACTATTGCGGCTGATAAAAGCGTAATAATAGTTATTTGATTCATGATTATTTGGGTATTTTTATCAAATATTAAGAATAGGCAATATTATAATAAATATATTTATCAATGACTATCTTGTTTCTACTTAATAATTATGAATGATTTATTTAATGCAAATTAATGAATCCTTATAAACAAATATGTCAATAATAATAATTTATTTTTTTTTAATACTTGGTTTATTTTAGGTGTATGTTTAATCTATGAGGATATTTATTACGGATATGTACATAAATGCTCAACACACGACAGAGCACTCTGTCGATGAAATTCTTCATCATAAAAATCATAAGAATCAATCCCGCGAATTCATTCTAGATAAGCTTCGGCCAAGGTAGACTATAATTAATAAATATCACCACTTTTCTCTTTTTTAACCACCCGAAACATACTAAAAATACAGTAAAAATATTGAGTTCCTGTTAGAATCTTAATGTTTTTATTAGCTATATTATAAGGTATATTTCTAACTATGTTTGATTACGCAGGTTACATATTTTGGGCATATTTTTTGGTCATCGTTCCAATGATTATTGTGGTAGCTGTGTTGGTGTATAATGGTAGGCAAATCAAAAAAAATATAACTAAGCCCTAGATAGCATGAAAAAGAGATCAGTCAGAATTTATTATGTTTCATTCTTGCTAGTCATTCTCGGATTTGTGTTGTTTCTTTTTGTGAAAACATTCAATGATAATCTCCTATATTATAGAAGCCCCACACAACTTGTTGATGGTAATTTTCCTGAAAATTATATATTCAGGATTGGCGGAATGGTTGAGGAAGGATCCCTAGTAAGAGTAAAAGGCACCAAAAAAGTAAGATTCTTTGTTACAGATTTTGATAATAAAATGTTAATTAAATATGATGGAATACTGCCTGATTTATTCAGAGAGGGTCAAGGCGTAGTAATTAGAGGCCATGTTGAGCAAGATTATTTTGTAGCTGAGGAGGTTTTAGCTAAACATGACGAAACATACATGCCCCCAGAAGTTCAAGAATCACTTGGTATAAGTGAAAAAAGTAAAAATAAAACAACACAAAGCATTAAACAATGATTATTGAAATAGGCTATATCGGTTATTTTCTCCTTCTGCTAGGTCTGATGAACTGCATGTTGTTGCTTACACCAAAGTTTGTATCCGGCCTAAATGTTTCTAGCAATATTTTATTGTCAGCTAGTAAACTTCATTTCCCAATACTACTTATATCATTTATATGCCTTGTAATTACTTTTGTTGGTGAGGATTATTCTTTAGATTATGTTGCGAAAAATTCTAATTCTAACTTACCTCTAATATATAAGATTTCTGCAGCTTGGGCCGGCCACGAAGGTTCTATGCTTCTTTGGTGTGTAGTTTCGAGCTTTTGGATGTTTTTAGCTAGTATATTTAGTGAGGATTTACATAAATCTTTACGTATCAATTTTCTAGCAACGATGGGTTTACTCAATCTTGGATTTCTATTATTTGTTGTTGCAACATCGAATCCATTTGATAGAACAATGAATGTTCCTATTGATGGTAGTGATCTTAACCCTTTACTCCAAGACTTTGGACTGATAGTTCATCCGCCAATGCTCTATATGGGTTATGTTGGTTTATCAGTTGTGTTTTCCTTTGCTATTGCATGCTGTTTCGAAAGCGACTTTAAAAAAGAGTGGGCACAATGGATAAGGCCTTGGATTCTAGCATCATGGTCATTTTTAACACTAGGTATTGCTTTAGGAAGTTGGTGGGCTTACTACGAATTAGGTTGGGGTGGATGGTGGTTCTGGGACCCCGTTGAGAATGCATCTTTTATGCCATGGTTAATGTCAACCGCACTTCTTCATTCTGTAATAGCAACTGGTGAGAAGGGTATGTTTAAAAGCTGGACAATTCTTTTATCAATATTCACATTTTCACTTAGTCTATTAGGAACATTTCTAGTAAGGTCAGGTATTTTAATTTCCGTTCATTCTTTTGCCAGCGATCCAACGCGCGGAATCTTCATTTTGCTCATGCTATTAGCTCTTATTGGAGGAGGACTTATAATATACAGCATGAATTCAAAAAAATTTGTTGATGATAATGAAGTTACACTCTTTTCTAAAGAGGGCTTTTTCTTGCTCAATAATATCCTTTTAGTTACTGCAACATTTACAATACTTCTAGGAACAATGTACCCTTTATTTTTAGATGTACTTGGTCTTGAGAAAATTTCAGTAGGCGTACCATACTATAATGCAGTTTTCATACCTCTTATGATTCCATTAATGTTATTCGTAGGATACATACCTATTCTTTTAGCAAGAAATTCGAAAAACTCACAGCTAATTCAATTAGTAGTTATTTTGATTTTGAGTATTATTTTGTCTTTAACTTTTTCTGTTAACTCTATTTTATTCTTTATTGGAATATTCTCAGCAACATGGATAATAGTGAACATTCTATATGATGTATTTTTTTCTCTTGATAATAAAATTAAATTGAAAAATAGAATGGGCATGTATTTTGCTCATTTTGGATTAGCAATATTTATACTAGGCGCAAGTATTTCTGAAAATAATAAAATAGAAAAAGAATTTGTATTAAACGTAGGTGAATCGAAAACAATTGGTCTATTTGAATATAAACTTGAAAAATTAAGTGAACTTAAATCTGTTAATTATGATGCAATTATTGCATCAGTACTTGTTAGCAAAGACAACCAGTTCATAACTGAGATTAATCCTGAAAAAAGGCTCTATCATTCAAGCGAATCACCCATGACAGAAGCCGGAATTCATGGAAGGATTGATAGAGATCTCTATGTCTCTTTAGGAAATATGATAGACGATAATAAATGGTCGCTTAGAATATATGATAAACCATTTATTAGATTCATCTGGATAGGGACTATATTTATGATCATAGGTTCAATATTTAGTATAAGATTTAAAAAGAAATCATCATGAGTAAAAGCGCCGTTTTTGCAATTGCAGCATTTAGTTTTATGAGTTTTTTTCTATATCAAGGTTTATATAATGATCCAAAAAAAGTTGAGTCTCCTTTAATAGGAAAGGAATTTCCAAAATTTAAACTAAATGATTTATTTCTAAATACAGCACATGATAATGATAGTTTTCAGAATAAAAAAACAATCATTAATGTATGGGCAAGTTGGTGTCTTGAGTGCGAAAGAGAACATTCATATTTGATTGCTCTTTCAAATAATAAAAATTTTGATTTAGTAGGCATTAATTACAAAGATAATGCTGATGATGCAAAGGGATGGCTAAATATGAGAGGTAATCCATATCGTATTATTATTGCTGATTTTACAGGTGATCTATCCTTAGATTTGGGTGTTTATGGGGTACCAGAAACTTATATAATTGATAAGAATCAAATTATTCTATACAAACATATTGGGCCAATTAATAATAAAATTATTCAACAGGAAATGATGCCTTTATTAGGAATGAACGAGTGAAGAAAATATTTATAGTAATTGCTTTTTTATTTTCTAGTAATAGTTTCTCAGCAGATATTGATAAACAATATAAGTCACTCATAGAGGAGCTTAGATGTATGGTTTGCCAAAATCAAAATCTGTCTGAATCAGAAGCACCTCTTGCGGTCGATATGAAACAGAAAATAAAAGAAATGTTAAAATCAGGGAAAAATGAAGAGCAAATAAAAGCTTTTTTGTCTGAGAGATACAGCTCTTATATTCTATATGAACCGCCAGTAAATAGCCAAAATATAATTTTATGGTTTGGTCCACTAGTATTTATAGTTATATTGAGTTTTGTCCTTTTTAGGCGATATATTAGATGATTTATTTTTTCATTATTATATCTACAATAGTTTATTTTTATTTCCTAACTATCTATAAGACAACAGAGTCACAATCACAGGGTAAAAAAATAAAGATTACTCTATCATTGGTTTTATCGTTAATTATTATATTTATATTTTCATATTCATATGATTATACAAACTCAAAGGCCTATAAAAGCATTTATTCTAAAAATTTAAGTGTAAGAAATAATATTAAGACCATTAAGGATAATGTTCCCATGCTAGAATCAAAATTATTAAATAACCCAGATGATTTTAATGGCTGGCTCATGTTAGGTAAGTCATATTCTATTTTAAAAAAATATCAAAAAGCCTCACGGGCCTATCAAATCGCAATAAATCTAAGACCAAATAACATGGATGCCATCAAAGAGTATATTTTAGTACTTAGAAGTGATAGCGAGACTATTAACAAAGAACTTATAAAAAAATATTTTAATATCTATCTTGCATCTACTAATGATGCACAAGGCCTTTTAGATCAATTAAGTTTTTCATTTACGATAAACGACAATTCACTTGCACAAAAAACACTAAATAAAATTATTAAACATCCTGATATCAAAAATAAAATACAATATAAAGATTTACTATCTCAACTAAAGGATAACTCATCTGAATTCAACTCTATATTAGATATCCGCGTTTCAACCAATATGATTTACCAAGGCTATTTTTTTATGATTTTGAAAGAAATTAATGTTAATCAACCTTTTGCTATTAAAAGAATATCTGCAAATCAAGATAATATATCAGTTAATTTTACTAAGAATGATTTCATGATAAAAGAAAATATGAAGATACCTAATAAGTTTGATTTTGTAATCAAGCACTCAAATATGGAAAGATTCTCATCAGAAAATAAACTTATTGAAGTTTTCAAGATAACCATTGAAGACTATGCTTCAGTTAAAGATAGTATTCTAAAAGTTAGTTTCTAATAAAAAATTCTGTCATCAAAAACAAAACAGTTACCAATCCATTTGTTTGTTTTTTTATATGAATCAAGGTAATTGATTATACCCCCATCTAATTGATAAACGTCATTAAATCCTATTTTATTTAGGTACAAACCCGCTTTCTCACACCTTATACCACCAGTGCAAAATATTGCAGTTTTTTTATTTTTATCAAGGATCTCTAAATCTTTTGATCTATCTTTTAAATCTGTAAAATTTTTTAGTCTTAAACCAATTGCATTTTTAAATGTACCTAATGAATATTCAAAATTGTTTCTCATATCAATTAATTGAACATCTTCATCAAGTAATTTCTCCCATTTTCGAGGACTTATTGATTTAAGACCACTTCTCTTCATATTATGACTCTCAATAGAGTAGTCAAACTTAATAATCTCATTTTTTACCTTAACTTTAATTTTTTGGAATGCTATTTCTTCGGTTTTAGACTTATTAATTAATACTTTAGTTAGATTAATTATTTTGCTGATATCTCTAATCGCTAAATCAAGTAGATATTTTTTTTGACTCATATTCACGTTTATTCCTTCATGTGACAGTAGGACTGTACCTTTGATACTATATTTATTCAAACAATTATAGATTTCCTCTCTCAATTTAGAAAGGCTGTCAAACTTTTGGAATTTATAAAAACTATATACGTACATCATTTAACATAGCAAATTGTCATGCCATCATAAATAGTTAATAGAGTGTGTTCAACTCTTTTATCAGAGTTAATCAATTGATTGATATCTCTTATAGATTGAGTGCTACTATTGTTAATACTATTGTCATAAACTCTACCTTTCCAAAGAGTATTATCTATACATACCACACCACCTTTTTGCATCAATGGAATGATTTTTTCATAATACAAACAGTAATTAGATTTATCTGCATCAATGAATGCAAAATCAAAATTATTGAGATCTTTTTTACTAAGCATACTCAATGCATCAATTGCATTATCCTCGATTAAATTAACTTTATGTTCTATTTTTGCTTTTTTCCAATACTTTTTTGCAACATTTAAATATTCTTTATTGTTATCAATACATGTCAGTTTAGAGTCATCAGAAATAGATGAACCAATACATAGAGAGCTATAACCTGTGAAGACGCCAACTTCCAAGCAATTCTTAAACTTTGAAATTTTACAGAGTATAGATAAAAGAGCTCCTTGTGCTGCACCTATTTGCATGATTGATATCGCCCCAAGCTTTTTTGTCTCTTTTCTATTTTCTTTAAGAATGTTTGATTCAGCATATCCTACAGAATCAACATATTCTCGTAAGTCATCAGATATTATTGGCGATTCTACTGACACTATTGTCTTCTTGCTTCAAACTCTATGATCAAGTCTATTTCATCTCCAACTAGATTATCCTTAATCGCATACATCATTGCATGATCCGATCTTTTTATTGTTCCTCTGGCTGAAATTCCCATCACATAAGGTTTAATAATGCCACCAAAAGGATATTTACCTATTTTATTTATCTTGCCAGTAAGGATAAGTGGTTTAGTGATTCCCAGTAATGTTAAATTTCCATTTATAATTGATTCATTATCATCAATTTTAATATCTGTGGCTTCAAAAACCATTTCTGGATACTTTTCTACATATAAAAAATCTGGACTCATCAGATGCTCATCCCTTTTCTCGTCATTAGTAAATACACTGCTAGTTTTGATGACAATTTTTATATCATTAATCTTTTTATTTATTACATCATGTATGTAACTTCCATCTATATCCTTAAACATACCTAAGGTTTTTGCATAACCTACATGTTCAACTAAAAAACCTACTGAAAAATGAGATTTATCAATAACATATTCATCTTCTGAGGCCCATACAGCTATTGGGAATAAGATTATTAAAATATATTTCTTAAACATTTCTTCTCCTATATAACCATATTGTATCTCTAACAAAAGAGTAAGTTAATAAAATAATAATGACATATAACATATAAATTATTGCGTCTATTGTATATAAATAGTTAGAAAGGATTAATATGATTATCATTGATACGCATATAATCTTTCTAAAGTATGAGCTAGGAAGGTTGCCATTACTTATGTATCCATATTTTACTAAAAATAAGAAAATATATCTATAAATTGGGACGCACATAATCATAAAACAAAAAGAATAATTATATATAAGAGAAAAACTAAGAATAAATATCAAAAAATTATCAACTTCTTGATCAAAAGTCTCTCCAAATTCTGTCTGCTGTCTAAGAAATCTTGATAGGTAGCCATCAGCCCCATCTAATAATAGACTTATTACGCTTAGTACAAGAAGAAGGTAATGATTATAGTAATTTATATTCATCACTAATATTAAAATGAAGCAATTAATAATTAATCTATAGTTAGTTATCATATTTGGAATATTGTAAGAAAATTTATCTTGTCTCAGCAGGTAATGAAAAAGCATGCACGTAATTATATATATCATAATAGAGTCGTTTATTATCAAAGGGATAGTATTTTTATCTGTTAAAGAAAAAATAAGAAATGATAAAAATATTAAATTAGTCACAATAACTTGAATGCTTATGTATCCACCGATTATATTTTTGTTATAATTCATACATGAATCAGTATACAGCACAATCATTTTGGGTATCTAAGAAAAAAGGTAGTATTAAAAAAGAACCTCTTGATACATCTATGGAAAAAGATGAAATCTTAGTTAAGACATTATATTCCGGGATAAGTTATGGAACTGAAAAAATAGTTTTTGATGGACAAGTCCCGAAGAATCAATTTAGTTTTATGCGAGCTCCTCATCAAGAGGGTGAGTTTGATAGTGATCTAAAATATGGTTACTTAAATATAGGGAAGGTAATAGAGGGCCCAAAAAAATATCTCAATAAGCATGTTTATACAATGTTTCCTCATCAGTCTATGTATATTATTCAAGCATCGCTAGCCACGCTTATTCCAAATGATATACCATTGAGAAGAGCTCTTCTTACGGCAAATATGGAAACAGCAATTAATGCCATGTGGGATACAAAACCAACAATAGGCGACAAAACATATGTCATAGGTGCAGGCATTGTTGGAATTCTTATGGCCTATGTTTTATCTGAGAGTTTTGGCATTGATGTTATTATCCTTGATAAGGATTCTAAAAAGAGAAAGACTTGTAAAGCTCTAGGGTTAATATATAAAAGTGATCTAAGCTGTATAAATGAGGCTGACATTATTTATGAGTGTTCTGGTAACGCAGATGTGATAAATGAATTAATATCAAAATGTTCATTAGAAACAAAGATATGCATTCTCAGCTGGTATGGCAAGCAACAAACTAAAATCAAAATGGGGGAAAACTGTTTTTCAAGAAGATTAGAAATTATATTCTCGCAAGTTGGGAATATATCAGCATATAAATCAAAAAAATGGAATAATTTAAGCAGAAGATTATTGGCTCTAAATATGTTGAAAGATAAAAGATTAGATACCTTGATTGATAAAAAAGAAATCTTTTTAAAAGACTTGCCGTCTTTTTTTAAAAAAGGAAATTCAAATGGTCTTTGTAAAGTTGTGAGATATTAAATGTATGAACTGAAAATTAGAGACTATTGTTTCGTAGCACACAGTCTAAAAGATGATTTTTTCGGACCTGCTAAAAATCTTCATGGTGTTACCTATGTAGTTGATCTGATTATTTCTTCGAAGAAACTCATTGAGAAAAATGTAATTATTGATATTGGCATAGCGAATAAAGTATTAAAGACTGTTATTACACAATATAACTACAAAAATCTTGATGATATAGATAAATTTAACAATCACATTACTACTACAGAGTATATGGCAAAACAATTTGTTGATGATATTTGTATGGAATTACAGAATATTAATTATCCAATTAACAAGCTTTACTCAATTAAAATTGAATTAAAAGAAAATCACATAGCTTCAGCTTCTTATTTAAAAATTATCTAAAGTGAACTATTTTATTACTCCAGATCTCAAAAGTATATCTGGCGGGAATAAGTATGACTTAAATGTTATCGACTATCTTAATGCTCATAGATGTAAAATAGTCAATGTCACGCTAAAAGATATTAATTTATTATCATATAAGTTCTTCTTTAAAATTAATATGATTCCAAAAAACTCTACTTTACTGATTGATGGTCTAGTTGCATCGAAAATGAATCATCTTATAAAAATACTTTCAAAAAAATACAATATTATACTGCTGATTCATCACCCAGTATCATATGAGGAAAAGAAAAATGGAGATATTATTTCTAAGCTTAAAGAAAAGATAGTATTTTCTCACGCAAAAAGAATCATTACAGTTAGTCATACAATGAAAAAACTTATAAAAAATATGTTAACTAAAAATAAAAATATTGACGTTATATATCCTGGAGTTGATAATATTTATCACCAGAATAAAATTACAAATCTAAGTATTAACCATAATATCGCCACTATAGGTTCTGTTATCCCAAGAAAAAATATAGAAAAATGCATTGAAACACTCAGTCATCTTGATAAAAAGTGGACTCTTTCGATATTCGGTGGGTTTTATGACAGCGATCCTTATTATAAGAATCTTATTTCAAAAATAAATTATTATAATTTAAAAAATAGAGTTATTTTTCATAATACTGTTGACGAAAAAATATTAATTGAACATCTTAAAAACTCTAGAGTTTATCTTTGCCTAAGTCAGTATGAAGGTTATGGAATGGCTAATATAGAGAGTGCAACTATTGGACTACCTCTAGTTGTATCAGATTTACCAGTATTCAGAGAAAATCTAATGGGGTTTAATAGAACTTACACAGATTCAAAATCTGCACGGGCAGTCGCAGATGCTATTATCAATACATCATTTGAAGATAACCACATTAATTTAAGAACTAGAAGTTGGGGAGATGTCGGCTTTAGTTTTAAGCAGGTGTTAAATGGGCAATAAATTTAGTAAATCATGGATTAATATGAGAGTAGGCTATGATAATATTTCTCGGAGTACAATCTTACTTGATCATATAAATAAATTATCACAAGAAGATGATATCGATCTTATAGATTTATACTGTGGATCAGGTAACTTTTTAATATGGTCATTAGATAAAAATATTTCATTCAACAACTGTATATTAGTTGATCATGATATAAAATTGCTTAAATCAATAAAAAGTAATTTAAGAACTCATTTAAGACCAATGTATAGTATCCAGTCAAATACAAATAATCTTGATTTACTTATTAAAAAAAATTCCGAGATATTATCTACGATTTCAATTAAAAAAAATGATTGTGATAGTTACAGATGCTCATGTGAAAAATATCATGTAATAAGTTACTCAGCTGCACTCGATATTATGCCTAAGCCATCAATAGGTAGCGCATTAAAAAGAATTAAAAAAAACAATATTCTTTATTTCTCCTTATGTTTTAATGGTAAAGTCAGGTGGACGCCTACAAATACATTTGATAAATATATATTAACATTTTTTAATAATCATCAAAGATCAGACAAAGGATTTGGAAAGGCTCTCGGGTCTAAATCTATTGAATTTATAAAACAAAAAGCAGATAAACTTAATCTTAATATAACTATTAAAGATTCGCCATGGATTATAAAAAATAAATTTGATAAAGATAAAGTATTTATGAAAAGATATATTTTAGATATCAAGAAGTCTTTATTTCATATGGAGGGAATAGATAAAGATATACTTAGAAAATGGTATCAAGACAAAAAATCTGAAATTGATAATAAAAAAATCCAATTGTATGTTGGGCACAATGATATCTTACTTTATAAAAAGTGAAAAATAATCTTAAATATTTTTTCTCAATAGCACTGATGAGCTATCTCATTGTATACTATGGAAATGATATCAAACTTCTAATTAAAGAAGTCAATCTATTATATTTACCTTTAATTTTTTTATTAAGCTTGCTTCAATATTTTCTATCGGCATGGAGATGGCATTTCATTGCCTCTAAAACAAGATCAAGAATTAACTACAAAGATGCGATAAGATTCTACTATATATCTGGATTTTTAAATAATATTCTTCCAACTGGGATACTAGGGGATATCTATAGAAGTATAAATATAAAAATCAATGGGGAGAAAAGAGGAAATATCTTAAAATCCTTACAATCCGTCATTCTTGAAAGGCTATCAGGACAAATAACGTTAGTTGTGACATTTATAATATCTCTATCATTATTTTTTTTTATTAATGAAAAATATACTGCATTCTATTATGTAGTAGGATCAATTCTTATACTTTTCTTATTAATAAGATTATTTTTTAGATATAAACAAAATAATAAATATATTATTAATTTTAAATATATTTTTAGCGGAAAGCTTTTTTATAAGCATTTCTTTTTATCATTGATAATTGTATTAACCTATATAACTACATACATAATTTGTGCATTTTCACTTAATCTCGATATCGATATCATTAGCTTCTTTGTCTTTGCGCCAATTATATTATTTTCAATGACTCTGCCTGTAAGCATAGGTGGCTGGGGTATTAGGGAAACAACTGCGCTAGCAATATCTTTTCTTTTAGGGTTAACGGTTTCTGCAAGCGTTACTGTTGCTATAGTATATGGTTTAACTAATTTATTTTGTTCACTTCCTGGTATGTATTTCTTAATCAACAGAAAAATTAGTTAATTTCAATATCAAACAATATATCATTACCCATCTGATAATGATTTGGCTTGAAGGATTTTTGATTATTAAGCGCGATATATTTATCAGGTATAAACGATGGTCGCCCACCTCCTAATATGATAGGGCACAAACAAATATGGATTTTATTTAAAATATTTTTGTTCATGAAATAAGATATAGTCCTACCTCCACCCTCGATGTAAATAGTCTGTCTTTCTTTATCATGTAAAGTCTTTTTCATTTCATCCAGATTATCTCTCAAATGGACTATATCACCCATGATATCTTTTTTTCTCAAAATTCTCTTTGGATCAAAAACATAAATCAACGGATTATTGCCCTTTACTAATCTAGTTGTTAGTTTTGGCTTATCTTCAAGATAAGTCTTTGCGCCAACAATGATTACATCTGACACAGCTCTTAATCTATGAATATGTTCAAGATTTTCTTTACCACTGATATATTTTGACTCACCTGATTCTGTAGCAATAAACCCATCAAGAGATTGAGCAATGTGGGCGATATATTGAAATTTACCTTGAAAACAGACTATGGGCAAAAAAATATGGAATAGATTTTCAATATCTTTTTTTAAATTTATATTAGTATCTTCAATATAATTTTTTTTTCGGTTATATCGAATTTGTAAAGTATTTTTCTGAGACTGTTCACTTATTTCAATAATATTTCTTTTAGTTTTATACTTCGTATTAGTATTAATGCTTAAAATAAGTGACCAAGCAGTTTTTTTTGTTATACTGATTTTAGACATATTAGTAGTTATATGAATTTTTTAAAAAATGTAATTAACAACATACTCCATGGAGCTCTAATTTCTGTTCCATTATTAATATTCATTCATTTTACTCATGGGTATTTTTCTCAATATAGTCCAATTCCATCAATCTTATATTTTTTCTCTTCAATGTCATTTGGAATAATTTATTTAGCAATTACTCTGTACATAATAGGATTGTTAGCCAACTTCTTTATTAGAAATCTAAATGTGTAGTTTATAGTATGGTTGGATTTGGCGCGTCGCCATAAACTTCCTCAGGATCAAATATTTTTTCATCTTCAATAAACTTCAATTCTAGCTGTTTTGAATTTAAGTCAATCTCTCTATAAAAACATGACTTGTATCCAACATGACAGCTTGCTTCACCTCTTACTGAGACATTGAGCCATATACAATCTTGATCATCATCAATAAAAATATTCTTAACATCTTGGATTAGACCGCTAGTAGCACCTTTATGCCATAAACACTTTCTACTACGACTGTAATAGTGAGCTTCTCTTGTTGTTATTGTCTTTTTTAATGCTTCCTCATTCATATATGCGTGCATTAGAACAACTCCTGTTTTAGCATCCGTGGTTACTACAGGAATAAAACCATTTTTATCAAATTTAGGAGCTAGGTCTTTTCCTTCTTCAACTTGTTTTATTGTCTCTCTTTTTTTAAACATTCTTTTTTTTCTTAAAGTTTTTTCTAGTTTTGCTAAGATGCTTTTCATGTACATCCTTTGTGACAAATATTTTACCACAGTAATAACATTCTGCACTCCCATCTTTTAATGTTAGATATACATTAGGATGCTTGCCAGAAATGACATCTCCATTACAAGAAGCGACTGTCACATGATTCTCTACTATCTTTAGGTTCTGACGTTTCAGCATATTTATAAAGAGGAAAAATCACCTAACTTCATTAGTCGTTCTCTAAATTTTTCTTTTATCTCTTCAGTTAAAGGCTTTATATCTAATGCTTGTTTCATTAATTCAATATTTTTTACATCAACAAATAACAAATGAGCAATATCTTTTATACTCATAGAGTTTTCTTCAGAGTGCACTTTATCAATTGCATCACCCGGGCTAATTTCACCGTCATGTATTACGCGTAGATAACTACCAAGCAATCCTGATTGAGAAAACATTTTTGGAAATTCTCTACTATTTAGTTTAATTCCTATTTTGTAGCATGGGATTCTTGGCTGACTTACTTGGAGTAAACATTCATTTATTTTGAATTGATCTCCAATTTTAATTTTGTCTTCGTCGAAATCATCAATTGTCAAATTCTCGCCGACTAAACCGTACTCTTTGAAATCACTATTTAGCTTTTCACTCCACGTTTGATAATGTGTATATGAATATGCATATACAGCTTTATCATAACCGCCATGAACAGTTAAATCTGCTTGTCTATCACCCTCAATTCCTTGCGATGATACTGTAACTTTGTTACTTACAGGCTTTTTATAAATACTTGTGATAAGCTCTTTACCATTAAAAGTAACCTTTTGTGGCTCAGAAACATTTATAGACAGAATTTTCATACATTTACCTTAATTATATTAACATGAATTTATTTAAAACTAACTGGTTCCTTCTAATAATACTATCTGCTATCTGGGGTGGTGCATTCACTTTGAATAAATTAGCTCTAGATTTCTATACCCCGGAGGTCATTGTTGCAGGTAGATTAATCTCAGGTTCAATATTTCTTGTTGTGCTTGTCTATTTTATGTATAAGAGATTCACAATCAGTTTCTCTGAGTTAAATTATTATCTTTTTATGAGTCTTGTAGGAATTGTTATTCCTTTCATTGCAATTATAAACGGACAAAAAAATATTGACAGTGCTATGGCCGGTATACTAATGGCTACAATGCCGATAACTACAATTCTACTATCACACTTCTTTCTAGTAGATGAAAAAATGAATCAACAGAAGTTCATCGGATTTATAATATCTTTTTTTGGTGTTTTTATTCTTATATACCGAGATGATCTGTTTATAAATAATTCATTTAGCTCGACTTTAGAATCTCAATTGTTAGTAATGCTAGGATCTACCTTGTATTCAGTAGCTGCTATTTATGGTAAAAAATATAAAATGACTGATCCTGTTAGTGCCTCTACAGGAACAATACTCTTTGCGACATTTTTCATGTCAATATATCTGTTACTTATAGATAAAAGTAATCCTGATATAAGCGATTTGATGCTTAATACTAATATTCTTTTACTAGGCATATTATGTACTGCAATTGCAACAATAATTTATTTCCAAATATTACAAACATCAGGGGCATCCTTTTTATCAATTATGAACTTCCTTATACCGCTTTGGGCTATTCTTTTTGGCATATTGATACTGGATGATGCATTTAGTTGGAATTATATTTTAGGTTTAGCAGTAATCTTATCGGGTATTAAATTAGCAAATTCTAGGCGTTAATTTATTTATCCATAACTATATATATAGTAGTATTAGGTCATGAATAAAAAAACAGAAATTGAAGCTGCAACATTCAGGAGAATTGTAAAGCATTTACAAGAGAATCCTGATGTCCAAAATATTGATTTAATGAATTTAGCGAACTTTTGTAGAAATTGTATTTCAAAATGGTATGTATCAGAGTCTTCCTCCCAAGGTGAAGAATTATCATATGATGCTGCAAGAGAGTTAATATATGGAATGCCTTATGATAGTTATAAAGAAAAATATCAGAAAGAGGCAACAAAAGAACAACTGGAAAAATTTAATGCTAGCCAAAAAAACAAAGGCTGATTTAACTGATAAACAATTACTAAGATATAATAGACATATTGTTCTTCCTGAAATTGATATTGATGGACAAACAATACTTGTAAATTCAAAAGTTGCAATCATTGGTCTAGGTGGTCTAGGTTGTCCTGTATCTACATACCTTGCATCTTCTGGTCTCGGGACCTTATTGCTAATAGATGACGATACAGTATCATTAACCAATCTTAATAGACAAACTCTATTCACTGAAAATGATCTTAATAAAAACAAAGTAGATGCGGCATCGAAAAGACTACTGGCTCTCAACTCTGACTTAACAATAAAGACTGATAGGTCTAGGGTTGATCAAAGATTTGATACAAGCAAACTCAAAGAATTCGATGTAATTATTGATTGTACAGATAACTTTGAGGCAAGAACCCTTATTAATCAAATATCTCTTTTACATCGAATACCACTTATAACTGGAGCAGCATTAAAGTTTGAAGGGCAAGTCGCAGTCTTTAGAAATGATATTGATGATGAGCCATGTTATCGATGTTTATATCCAGACCTTCCTGATATAAAAAATACATGCATAGATTCTGGTATCCTTGGCAGTGTTACTGGTTTCGTCGGCACTATCTTAGCGACAGAATGTATCAAAGTGTTGTGTAAATTTGGAAAAACATTTGAAAGTAAACTTTTTCTATTAGATCTAAAAAATAATGATTTTAAAACAATCAAAATTAATAAAGACGATGAATGTCGATACTGTAAATAAATACAAAGACGTGCTATCACGTGAATTTGAATATCTTAGGATATCAGTTACAGACCGTTGTAACTATAGATGTAGCTACTGTATGCCCTCTGAAATATTTAATAAGGACTATAGTTATATCAAACAAAGTAAAATTTTATCCTATGAGGAGATTATTCAAATAACAACAATATTAAAGAAAATTGGACTAAAAAAGATAAGGATTACCGGTGGAGAACCTTTATTAAGAAAAAATATAGATAAGTTAATCTATAAACTAAAAAATGAAGTAGGTATCAAAGATGTAAGTATGACCACAAACGGTTCTCTTCTAACAGACAAGAAACTGAATGAGCTCAAAGCTTCAGGCTTAGATTCAGTTACTCTCAGTCTGGATACATTGCACTATGATAAGACTGCACAAATAAATGGAACTAAAAAAACATTTGACCTGGATAAAGTCTTAGAAGGCATAGAAAAATATTTCAATATAGTAAAGACAAATACTGTTGTTATTAAAAGTATCAATGACGAAGAAGTATTAGATATTATTGATAAAATGATTGGGATAACTTCAGAAGTAAGATTCATTGAATATATGGATGTTGGTGAATCAAATAACTGGAACCTAGACAAAGTTGTGCCATCAAGTCAACTTTTAAAATTGATCATTTCAAGATATAACCTCTCGCTGATTGAAACTAATAAATCTTCCACAGCGCAAAAATGGTCTATAGATAATACAAATACTTCTGTGGGCTTTATTTCATCTATTACCGAACCATTTTGCAATGGATGCAATAGGGCAAGGCTTTCTGTTGATGGAAAGTTATACACATGTCTATTTGCTACGGAAGGACATGATCTTAAAAAAATTATTAGAGCGGGAGCAAGTGGCCAAGATGTTTTAGACTACTTTTATAATATATGGAGTAAGCGATCAGATAGATATTCAGAGCTCAGATTTATAAATAAAATTGATTCACCAAAAGTCGAGATGTCTTATATTGGCGGATAAAATGTTAAAGATTCTATCTTATATTTTTTACAGCATAGCTATCATCACATCATTTTTTGCAAGCTTTGGAATACTCGCACAAACCTTTCCTGAATATGGAGTATTTCATATTCTTGTCGGTTTTATTGGGACAGCTATGTTTTTCCCTTTGATACCAATTTATCCTCTAATAAATGATGGTGACTGGATATATCTAACCATTTGTTATATAAGCATTCTATTGGGTGTAATTTTAAGCAATAAATCTAGAGCATCATAATTTAGATAAATATATTAGATTTGAGTTTACTGACACATGAATGTATCATTCAGTCATAATAATGGTAATTGTAGTAAAATACTTTGCAAGTATCAGTGATGCGATAGGAAAAACCTCTGAACAAATAGAATGGCAGGATAAAATAACTGCTGGCGATATTTGGGCAGATGTTTCAAAAAATATTAAATACACTGGAAAGGTGATGGTTGCAGTAAATCATGAATATGTAGATATGACCTATCTGCTATCTGAAAATGATGAGATTGCATTCTTTCCTCCAGTAACAGGTGGTTAAAAATGTATATTGAAATTATAAATGAAGAATTCGATCCTTGGCAAAAACTTGTCGAATATAAAAGATCCCAACTCAAAGAAAAAAATAATATAGGAGCTTGTAGCGTCTTTCTAGGAACTATGAGAGACATTAATTCTGGAGATGCAATTAAATCTATGGAATTGCAACATTATCCTGATATGACAGAGGGTTACCTCGAGAAAATTGTTCAAAATGCAACAAAGAAATATAAGATTATAGATTCAATTGTCTTACATAGAGTAGGGCTTGTTAACCCTTCAGATCCAATTGTGCTTGTTGCTTCGTGGTCAGAACACAGAGATGAAGCTTTTGAGGCTACAAGACAGATTATGGAAGCACTAAAAAGTGAAGCGCCATTTTGGAAAAAGGAAGCAACTGATAAGGGTTTCAGATGGGTAGAGCCTGAGATGCAATCATCAGAGGAAATGAATGAAGCCTAAAAAAGTTGTATTAGCTTATTCTGGCGGTCTAGATACATCTGTAATAGCAAAATGGCTTATGGAGCACTATGATCTTGAGGTCATTACTTTTACTGCTGATATTGGTCAAGGTGAAGAAACTAGAGATGCCAAAGTAAAAGCTAAAAAACTTGGTATAAAAAAAATATATATCGAGGATTTGAGAGAGGATTTTGTATCTAATTATGTTTATCCAATGTTCAGAGCAAATGCAATTTACGAAGGTGAATATTTTCTGGGGACATCTATTGCTCGTCCTCTTATAAGTAAGAGACTTATTGAAATAGCAAAGAAAGAAAAAGCTGGATATATCTGTCATGGAGCAACCGGTAAAGGTAATGATCAAGTAAGATTCGAATTAGCTGCTTATGCATTAAATCCTAAAATTAAAGTTATAGCGCCATGGAGAGAGTGGGACTTCATATCTAGATCAGATTTAATGGGTTATGCAAAGAAACATAAAATTGCCGTTGATTTTGATAAAGGTAAAAAAAGCCCATACTCTATGGACGCAAACATTCTTCATACATCATATGAGGGAGGTATTTTGGAGGACCCATGGAAGAAACCTGAAGAAGTAATGTGGTTGAGAACAAAATCTCTTGAAAAAAGTAAATCAAGATCAGAGTTACTCCAATTAACATTTTATAAAGGCGACATAGTTGCTATCAATAATAAAAAAATGAGCCCTTCTAAAGTATTAAATCAACTTAACATAATAGCTGGTAATCATGGCATTGGCAGAGATGATATTGTTGAGAACAGATACGTTGGTATTAAATCTAGAGGATGTTATGAAACTCCAGGCGGAACGATTTATTTCAAGGCTCACAAGGCAATGGAATCGATAACGCTAGACAGAGAAATGCTCCATTTAAAGGAAGATTTAACTAATAGATACTCAAGATTAATTTATAATGGTTATTGGTTTAGCCCGGAGAGAGAATCTCTTCAAAGCTTGATTGATCAATCTCAAAAGAGAGTTTCTGGTGATGTTAGGCTTAGATTATATAAAGGTAATGTCATTGTTGAGGGGAGAAGATCCGAATATTCATTATATTCTGAAGATCTATCAACATTTGAGAGCGACTCTGGAGCATATAATCAAAGGGACGCTGAAGGCTTCATAAAAATTAATGCACTTAGGCTAAAAACAAGGAAAAAATAGTCACTGCTCAAGATTAATAAGTTTTGCAGTAACTTTAAGTTTATCTAATCTATATTGTTCAATTACAATAGGTATATAATTATTTTCTATTGAATACCAAGTGATGGTACTTCTTTTACTTTGGCTAATATTTTTTTTAACGATAAGCGCTTCAGTTAATCCAAATGGTGATGCAATAGTATCTTTTCCAAGAATCTCAAACCTATATTCACGTTCTCTCCCTTTATCGCTAACTAAAACATTTGTGTAAGCATAACCAAATGATTGCGCTACTAATCTATCAATATTAATATTCGCTCCATGAGTTATAGTTATCCCATCTTTTGAAGTAACTAGAAGATTATTAATTCTTCTAATTCGAATCATTTGATTTTTCTTAGAACTAATTCTAGAAAACATATAACTATTTGTTTTTGCAAAGTCATTTTTTATTGATTTATTATTTAAAAATTCTAAATATTTTTTTTTATCATAATAAAAACAACTCATTTCGCTTCTATTATCTTTTTTTATACTAAATATTCCTACGGTATAGCTATCTATTTTTAGGCACCATTCATTGGATTCAGTATCATAGCTTGAATTGTGAATTGAATGCCCAAATTCTATTCCACTTTTTTGTAAACTATATGTTGCATTATATATATTTGGTAAAGCACTTACTTTTTCAGAAAAGACAAATATTAAAAGAACTAGTAGGTACTTTTTAAATAAATTGATCATTAGTTACATTAACTTGATAAACAATAGGTTCAGTTATAAGTTTATCTTTTAAATAAATTTTTCCTTTTTTAAATTGAATTATATTCTCAGCAAACCATTCCACCACTATTGGAAATATAATATATTCAGTTTTGTGTGTAAACTTCACAAGCTCAGCTTTTGTCATTCCTTCTCTAACGGGAAATGAACCTTGTAATATTATGGGCCCTTCATCTAAATCTTTTGTAACAAAATGGACTGTCGCACCTTGATATCGATCATTATTTTCTATCACTTTTTCATAGGTATTTAGTCCTGGATATTTAGGTAATAAGGAGGGGTGTATATTAATTATTTTCCCTAAATACATATTTACTATTAATTCTGGAATTATTTTCATATAACCCGACAAGATTATCAGATCAGGATTATTATTTAAGAGAAATTTATTTAGATCTTCATGGATCGTATCTCTTTTACTTACGATAACATCCAGATTGAATTTTTTACAAACTTCGATACCTTTTGCTTCTGCATTATCGGTGAAAGCAGAAATATAATTTAGCTTATCTTTAGTTTCATCTCTTTTGTTTAAAAGGTTCTCAAGATTAGAGCCATTCCCAGAAAACAAAACTACACAACTCTTAGTCGACATAAATTATTTTAGAATCAGATGGCTTTCTTACGACTTGACCAATTATTTTATATGAAGTCTTATGTTGTTTTAAAACCGAGTGAGCTTTAGATAGATATTTTTTATCAATTATTACCGCCATACCTATGCCACAATTAAAAGTTTTTAGTAATTCTTTGTCATTTATCTTAGATAATTCCTGTATATATCTAAATATTTTGGGAATCTTCAGAGAATTTAAATTTACACATGCAGAAAACTTATCAGGCAAAATTCTTGGAATATTATCAGTAATACCTCCACCTGTAATATGAGCCAAACCATTTATATTAATTTTTTTTAACAGCTCTGAGATTATACCTACGTATAGTTTTGTTGGCCTTATTAAATATTTACTTATAGACATTGATCCAAATACATTTTTTAATTTCAGCCTTCTTTTTTCGATAAGTTTATTGATGAGGGAATAACCATTAGAATGAAGTCCGCTTGAAGACAATCCTAAGATAATATCACCTTCTTTAATAAGCTTATTTTGTATTATCTCTTTTTGGGAGACAATCCCTACACAGAAACCTGCAAGATCATAGTCTTTGCCATTATACATTCCAGGCATTTCCGCAGTCTCACCACCAATCAGAGTCATATTACATTTTTTGCACGCATTAATGATACCTCTGAGCACATCGGAGTGAACAATATGATTTATCTTACTTGTAGCTAGATAATCAAGGAAGAACAATGGTTTTGCTCCACTTGTGATAACATCATTTACGCACATTGCCACTAGATCTTGACCAATGTATCTATGATTATTTAATACTTTGGCTATTTTGAGTTTTGTGCCTACACCATCTGTTCCAGATACGATTACAGGATCAATAATATTTTTATCAATTTTATAAAGACTAGAAAAACCACCTATACCCGATATTACATTCCTATCTTTTTTTTCTGCTGTGGATTTAATTGAATCTATAAGTTTGTCAGCTCTGTGGATACTGACTCCAGCACCTTGGTAATTTATTTTCTTTTTTTGCTTACTACTCATAGCACTAGATAGGTTATAATTATAGCTCAAAGAAATTACTATAGATACTGAAATGACACAAGACCTTCTATATGATCAAATTCCAATAAACTTTGGTTTTTACTCAAATAAAACCTTCGATAACTTCATTGTTGGCAATAATCAAGATTTATTTGACACACTCAAAAGTATAAATAGTGAGAATCAGTTAATTTTAGTTTATGGTTCAAAATCTTCAGGCAAATCTCATATATCTGAGGCTCTGATGAACTTAGAACTAATCAATTCTATTTGTATCAATCAAGAAACAGATTTTAATACCTTATCAATTTTAGATTGTTATGATTTAGTAGTAATTGATGATATTGATAAGATAATTTCTAATCATAAAACTGAAGAAATATTATTTACTCTCATAGATAATCAAATATTACATAATAAGTCAGTTGTTATTACTTCAACAGATAAGATCGAGACTTGTGGTATAGGTTTGAGTGATTTATTGTCAAGATTACTATCTGATAAAATATTTCATATTAAAGACCTTGATGATGAAAATAAGATAAAACTTCTTATGTCATATTGTTCAGAGAGAGGTTTAGTCGTTTCAGAGAAGGTTTTTAATTATATTATTAACAATTGTAGTCGAGATTTATTTTTTCTTTGTGCATTTATAAGGACGCTTGATAATGCATCGTTGTCTATGAAAAAAAGAGTAACGATACCTTTTATAAAAAAAGCTATTAGTAAACTAGCAAGTTAATTTTTCAAATCACATACAATCTCAGCAAATCTTTTTCCATAGGACATGCATATTACTTTTTCCTCAGCAGTCAACTCACTTTTTTGATTGTGAGCTACATGTGTAGGGCCATATGGCGTTCCGCCAGATTTTGTAGAGGACAATGCTTTTTCGCTGTATGGTACGCCTGCAATCAACATACCATGATGAAGTAATGGAAGCATCATGCTTAAAAGAGTAGTTTCTTGACCTCCATGCATACTTGAGGTGGACGTAAAAACGCCACCTAATTTACTTTCCAGTGTATTGTTGAACCATTCTTCTGTTGTACTATCAAAAAATTCTTTTAATGGCGCTGCCATATTACCAAAATGCGTCGGGCTTCCAATAATCATGCCAGAACAGCTTTTTAAGTCATCTTTGTTTACAAGCAGGTCATCACTTTCACTGTAATGTTTTGATTTTACTGTCCTTATTATAGCAGTTGTGTTTGATACCGATTCTATACCTCTTGATATTGCACGAGCCATTCTTTTGGTTGAATCATTCTTTGAGTAATATAGAATTAATATGTCTTTCATGTAATTAGGATACCTTTTATGAGCATTAAAAAGAATAGTTTTAAAATATTTTCACTCAGCTGCTTTTTATTGATCTCTTCTTGTTCATCTAATGTGGCTAATATTGAGGGCACATCTAACTTTTCAACAATTCAAGCGGATCTAAATACCCATGAATTTCATACTGTAGAGTATGGTGATTCATTATGGAGTATAGCGTCAATGCATTATGGGAACCCATTTTATTGGCCAAATATATATAAAAATAATACAGATAAAATATACGATGCAGATTTGATTTTGCCAGGTCAAAGCATCATAATACATAAAAATATTTCTCCTGTCGCGAAAGAGAGAGCCCAGACATATGCAAAAAATAGAGGTCTATGGGTAGTCGGTTATAGAGAGGAATCAGACATAGAATTTTTGGAGAACAACTAATGAAAGGTCTTTATATATTAATCGCACTAATTCTTCTTGTGCCTTCACTCAATATAGCTGCAAATACATACGACCAGGCCACATCATCAAAGATTATTAAAGAAGCTGAGATAAATTATAAAAAAGCTCTCAAATTAAAAAATGCATGGAGAGATACTAAAAAGATAATTAAAAACGCTAAAAAAGCACACGATAAAAAAGATTACGAAAAATCAACTACCCTTGCAAAAAAAGCACTCAATGAAGCTAATATGGCTATTGAGCAATACGAAAAACAAAAAGATAACTATAGATTTCTAGATTAATCTGAAGTAATTTTTATTAGATCCTCAATCGATAGACTGCTCTTATCATCTTGTCCTCGTTTCTTGAAAGTCACAGACTTAGTCTCCGCCTCAGATTTTCCAACTATCACAATATTAGGAACTCCAATTAATTCCCAATCATTAAGTTTATTTCCAAGCTTAGAATCTCTATCATCTAAAATAACCTCAACGCCTTTTGCAGACAGTCTCTCATAAAGTTCAGAAGTATATAATCTAACAGATTCATTCTTATGACCATCTATTTCAATAATTACAATTTTAAATGGAGCAATGGTTGCGGGCCAAACTATTCCTTTATCATCATGATTTTGTTCTATTGCTGCAGCAATTATTCTTGAAACACCAATACCATAGCAGCCCATTTCTATATTGCATATTTTTGATTCTGCATTAGCGATTGAGAGTTTCATTGATTTGCTATATTTATCTCCGAGCTTAAAGATGTGCCCAACTTCGATACCTTTCTTGTGCACTAGATTATTTTCTCTAATAATTTTTTTAATATCATCAGAATTATATTTTGTTTGTGCAATTTCATAATTAACACCAATACCATCTTGGTCAATCAATAAATCATCTTCACCTGTATCTGCAATAACATGGAATTCATTTGATTTACTGCCACCTATGTTTCCACTATCAGCGTCAACCATTGTGTATTCAAGTTGTAATCGAGTAAAAATTTTGTTGTAAGCTTTTTTATAATTTTCATACCATTCATCAAGGCATTCTTGATTCAAATGAAATGAATATGCATCTTTCATTATGAATTCTCTTGCACGCATGATTCCAAATCTTGGTCTAATCTCATCTCTAAATTTTGAGGAAATTTGATACATATTAATAGGTAATTGTTTATAGCTATTTAAATCTTTTCTAACTAAGTCTGTTATTACTTCCTCAAAAGTTGGCCCTAAACAATAGTCTCTTTGATGTCTATCTTTCAGACGTAGTAATTCTAAGCCATATGTTTCCCATCGGCCTGATTCTTCCCACAACTCTGAGGGTTGAACTGATGGCATAAGTATTTCAGCAGAACCTATAGCATTCATTTCTTCTCTTATAATATTTTCAATTTTCTTTAAGACACGATATCCAATTGGAAGAAAGCTATACTGACCAGAAGATTGTTGCCTAGTGAGTCCTGCTTTAAGCATTAATTTATGACTTATAATTTCTGCATCTGAAGGATTATTTTTTTGAGTAAATAATGGATATTTCGATGCTTTCATGAAGGATTTATTAAGTTTCTATTATGTGTTTAAGTTTAACATGTTTGTATGTATCATATATCAATAATTAAACAAAACTAAAATAATGTTAAAGTTAATAAAAGACTGGTACACAAATAACTTTACTGATCCAAATCAAGTATCTTTAGCGATTGTATTGATATTTGCTGTACTGATAACGTATATACTCATTCATACTATTGCACCTATTTTAGTGGCCATAGTTCTTGCATATATGTTAGAGGGATTAGTGCAGTACCTAATGAAAATAAGTAATTTAGTCCGAAAGTTTTCAGTCATAATCGTCTTTCTTGTATTTTTAATTTTAAGCATTTTAACATTATTCATGTTACTACCTTTGCTTCTAGACCAACTTACGTTATTTGTTAAATCACTACCGGAAATATTTAATAAAAGTAAACAATTTATTTTAGGACTATATGATGAGAATGAATATATGCCAAAAGATTATATTGATAGCATATTTTTAGGTTTACAAGGTGAAACATCAAAGTTAGGAAATTCTATATTTACTTTTTCTCTGGCTTCAGCAGGAGGGCTATTTGCTGTGATTGTCTATGCAATATTAGTTCCAATAATGATTTTCTTTATGTTATTCGACAAGGAGACGATTAATAGTTGGATTTCAAAATTCTTTCCAGAAAAATTAGACCTTACACAAAAAGCTTACAAAGAACTAAACCTTAAAATCGGGAACTATATTCGCTGTAAGTTTATTGAAATTATTATTGTATGGATAGCATCTTTTATACTGTTTATATCATTAGGCCTCAATTATTCACTGCTCTTGAGTTTCCTATGCGGATTATCAGTTATTATTCCATATGTAGGTATGATTGCGGTAACCATCCCATTGATTCTAGTTGCATACTTCCAATGGGCATTAGGATCAGAATTTTGGTACATCATTATTGGTCACCTAATTATACAGGCAATAGACGGTAATGTGGTTGTACCTATTTTGTTCTCTGATGCTGTAAACATTCACCCATTTGCTATATTATTATCTATATTGTTTTTTGGATCTGTTTGGGGTATCTGGGGCGTTTTCTTCGCAATACCACTCGCAGTTTTAATCAGTACGATATTGAATGTATGGCCTCAACAGGCTGAATCAGGTTAGAAATGAGTATTTTTAAAGGAAGTATGGTTGCAATAGCGACACCGATGAATCTTGATGGTTCTCTAGATTTTGATTCACTACATCAACTAATAGAATTCCACGTAGACAATAAAACAGATGTAATAATTTCTGTAGGGACAACTGGGGAATCTGCAACTCTTGATTTTAAAGAACACTCCAGTGTAATTAAGACTACTATTGAATTAGTCAAAGGTAGAATACCTGTAATTGCCGGTACAGGAGCAAATTCTACATCAGAAGCTATTGAGCTTACTGAGAGCGCAAAAAAAAATGGTGCTGATGGTTGTTTGTTGGTAACTCCTTATTATAATAAGCCAACTCAAGAAGGACTCTTTCAGCATTATAAAAAAATTGCTGACACCGTTGCCATTCCTCAAATATTATATAATGTACCTGGAAGAACATCTGTAGATATGCTTCCAGAAACTGTACAGAGATTATCTACACATAATAATATAATAGGGATTAAAGAAGCATCTGGAAACAAAGATAGATCTATGGACCTCATGAAACTATGCTCGGAAAATATTCAAATTTTTACTGGAGATGACAAGACTTCAATGTCAGATATTATTAATGGCTTTTCTGGAAATATTTCGGTAACAGCGAATGTTGCGCCACTTGAAATGCATATGATGTGCAAGTACGCAATTGAGGGTGATATAGAAAAAGCTGAGGAAATTAATTCAAAAATAGAAATTCTCCATGATATATTATTTTGTGAATCTAACCCGATACCTGTGAAGTGGTGTTTGAATAGAATGGGCTTAATCAAAAAAGGTATCAGACTACCTTTAACATGGATGGATGAAAAGTATGACGAATCATTAAATAATGCTCTCATTAAAACTGGTATAATGGATGAATAAATATTTTTTTAGCTTTTTATTAGTATTTGCCCTAACAGGCTGTGCTGGAATGTCTGACTATGTTAAAAATGTTATATCGGATCCTAGAAATGAAAAACTTGTATATAAAACAGATGAGGATTATTCATCAGGTCAGATTGATTTAGTCATACCCCCTAATCTTAATCAGCCAAACACTGCAAGCTCATTATCATTGCCAGAAGTTATAGATAACGATAGTAACAAGCTCTTTACAATTGATACAAAGCTTGACGGCATAAAACTTTTTAAGCAAGGTCAGGATATGTTCTTATCAGTCCAAACTGAGGATAAAATCCTTCTATGGGAGAGAATCAAATCATTCTGGTATGAGGAGGGATTTCAAATTCTTAGCGAAGATCTGACTATATCATCTATGAGAACTAATTATCTTGAAAACCTTAGTGAAGTTCAACTAGGTACTATACAAAGGTACGTTGGTCGATATGTGCCATTGCTAGTCTCACCAGAGACAAGAGATAGCTATAAGACAAGAATAGTAAAAAAAGAAAATGGATTTGATATATTGATTTCTCACTATGGTAAAGAGTTTATGTCAGATGGAGATACAGAATTCAGATGGCAGAATAGACCTAGAGATAAGGAATTTCAAAATGAAATGATTAGCAGGATGTATATATATCTTGGAGGAAATGAAGCTAAAAACTCAGGGTATATAGTAGCTAAAAGATCAGGTATCAGAAATATAGTCTCTATTTATACTGATGAGAAGGGTCTTCAAACATTGTTTGTCCCTGATATTTATGAAAGAGTTTATCCAAAAATCATATCTAGTTTAGATATTCTTGGTATAAATATTTTATCTGAGGATGCCTCAGAAGGACTAATTCAAGTATCGTTGGGCGATTCCGTGAATAATACAAGCGCACAAGTTTCCAAGGAGTTAGATAAATTACGATCCTTACGAGATAGATCAATAATAACTGAGAGTGAATATCTTGAAAAAAGTAAAATTATTATAAGGAAAAATACAAAAAATGAGAGCCCAGGATTCTTTGATAGATTTTTTGGTAAGGACAACACAGAGACGTTTTCTTTAAGGTTAACCCAAGGCGGAGAAAACCGTGATTCGACACTTATAACAATTGAAGATGGTGTCTTTAATCAAATGCAATCATTAGCATCAGATGAAGTCCTCAGAGGATTATACGTTAAACTAAGATAGATTTTTTAGTCTTTAACTTTATGAATTTGTGCATATGCGGAGTGATTGTGAATCGATTCAAAATTTTCTGATTCAACTGTATATTCTGTTACTCTCTCATCATTCTTAAAATGAACGGCAATATCACGAACCATGTCTTCAACAAACTTTGGATTATCATAAGCTCGCTCTGTAACAAACTTTTCATCAGGTCTTTTTAAAAGACCGTATAATTCTGATGAAGATTCACTCTCGACGATATCAATTATTTCTTCAATCCAAATGAAATCTTTTATAGCTACAGTGATAGTCACATGCGATCTTTGATTATGAGCTCCGTATTCAGATATTTTTTTTGAGCATGGACACAAGCTTGTAACTGGAACCAAAACTTTCACTTTAAGCTTGGATTTACCATCTTCAATTTCTCCTATAAACGAGACTGTATAGTCAAGGAGACTTTGAACTTTAGAAACTGGAGCAGTTTTGTTTATAAAATATGGAAACTTCATTTCTATATGACCTGAATCAGCTTCTAAGAGTATTAGCATTTCATCAATCATCTTTCTAAATGAATCAACCGTTATTTGCTCTTCATGATTATTCAAAATATGAACAAATCTAGACATATGAGTTCCTTTGAAATCATGAGGAAGATTTACATACATATTAAAGTTAGCAATGGTTGATTGCTGTTTTCCAGATCTTTGTTTTATTACCATAGGATGTAGAATATCTTTTATTCCTACTTTATTGATAGGCATATTTCTTGTATCAGCCTGTCCTTGTGTATCTGGTAAATTTGAAATTTCTAATTTTGACTTTGATGTTGACATATATTCACTCTGTATAAGTTACTGCTGCGTTACTAGTTTCCCACAGTTTTATTTTACTGACTTTTATATTATCAGTATTAATATTATTTGATAGTTCTTTATAAATATATTTCGATATATTTTCTGCTGTTGGGTTTTCATTGATAAAAGGTTCTAAATCGTTGAGAAATTGATGATCTAGATTAGAAATTATTTCTTTAAGGTTATTTTTAATATCTTTAAAATCTATTACCATACCAATTTCATTGGTATTATCTCCTTGAACTTCTGCCTCAACAAGCCAGTTATGCCCATGCATTCTTTTACAGTTTCCTGGATGACCATGAAGTATATGGGCTGATGAAAATTCCTTTTTTACAATTAGCTTAAACATTTATTTAATTACTTTTTCGTTTTTAGTGATGTGATTGTATAACTCATTTATTTTTATTTCTAATGATTTCTTGTCTAAACCAATTTCTGTATAAAGTTCGTCTTGACTACCATGAGAAATAATTTTGTCAGGGATACCTAAGTTTAGAATATTTATATCTAAACCCTTTTGCATTATATGCTCATTTACTGCAGAGCCCGCACCTCCTATCAAGACATTATCTTCTAATGTGATGAAATATTTGTGAGTTTTAGACAATTCGTTTATTTTGTTTGTATCTAAAGGCTTTGCAAATCTCATATCAATGAGCGTTAGTGATAGTCTTTTTGATATATCAAAGACATTATTCAAAAGCTCACCAAATACTAATATTGCTATAGCGTCTCCTTCACAAACAGTTAATGATTTACCTACTTCAATAGTTTCATCTGTAATTATAACTTCGTTACCAGATGAATTACCTCTTGGATATCTAATTGCAGATGGTCCCTCAAACTGTAAACCTGTATTCAACATCATCCACATTTCATTTTCATTGGAGGGTGTCATGATAACAATATTAGGAAGTACTCTCATAAAAGAAATATCATATATACCATGATGAGTTTCACCATCTGCACCTACTAGGCCTGCTCTATCAATGGCAAACATAACATTTAAATTCTGAAGATTAACATCATGTATTAACTGATCATATGCTCTTTGAAGAAATGTTGAATAGATTGCAACGATTGGCTTTAATCCACCAATAGCCAATCCGGCAGCAAGAGTTACGGAGTGTTGTTCTGCAATACCAACATCGAAAAATCTTTTCGGATAGTTTTCCTCAAATTCCACTAAACCAGAACCTTCTCTCATTGCAGGTGTAATAGCTACAAAATTTTCATTATATTGAGCTGAATAATTAATCCATTTAGTAAAAATATTTGTATATGTAAGAGAGTTTTTAAGTTTAGGTTTGTCAGCAGCGCCTGTAGCAATATCAAATGGCGTGACTCCATGATATTTTATTGGATTTTTCTCCGCTATTTTATAACCTTTACCTTTTTTAGTAATAACATGGAGTAATATCGGACCTTGCTTACTTTTTAAATTTTTTAATACTTCATTAAGGGACCGCAGGTCATGCCCATCAATAGGACCATGATAACTGAAACCAATCTCTTCAAATAAATGCCCAGGGGTTAGTATATTTTGTGTATTATCTTTGATAGCTTTTGCAATCTTTTTGATAGGATTTCTCTCATCAAGTAGATTATTACCCTTTTCCTTTATAGCAGACATTAACCTGGTTAGGTACTTATTAAGTGCTCCAACATTTGGTGATATTGACATCTCATTGTCATTAAGTATCACAAGCATATCTGTTTTCAAATATCCTGCATGACACATCGCCTCATAAGACATTCCAGCTGTCATGCCTCCGTCACCAATTATGGAAATGATATTGTGTTTTTTGTTTTGAAAATCTCTTGCAATAGCCATACCTAGAGCAGCACTGATTGATGTGCTTGAGTGCCCGGCACCAAATACATCATATTCACTCTCTTTTATTTTTAAAAAACCTGAGATTCCGTTATATTTTCTCACAGAATCTAATTTATTTTTTCTGCCTGTCAATATTTTATGTGGATAACACTGATGACCAATGTCCCAAATAATTTTATCTATGGGTGTGTTAAAAACATAATGAAGTGCAATTGAGAGCTCGACTGTACCTAATCCAGCAGCTAAATGTCCACCAGTTTTAGAAATTGTATCTAAAATATATTCCCTTATATCTGAGGCTAAGCTTTCAAGCTCTTTTATATCGAGAACTCTAATGTCCTCGGGCGTTTCAACCTGATCAAGTATAGGATAACTTTTATTTTTCATCTTCAAGTACTTTTATTACTTGTTTAGCTTCATTAAGAGCATCTTGACATTTCTTAGACAACTCCATACCTTCTTTATATTTTTTTATGGAATCTTCTAAAGTAAGTTCATCTGACTCAATATCATCCAGGATATTCTGAAGTTTTTTCAAATCTTCTTCAAAGTTACTTATTTTATTACCTTTTTTATTCATATTTTTTTTGTAATTAGTGCTTTCTCAACAAAATTATTATTAACCTCTCTAACTTCTATAATAGTATTATCTTTTTTAAAAGTCATACCCACTTCTGGTATCTCCTGCAAAGACTCAAGTATATACCCATTAATTGTCGTAATTGAGCTTTCCGAAAGACTCAATGATAAAATTTTATTAATCTCTCTCAGCTGAACAGATCCATGAACTTCTATCTGATTCCTAGAAATAGTTTTTATTATATTTTTTTTCTGTTGATCTGCATTGTATTCACCTACTATTTCTTCAAGTATATCATCTAGAGTCAGAATACCTTTTATATCACCATATTCATCAACAACACAGCCTATTCGCTTTTTTTCTTTTTTGAATATAATAAGCTGACTTAGCAGGGATGTATCTTCAGGAATATAATAAGGCTCTGATAAGCAAGAAATCAATTGATTAATATTAATAATATTATTTTCTTTAAGTAAGCCGGGAACATGTTTTTTATTGATAAAACCTTTGAGATTATTTAATGATTTAGAATAAACTGGAAGCCTAGTGTGCTTAATATCTATTAATTTAGAATTTATATTTTCCTCACTTTCATTAATATCAAGACCTTTTATATCATTTTTAGGTATCATAGCATTTTCTACACTCACTTTTTGTAAATCAAGCAGATTTAAAACCATTTCTTCATAATTTTCTGTAATTTTATTTGATGATTCTTGTATAATCGTTTTAATTTCTTCATTTGACAAATCATCATGACGATTCTTTTTTTTATCAAAACCAAATATCATTAGTATGATCCTAGAAAAAAAATTTATAAATTTAACAATTGGATTAAATATCTTTAGACTATAGTAAAAGAAGAATGAAATTTTATAAGCTATCTTGTCAGAGTAATGAGAGGCAAATGTTTTGGGTGTCACCTCTGAAAAAACTAGTATTATGAATGTTAAAAATCCTGCAGCTATAGCAACTCCATTATCACCATATAATTCTATTGCAATAAGAGTTGTGATTGCTGATGCAAGTATATTTACGAAGTTATTTAATAGAAGAATTAATCCCAAAGTTTTTTCAGGATTATTCAATAGGTAATTAACTTTTAAAGCAGATTCATCCTTTTTTTTAACACGATGCTTAAGTTTGTATCTATTTACACTCATTAATGCGGTTTCTGAGCCAGAGAAAAATGCCGATAGAACTAGTAGAAGTACTAAAATCAGAAATAAGCTATCTATAGATAAAGTAGTCATTTAAATATATTTTAGTTAATTAGTAACTTTGTACCTAAGTATGCAAGAAGTAGAAATATTAAACCACCAATAGTCATGTTAGCTGCAGCAATGTCTTTAATTCCATAATACGCTTTCTTAATTACTAAATATAAAAACGTCAGCCATGCTATTATGGAAAATAATATTTTTTGTTCTATATCTATATCAACTCTATTAGAAATATATGGAAGCCCAGAGAGAAGAGACAACGTAAGTAAAATAAATCCTACGATAATTAACTGATACATAATACTTCCCATTTCCTCAATAGGGGGAAATGAGTTCAATATAGAGGAGTTCTGAATATTTTTTACACTATTTATTTGATACTTTAAGATAAATGCTTGCATACCTGCAAGTACTAAGAACCCATATGAAGCTAGAGAAAATATTATATGAATATATAAATTCTTTTCAACTTCAGTTCCACTAGATGAAAAATTAAGAGTTAAATAAAAAAGTAAAGATATAAATATAATAGGGTTAAGTATTAATCCTATGTAATCTATCGACCTATAAAAATTTAAAATAATATAAAAAATATTAATTATAAAAAGAGTTATAAATAAAGCGCTCACGAAAGTAAAAATATTAAAAGGGTATGCTATGTTAAACACGAATATTCCGAATAGAAATAATCCGATAACTCTTAGATATGAGATACTCAATGGTATTTTACAGTCTCTGCCCATATACAAATTTAATAAGCAGGCAGACATGGCAAAATAAATAATTCCAATAATATGAGGCAAGTAAGTCATTGCCTATTTAAAAGCGCTGATATTCACTGGTTTAGCTTCACATATTATATTGAGGTGCATCTTTGATGATTATATATAAAAAATACTCTTTTAGACTAATATTTTATGTTTTTTAGTCAAAAAGCTGAGTATTTTGATATTGTGGTGCTATAATCACCAGTTCAAAATATGAGGATTAAATGGTAAGAGTAAGACTATCAAGAGGCGGAGGTAAAAAACGACCGTATTATCACATTGTGGTTGTAGACCAAAAAGCTAAAAGAGATGGCAAATGTATTGAGAGAATTGGAAGCTACGATCCTAATCTAGAATCAGAAAAGCGTATTACTCTAAAACACGATAGATTAGACCACTGGGTAAATCTAGGCGCTCAAATGTCTAATAGAGTAAAGCTTCTTCAAAAATATACTTTGGATCCAGATAATTTAGAAAAAAGAAAAAAGATTAAAAA
>CACEHM010000002.1 GCA_902559355.1 uncultured Gammaproteobacteria bacterium
TTCTTTTAAAATTACTGGAGATAATGAAAATGTTGCCAGTACATCTAATTTTATTGAAAGAATGTATGACCTGTCTGGAAATGAAGAAATCACGCCAAAACAATTACATTTGTATCTTAATAACTCGGGAGAATTATTATCTCATGATTATGAAAATGAAACGAGACATAACATTAAACTAAAGAAAATAATTATTAAACCAAAATCAATTAATCAAAAGAAATTCATCGATACTATAAATAAAAATACAATCACATTTGGAATTGGAGCAGCCGGAACTGGGAAGACATTTCTTGCTGTAGCATCTGCTGTTTATGCTCTTGAAAATGGTCATGTAAAAAAGATAATTTTAGTGAGACCAGCTATAGAGGCAGGTGAGAAACTTGGATTTCTTCCCGGGGACTTAGCAGAAAAAATTGATCCTTATTTGCAGCCTCTATATGATTCTCTATATGAATGTTTAGGTTTTGATAATGTAAATAAACTTTTAGAGAAAAATATAATTGAGATTGCCCCACTGGCTTATATGAGAGGTAGAACTCTTAATGATGCATTCATCATTTTAGATGAGGCACAAAATACTACTATTTCACAAATGCAGATGTTTCTTACAAGGATAGGTTATGGTTCGTCCACAGTTGTTACTGGAGACGTAAGTCAAATTGATCTTCCAAGGGAATCATTATCAGGACTTATAGATTGTTTAGAATTTATCTTAAAAATTAAAGGCATAGATGCGGTCAACTTCATACCAAAAGATGTAATGAGGCATAAAATAGTAACATCTATTATTACTGAATATGGAAAAAGAAAAAAAAATAAAGATTAATTACATAACCTATATTAAGAAGCATTATATTCCATCTTCACGAATTATAAAAAAGTGGATACTAATAAGCTTAATGAAAGATGTTCTGTCCCATGTAAACATAATATTTGTTGGACACCAGAGAATCAGAACACTTAATAAAAACTATCTAAATAATGATCATGCTACTAACGTTTTAACATTCCCAAATAATGATAAAAATACTTCTTCTGGTGATATTGTTTTATGTCCGAAAATTATCAATCAAGAAGCTAAAGAATTCGGACTTCCATCGAAGCTTAGATGGGCACATATGATTATTCACTCTATGTTACACCTTCAAGGATACACACATAATGTAACCAGAAATCGGTTAAAAATGGAAAAATTGGAGATGAAATTGTTAGCAGATATGAATTATGGAAACCCATATGTCAGAAGCTAAAGATAATTCTTGGTTTGAAAAGATTAAAGATCTTTTAGGGGATAGCCCAAAAGATAAGAAAGATTTAATCTCGCTTCTAACTACTGCCGCTAACGATAACCTTATAAGCCAAGACTCGTATCAGATGATATTAGGAGTATTCAGTGTCTCTGAAATTCCAGTTAGGGAAATTATGATACCAAGACCCCATGTAATTGCTATTGATGTTAATGAAGAACTTAATACCGTGATAACTAAGGTCATTGAATCAGGACACTCAAGATTTCCGGTAATTAATGGGAAGCTTGACGAAATTATAGGTATACTGCATGCAAAAGATTTACTGAAAAATCAGATTAATACAAATAATGATTTTGATCTCCATGACTATATGAGACCAGCAACATTTATTCCTGAGAGTAAAAGGCTGAATATCCTGTTAAATGATTTCAAAGCTAGTCGTAATCATATAGCTATCGTTATTGATGAACATAGTAACGTGTCCGGACTTGTTACTCTTGAGGATCTAATTGAAGAAATAATAGGTGAAATTGATGATGAGCATGATGTATCATCTAGAGAGTTCATAATTCAGCAAGCACACAATAAATATATAATTGATGCCCTCCTTGCCTTGGATGATTTTAATGAGAGATTTAATACGTCATTTGTAGATGAAGATATAGAAACTTTAGGTGGTTTCCTAATTAATAAATTTGAAAAAGTTCCGACAAAACAAGAAATTATTGAAATAAATAATTTTATTTTTACAGTTTTGTCAGCAGATTCAAAAAAAATCAACCGCATACAACTAATCATTAAAAAAGATAATAATAGCTCTTGAAGTTATTTTCCTTATTATTTTCTGCAGCATTATATGTTTTATCATATTCTCCGTTTAACTATAAGATTCTGATTTTTGTTTCTCTGGTTATTTTCTTTAAAGTGATTGAGGATGTTTCACTCAAAAATAAAATAAGATATACGTTCTTTTATGCATTTCTCATTCATGCGTTCGGCGTCTCTTGGGTAAGCGAGAGCTTGATGACATATGGCCTTATGAGCATAGTCGGGAGCATCCTGGTTACGACATTATTTATAATATTAATAAGTCTACCTTATATATCAATTGCATTATTACATAATCCAATTAAAGAAAATGGTATTTATAATATTAATTTACTTGCAGTTATATTTTTAGTAGCCGAGTATATTAAATCTCTTTTTTTTGGAGGATTTCCATGGCTTCTGATTGGAAACTCCCAAAACGGAACTATTTTTAATTTTATATATCCAGTATTTGGAACATTTATGGTTAGTTATATAGTCGTATTAATGTCATCTTTATTCTATAAGTCATTTCAAGTTAAACATAAGCAATATATCTTGCTATCAATAATATTGGGATCAACATATCTATCAACATATTTCATTAGTAACAATGAAGAAGTAAAGTATGATGAATATATTAGTTATACAATATATCAACCGAACATATATCCAGATAAAATATACGACACTGATGAATATCAAGATATTATAAATCAGTATATTAAATTTCTTGATGAAAAAATTTCTACTGACTTAATTATTCTTCCTGAAACTATAACGCCATATGCTTTAAATAATAATAATAAACTATTAGACAAGATAATGACGGTGTCTAATAAGAGTAATATTATCATTGCTGGATTTTTTACAAAATCTGAGAGCAACTATTTTAATAGCATGGTTTTTTTCTCTGAGAAAGTTGATTATTACCATAAGAGAAAACTTGTTCCATTTGGAGAATATACTCCTTGGTATGATACAGTTATTAAATTATCAGATACACTTGATATACCACTATCGAACTTGTCTCATGGACCTGATTCTCAAAAAGAAATTTTCTTTAATAATACTAAACTTTTACCTTTGATTTGTTTTGAAAGTACATTTCCAACCTTGCTGAAGTCTGATATTGAAAACGAAATTGTAATAAACATCAGCAATGATGGCTGGTTTGGTAATAGCTTAGGGCCATACCAACACCTGCAGATTACTCAAATTAGAGCACTTGAATTCAATAGGTATATATTGAGAGCAGCAAACACTGGGTTGAGCGCTGTCATAAATAATTATGGAGAAATCGTTGAATATATTCCTATCAATAAACAGGGCAGATTATCAGGTTCCGCACCAATAAATTTAGACAGATCATTCTATTCTCGATATGGAGATATATTTGTTTTGATGTTACTATTTTTGACACTGCTTTCTAAGGGATTAATTAGACATAAATAAATGAATAAAGACTATCAACCTGCTGATATTGAAAAAATAGCGCAAACTGCTTGGAATGATAATACATCTTCTAAAGTAAATTTTTCTGATAGCACCAACAAATATTATGTACTAAGCATGTTTCCATATCCAAGTGGCAAGCTACACATAGGCCATGTTAGAAATTATACAATAGGTGATGTTATTACAAGGTCACATAAGATGATTGGAAAAAATGTATTTCAACCAATGGGGTGGGATGCATTTGGGCTTCCAGCAGAAAATGCCGCTATTAAGAATAATGTTCATCCAGAAGAGTGGACAAGAAAGAATATTGCACATATGAAAGAACAGCTTAAAAATATTGGCATTTTATATGACTGGGAAAATGAAATATCTACCGCTGATCCGAATTATTTTCGATGGGAGCAATGGTTTTTTATTCAACTACTTAAAAAAGGACTTGTTTATCGAAAATTATCAGAGGTTAATTGGGACCCAGTCGATAAGACTGTACTTGCAAATGAGCAAGTTATTGATGGTAGAGGTTGGAGGTCAGGAGCTTTAGTTGAGCGCAAAGAAATTCCACAGTGGTTTCTTAAAATCACTGATTATTCAGATGTTCTATTGAAAGACCTTGATAAACTTCCAAATTGGCCAGAACCCGTCAAACTCATGCAAAAAAACTGGATAGGTAAATCAAAAGGATTAAATATAAACTTTAAACTAGCAGAAAGGGATCAAATATTAACTGCCTTTACCACTAGACCAGACACACTATTTGGTGTTACTTTTATTGCAATTAGTATCAACCACTCGTTAGCAAAAGAGTTGCTAGAACATAATAAAAATATTAAGGAATTCATTGAAGAGTATCAAAAACTAACGCTTTCTGAAGAAGCGTCTTCTAAATTAGAAAAAGACGGAATATTTACTGAACTTTACTGTATTCATCCACTTACAAATAAAAAAATTCCATTGTGGATAACAAATTATGTTCTCGATAATTATGGTACTGGTGTGGTGATGGGTGTTCCAGCTCATGATACTAGAGATTTTGAATTCGCGAATAAATTTAAATTAGATATTATCCAGGTTATAGAAAACATAAATAAAGAGAATGATTTACCATTCATTGACTCTGGACTACTAATTAATTCAGATAAATTTAATGGACTGGAGTCGCAAGATGCCAAGGGTAAAATATCAAAATATTGTAATGATAATCATATAGGAGAAGAAGTCACATCTTATCGTTTGAGAGACTGGGGAATATCAAGACAGAGATACTGGGGATGTCCTATACCTGTTTTCTATCATGAAGACGGTAGTGTTTACCCTGTTCCAGAAAAAGACCTACCCGTAGAACTTCCTGAAGATGTAGATCTAAGCGGAGATGGAAACCCACTTGATAAAAATAATAAATGGAAGAATATGATATGTCCGTACACTGGGAAAAAAGCTACGAGGGAAACAGATACTTTTGATACTTTTTTTGAATCATCCTGGTATTATTTACGATTCTTAGATCCTGCAAATAATAAAGAAATGTGTGATAACAAGTTCAAATCATGGCTTCCTGTAGATCAATATATAGGCGGAATTGAACATGCAATATTGCACCTTTTATATGCAAGATTTTTTTTCAAGCTCCTCAAGGATGAAAACATTGTAGATAATGATGAGCCATTTGAATCACTACTATCTCAGGGAATGGTACTTAAAGATGGATCCAAAATGTCAAAATCAAAAGGTAATACCGTTGACCCTGATAAAATTATAAAAAAATATGGAGCTGACACAATTAGGTTCTTTATTTTATTTGCGGCACCGCCTGAACAAAATTTAGAGTGGTCAGATTCAGCTATAGAAGGTGGTTATAGATTTCTTAAAAGATTTTGGAAATTATCTTATTCGATTAAATTATCAAAACAACACACTAATGATTTAAATGATAATAAATTATTAAATAAATTAAATAATACTATAGATAAAGTCTCTGCTGATATTTTTGAGAGGAAGTCATTCAATACTGCAATTGCTGCAATAATGGAATTTTATAATTTACTATCGAAATACTTCCAAGAAAATACAATAAGCAATGATATTGCATCCCAATGTATTCAGGTTTTAACAAAGCTTCTGTATCCAATTACTCCTCATATATGTTATGCAGTTTTGTCTGAATTTGATAACAAGCATGCATCAAACCCAAATTGGCCTAATAAGTTTGATGTTACTAATCATGATGAGGAAATTCAGATAATTATACAGATTAATGGTAAGCTTAGGAGCAAGATAAATGTTAGCCTTGGTTCAAACGAAAAGGAAGTTATAAAGCTTGCTGAGGAAGATAAAAAAGTATTAGAGTTGGTTAAAGATAAGAATATTATTAAAACAATTTATATATCAAACAAATTAGTTAATTTTGTAATCAAATGAAACAACTAAAATCATTATTATTAACAACTATTATAATTGCATCTATTTCGTCATGTGGTTATCAATTAAGAGGATCTGTGAACATTGAAGGGCTAGAAAACGTAAAAATCATAGCTGACAACAAAAATAGTTTAACAAGAATATTAGAACAGAAATTATTAGCATATAGAAAAGATTCTCTTAATGAATCTATGTATCCTGCCATTAAACTACTAAGCATTGAAAGTAAAAAAAGACAATTATCAGTCAATTCGTCTGGAAGAGTAGATGAGTATGAGATCAATAAAATCATCAAATATCAATTTATTTATTCTAAAGAAAATATTATTTCTGGAACATTGAAAGCAAGCGCATCATATGACTTTAATGAATCTCAAATGCAAGGGACAAGAGAAAGAGAAAATACAGCAATTGAGTCGATAAATCGAAATTTAGTAAGAAAACTGTTATTAAAATTTAAAGCTGGTTTCCAAAGCTAACACGATTTGATCGGCGCATATGGTTCCTCTCTGGTTTTGTCATGATCGTGCATACGATACTTAACAAACTCTTTTAGGTTATTAAAATTAAAAAAAGGATTACCACTAATTTCTTCTTCAAGAGTCGATTGTCTACTTATAGAATAATTATGACCAGGCATAATAATCGTATTTTTATGAAGATTATTTTTTAAGTTCTTGAGTGATTCAAACATTTGTTCAGGATTGCCTCCATGAAGGTCGCATCGACCGCAACCAAATACAAATAGCGTATCACCAGCTATAAGATTGTTATCAAAAGAGTAACAACATGACCCTGGTGTATGTCCTGGAGTATGAATTGATGTTAACTTAGATTTTCCTAAATAAATATTTTCTTCTGAATCTAAACCTGTCAAGTTATCGTACTTCTTCCCCCAGAAACTAGCCTCTATTTTATTTATATAAATAGGAACATCATAAAGATTTAGTAATTTATCAACCGAGTTTACATGATCATGATGACTATGCGTCAAAAGTATTTTTTTGATGTTAATATTATTTTTTTTGATAAAATCAAGCACCTGACTAAGATCCCATGCAGGATCAACTAAAGCAGCTTCTTTAGTTTTCTTATCCCAGATAAGATAAATCATATTTAACATTGGACCAACATCAAATGTCTTAACTGATAATGTAGAATTAACTTGCATATAAATATCATTATAATATAGTTTCTTAACATTATGACCGAAATTATATTAAAACCTGAATTACTTAAGGGATTACAGAAGGTACTTGTCGAGTATGAGCCTAAAAATGAAGATCCTATTCTTGCATCCCAGTATTTGTCTGCAGTTGTAGGCTCAATAGTAGCAACAGCAGATATTCCAAAAAAAGATAGAGACGATATACTAAAACAACTTATTGAATTTACTCAATATGTTTATGACCAGCAGTCAAACGCTCCGCAACAGGACAATGCTCAGTCGACTAGTCAACCTGGTGAAGATGCATATGGGAAATGGAAACCAGAATAACTTAATTTAAAATATTTTTTATTAGATCAGGTCCTTTATAGACTAGACCAGTATAAAGCTGAACGAGATTTGCCCCCAATTTAAACTTTTCATTTGCGGATGAAGCAGAATCTATACCACCTACACCTATAATGGTAATATCATCATTCAAATGTTTTTTTACATTATTAAGAACAATGTTTGATTTTTCATACAAAGGCTTGCCACTTAATCCTCCCTGAATATTTTTGAATTTATGATCTAAGTTAGTTTTATCTATAGTTGTATTGGTACAAATTATTCCATCAATATCATAACTATTAACAAGATTTAACAAGTCCTTAAGCGGTCCTTCTTCAATATCTGGAGCTATTTTTACAACCAAAGGGGTGTGTTTCTTATAAACTTTTTTTAAATTATTATGTAATATTTTTATTGAGTCAAGAAAGCTTTCCATATTATTTACTGATTGTAAATCCCTCAAATTTTTTGTATTTGGGGATGAAATATTCAATGTAATATAATCTGCCACAGAATACGATTTTCTAAGGCAATATTCATAGTCACGAAAAGCATCTTTGATATCAGTTTTTGCATTTTTACCAATGTTGACACCTATAGGAATATTTTTATTAAACTTCTTAATTTGATTAATTGCGTAATCTATCCCTTTATTATTAAAGCCAAGATGATTGATGATAGCTTGTTCATTTATTACTCTAAAGACTCTGGGCTTTGGATTACCTGGCTGTGGTTTTGGCGTTAATGTCCCAACTTCTATAAATCCAAATCCTATATTGGACAGAAAATTCAAATAATCAGCATTTTTATCAAATCCTGCGGCTAGACCAACAGGGTTGTCAAATGAAATATCAAATTGTTTTGTTTTTTTACTGATGATTTTCTTATGAAAGACTTTCCCAAAATAACTTTTATATATAAATTCAAGAATGGGCAGAGAAATATTGTGTACTTTCTCTGCATCCCCAAGAAAAGCAATTTTTTGATAAAGTTTAAATAATATATTGTTCAAAATATTTTCTCAAAAGATAACAAGAATCATTATCATCTTTTGTATTTTACCAGAATTTGATTGACATATATATCGTATAAATTTAGAATGATTCTAAATAATAATCTAGGAGAACATTATGAGTTTAAAAGGTTCAAAAACTGAACAAAATTTAAAAGATGCATTTGCTGGCGAATCTCAAGCAAATAGAAGATATCTGTATTTTGCTGCAAAAGCTGATGTTGAAGGTCAAAATGATATAGCTACTGTTTTTCGTTCTACAGCTGAAGGTGAGACAGGACATGCTCATGGGCATTTAGAATACTTAGAAAAAGAATGTGGAGACCCTGCTACAGGTGAACCAATCGGAGATAGCGTTCTTAATCTTAAAGCTGCAATAGCAGGTGAAACACATGAATACACAGACATGTATCCTGGTATGGCTAAAACAGCAAGAGACGAGGGTCATGATGAAATTGCTGATTGGTTTGAGACACTAGCTAAAGCAGAAAGATCACATGCTAATCGTTTTACAAAAGCATTAGAATCAATATCTTAATCATTTGAATGTGGGCGATGTATCATCGCCCACATAAAAATTAATAATACAGGGAAGATGAATGATAGATAGTATTGCGAAAGCTTCGTCAGAAGGCGGTCTTGAGAAACCAACTAGGCACATAATAGATTGGAAGAACCCAGATTTCTTAGATGAAGATAAGTATGAAGAGGAGCTAAGAAGAGTCGCAGATGCATGTCATGGGTGTAGAAGATGTGTAAGTCTATGTAACTCATTTCCAACTCTTTTTGATCTTATAGATGAATCAGAAACTTTTGAAGTAGATGGTGTTCAATATAATCAATTTGAATCAGTAATAGATGATTGTTACTTGTGTGATTTATGTTTCATGACAAAATGCCCTTATGTACCTCCACATGAATGGGAAATAGATTTTCCACATTTAATGTTAAGGGGCAAAGTAATTAAAAACTCAAAAAATAAAATATCTTTTAGAGATAAAGTCCTCACCTCAACGGATAAATTAGGACAAATATTCTCGAGAAAAGTTATCTCATCTTTAGTAAATATTTTTAACAAGGTTAAATTATTTAGAAAAGTTCTAAGTAAATTATTTGGTATTCATGAAAATGCTAAACTACCACAGTTTGTCTCAAAGACGGCGAAACAACTTGGGTTATCAAATCAAGTTAGCGACTCTAAATACAAGATAGCTATATTTACGACTTGTTATCATAATTATAATGAGCCCGGTGTTATCAAAGATTTTTACGATATTTTAAAACATAACAATATTACTGTTGAAATAATAAAAGATGATAACTGCTGCGGTATGCCTAAACTTGAACTTGGTGATATAGAACTAGTAGAAAAAATGATGAATAAAAATCTATCCAAATTTAAGAAATATGTTGATGATGGATATCTTCTAGTTGCACCGATTCCTTCATGCGTTCTCATGTATAAACAAGAACTACCCCTACTTTTTCCAGAAAATAAAGAATTATCGCTTGTATCCAAAGCCTTCAGAGACCCTTTTGAGTTTTTAAATCTTCTCAATAACGAAGGCACCCTCAATAAAGATTTTGACACAGAATTGGGTGATGTATCGTATCAAGTTGCCTGTCATCAGAGAGTACAAAATATTGGAATGCTGACCAAAAAAATCTTAGAATTAGTTCCTGGAACCACTGTAAATGCAATTGAAAGATGCTCGGGACATGATGGTACATACGGAGTTAAAGCTGAAACTCATGAAATAGCAATTAAAATAGCTAAACCAATAACTAAGGTATTTAAGGAATCTAAGTTTGATAGCTTCACGAGCGACTGTTCCTTAGCTGCACATCATATTGAAAACTCTCTCGGGAATATGCAAGCACCAGAACACCCAATCAGTTTAATTAAAAAAGCTTATGGAATAAAAAAATGAAACTAAAAATTGAAGATTTACTTTCTTTGGAAGATTATGATGATCAAAGAGAAGTAATTAAAAAAGATCTAATCAATCATAAAAAAAATAGAACTGTCTCTATAGGGGAACATGTTATTTTATTATTTGAAGACTACTCAACTATTAAATATCAAGTTCAAGAGATGCTTAGAATAGAAAAAATATTTAATAAAAAAGAAATACAAGAAGAGATTGATGCATATAATCCTTTGATCCCTGACGGAGATAACTTAAAAGCAACAATGCTTATTATGTACCCTGATGTTGATGAGAGGAAAGTTATGCTATCTAAATTACATGGCATTGAAAATAACATTTGGTTATCTTGCGGCTCTAAAAAGATTACCGCATTTGCTGATGAAGATCTTGAAAGAAGCACAGATAATAAAACATCTGCTGTTCATTTTTTAAGATTTCAACTTGACCAAGATGAAATAACTGAATTTTTATCGAACGAAAAAATCAGTTTAGGGGTGAACCACAGTGAGTATAATCAGGAAATTGAATTAGCATCAAGTAGTAGAGCTAGCTTAGTAAAGGATTTAAATAATAACTAGAGTTATTTATTTTTAACTTTTATCAAGAGCTCTGTGCTCTCTATTTCTAAAGTTTTTGGCAATTCAGGTAGTTCAGCGAATGTAACTCTGTTATGAGCTATATCAGTAAGTGTGCTCATTGTAGTGTTGTAGAGATGATGATGATCTTCTAGATTCGTGTCATAAAACTTAAGTTCGTTGTCTATATTAATTGTTTTTAGCATTCCTTTGTCCTCCAATAGAGATAGCGTATTGTATACTGTAGCCATGGAGATATTCAACTTATTTTTATCAGCTAAATTTATTAAGTCTGCTGCAGTGAAATGTTGCTTTTTAGCAAAAATGAGATGAGCTAAATCGACCCTTTGTTTAGTAGGGGTTACATTGAGATCTCTATAAATTTTCTCGTATTTGGCTTCCATAGCTGCATTATAATATATTATTTATAAAAGCTTAATAATTATTTATAAGTTTTTTCTAATATACGATGTATGACCGATGAATCTGATTCGGAAAAACCTGTATTTTCAGCTTCATCCATTATTTTTTTTACCTCATTAAGACCTTTAAAATTTAGTCCTAAAGATCTCGTAAATGATTTAGCAATATTTAGGTCTTTGTTATGAAGTGACAATTTAAACCCAGGCTTGTAATCAGACTTTATCATCCTTTCACCATGTATCTCTAGTATCTTACTATTAGCATAACCGCCTAGTAAAGCTTTCCTAATTACGTTGGGTTTAATTTTAGCCTTCACTGCTATACCTATAATTTGACTTATTGAGTTAATAGTTTGTGCTACTAATATTTGGTTACATAACTTGCATATTTGTCCTGAACCACTTCCTCCAATATATGTAATTTTTTTACCAAGCACCGAAAGTATAGGTTTAACTTTAATGAAGGCTTTCTTTTCACCCCCAGCCATTATGGATAGCTCACCAGAGATGGCACCAGCTTCACCACCAGATACAGGAGCATCAATGAAAAAAGCTCCTTTTCTTTTCAAAGTAGCGCTTATATCTTTTGTTCCTTCAGGTGAAATAGTACTCATATCTACAACACATGAATTTATCTTTAACTTATGCAATAATCCATTTTTTCCAATTACAACTTCTTTTACATCTTTTGTATTAGGTAAATTTGTAATTATTGTGTCTGCGTGTAATGGTAAGTCTTTAATTAATGGTACAAATATCCCCCCAATCTTACAAATCTCATTGATGATCTTTTTCTTTCGAGCAAAGAAGCTAACTTTATATCCGTCTCTGATTAGATTGACAACCATGGGCTTGCCCATAATACCTAAACCAATAAAACCAATCTTATTTTTTTTAGCTCTCTTCATAGTGTCTAATATAGTATAATTCAACTTATGATAGTTGATTATATTAAATTTAAAAAACTACCTTTATCATCGGAGATAGTATTGTTTTTCATACATGGCAATCCAAGGAACATCAGTAATGAATTAGAGCATGATATTTTAAACTTTTATAAGAAACTTGACTACAAGCAGCAGAGTTATGTAATAGATGACGACTCTCAAACAGATGTTATAAATAATAGCTATTTTGAACAGTCATTATTCGATGATAAAAAAATAATAACATTGAATATCGTATCAAATTCAATACCAAAAAATCTCAAGGTATTTATTGAAACTGTTATTACCAATAAAAATCAAAATAGAATTATTATTAAATTAGATAGGCAATCATCATCATTTAAAAATACAAAGTTTTATAAACATGTCGGCTCAAATTCGTGTTTGATTGAGATATATGAATTAAAGGGTAAGCTTCTTGAGCAGTGGGTTATTAATAAATGCAAAATAAATAAGATAAGTTACGATGATCAATTTATAAGCAATTTAATTGAATTAAATTTCAATAATAGTCTGTCGATATCACAAACTATTTATCAAAAAAGCCTGATGGGTGTTATTGATGAGAGAGACACTGTAGAAAATTCTAAGTATGGAGAGTATGATTTAGTTGATACTTTATTAAATAAAGATTACCTTAGGTTTCTAAAAATCAGTAATTATCTTCAAAGCATAAATACTCCGCTGACATATATTATTTTTTTGCTAAATTCTGAATTAGAAAAATTATACTTGATTCAACAATCAAAAAATAATAAACCATTTATCCCTCAATTCTTGCAAACAAAATATAGCGCAGCATCTACTAGGTATGGTCCTGACACCTTGCTGAATGCACTTAAAAATATCGTAAAATTAGATATAAATAGTAAATATAATTCAAAAAATTCCAACTCATGGACAAGTTTTAATGATTTATTCTCAATTATAATGAATAATAATACGCAAGCATGAATAAAGCTGACATAAAAAAATATATAAAAGGTATTTGTGAGGCATCTCAGCGCGCAGCCATGGCAGCTAGATCACTTTCTAATATTCAACGTGTAATGATTATTAAAAAAGTTATTAATAATTTAAAAACTAATAATCAAACAATTATTAAGAAAAATTCAATCGATATTAAACTAGCAAAGCAAAATAACCTTTCAGATGCACTTATAGATAGACTTGTTATAAACAGCAGTAGAGTTAAATCTATGATAAATGGACTCGAAGAAATAAATACAATACCAGATACACTCTATAAAAAAATCAATAAATCAAGACAATCTAGCGGAATAACTGTTGAGCAAATGAGAGTGCCTCTGGGAGTTATTGCTATGATTTACGAATCACGACCAAATGTCACGATTGATGCTGCAGGTTTATCTCTAAAATCTGGCAATAGTATTATTCTAAGAGGAGGCAGTGAAGCTATAAATAGTAATTTGATATTAGCTAGTCTTATCAAAAAAGCTCTTCTTGAGAGCAAGGCATCAACTGATATGGTTCAAATTGTTAAGACGATAGATAGGGTTGCTGTTAGTGAGCTTTTGAAAATGGACTCCTATATTGATGTTATAATACCTCGTGGAGGGAAAGGCTTAATTAAAAAAGTGGCAGAAGAATCTAAGATTCCAGTAATTAAGCATCTTGATGGCAATTGTCATGTATACATTGATAAAGATGCTGATTTTAAAACAGCAATGTCATGCACAATAAACTCTAAGACTCAAAGGTATGGTGTGTGTAATGCAGCAGAATCATTGTTAATTCATAAGAGTTTTCCAAAATCTTATATCAAAGAAATTCTCTATACATTAGAAGAACATGAGGTTGAAATTAGAGGATGCAGTCAAACAAAGAAATTACATTCTAAGATTAAAAGCGCAAAGGAGTCTGATTGGTATGAAGAATATTTGAAACCAATAATATCTGTGAAAATTGTTTCGAGTATTGATGATGCGATATCACACATTGAAAAGTATGGAAGTAAACATACTGAGGCTATAATAACAAAAAACAAAAATACTCAAGACAAGTTTCTTAGAGAGGTTGATTCTAGTTCTGTGATGGTAAATACTTCAACTCGATTTGCAGATGGATATGAATATGGATTAGGTGCTGAAATTGGAATTAGCACAGATAAAATACATGCTCGCGGACCAGTTGGACTAGAGGGATTAACAAATCTCAAGTATATTGTTAATAGCAAAGGAGTCATAAGAAATTAAACAGCCTATCATAGGTTTATACTTAGGATCATTCGATCCTGTGCATAATGCTCATATAGACATACCATTGAAAATTAAGAGTCATTTCAAACTAGATAAAATTATCTATGTTCCGACAGGAACATCACCTGTAGGTAAAGCTTTTAAAGCTAATAAATCTGATAGACTTAAAATGTTAGAAAATGTAATAGCCCAAGATAAGTCCCTAAGTATTGATGACTATGAATTGAAATCATCAGATATTTCATATTCCTTTAATACATTGAAATACTTCAAAGAATTATATTCGCCAAACAAATTACGACTTATTATTGGTGAAGATAATTTTATGTCATTTACTAAGTGGTATAAATATAATGAAATTATGAAGATAGTGAATATTGTAGTGTTGGTTAGGGATAATATTTTAAGATGTGATAACATGGGAGAGATAAAAATTTTACTTGAAGAGAATATTAATTTATTTAATAAAGCTAAATGTGGGAAGATATATTTTTCTGAAAAACATAAATCAATTATCTCTTCGACAATGATCAGGGAACATGTCAGTAGGAATGAATCTATTATGAATTACGTTTCTAATGAAAATAATAAATATATACTTGATAAAGGTTTGTATAAATGATGTTAAATGATGAGATAAATTCAATTTTAGAGGAACTTAAAGCTGAGGATATTATATCTTTAAATGTAAAAAATAAATCATCTGTGACTGATACTATGATTATAGCATCAGGAAGATCTACAAGGCATGTTAAGTCAATATCAGATAATATAATAAAGAAACTAAAAAAAACAAAGGTTAAGCCTATAGGCATAGAAGGGTACTCAAAGTCAGAATGGATACTTATTGATTTTGGTGACGTACTAGTTCATGTCATGCATCCTGAAACAAGAGAATTTTATTCTCTTGAAAAGCTATGGGACGAAAGCTTAAATAATGAAAATATGATTTAAATATGCAGAATATTATTAAAATATTCTTTAATATCATAATTATCTTATTGTTATCATTTTCTGCATTAGTATTTATCTCAGAGAACACATCTACTTTTAATAAAAATCTGTCGAGTACTATAAAGAGAGAGTTTCTGGAAAATTATAATCTTACTTCCAAAATTGATTCAGTCAAAATTAAATGGGAGGGAATTAATCCAAATATTCATATATCAAAATTAAAACTCAGTGATAAAAACAATAATATTATTCTCGATACACCTGTAAGTGTATTTCGAATTGATTTGTTAGAGAGCTTATTTCAAATGTCGATGAATGTCAGTGAAATTATTGTAAATAATACATCTGTAGTTCTTACACGGGATAATTCAAAGATCTCTATTAATAACTTAAGTTTTATGGATGAGGCTAATCAAACTAATAATACAGTTTTCCCTAAAATAGTTCTTAAAAACTCAACAATCAAGCTGAAAGATAAAAGTATAACTAACACTATAAACTTTAAAATTAATACTTTAATAGTCAGTAGTATTAAGGATGTACTGACTATTAATGCAAAATTTTTCCATAAATCAAGTCTAGATCCTATCACGCTTATATATCACGCAAAAAAAGCAGAGGGTAATAATATAAGTAAGGCGTTTATAAGCGGAAACTCTGTGAACTTACCATATGACTTGTTACCTCCATCTTTAAAACAAATAAAATCTGATCGCATTTCTTTTAGAATATGGATGGACTTAAACAATATGAAAATTGAGAAATTAGCAGGTAATATCGCAGCTGATAAACTTGATGTAAAACTCCCTCTCATGAATCTTAAAATAAAAAACGTCAATAGCGATATTCTTTATGTTAAAAATAAAACATTAGAGACACTAAGTCTTATGAGACTTAATTATCATTTAAATGATAAAAAAGTAAATGATAATAAAATTGTATTTAGTAAGAGTAAATCTAAGCAGATAAAGGTATTTATTAAGAATGGTAGTTATCAGATTATGGATGTTTTATCAAAAAAGACTAACTTATTTAATTATGATTATCTTTCTAAGTTGAAAAATCCTAGTATAAGAAATCTTCAAATACACATATCTAGTAAAGACATTTTAAATTATTTTTCTCTTACAGTTGATAGCCCACTGTTGGAACTCAATGAACAATATCAGTTGAATGATATATCTTTTGATATTTATGGAGATTTAAAGAAGGGACGAATTAATATAAATAATGTTTCCATGGATAATAATGATGCTAACTCAATAGAGAAAATGAATGGATTCATTAATTATAATATAAGAGGTAAATCAATATACTTTAGTAGCAACAATCTTAAGGATAAAAATGGCCATCTGATGTCAATTAGTGGCAAGAGAATATCAAAGTATCCATCATTGAAAATCAAGCTTTCCACTAATATTAAAGAAATTGCACGAACTATTTATCCAGGGATAGAAAAAGATATATTGGAAATCTCGGGAAGCCTTAATAGTAGTATTTACTATCATAATAATAAGATTTTCGCTAAAACTAATATAAGCAACTTTTATCTAAATAATTCTGATTCTGTTTATTTATCTTCAGATAAAATAGATTTCTTTTATTCATCTAATATGATTAAATCAAATAGATTCACGTTAAGCTTAAATAATCAGAATCAAATATCCAGCATAGATACTAATATCAAACCAAAGACTTATGAATATATCATGTCGTCATTGGGAGAAATTGATACTGTTCTTCTGTCTAAACTATCAATAATTGATAATAAAATTATAAAAGGAAAATCTTTGGTTAAATCCAAAGTATCCTATAATAAAAAAAGTGGAGAGATAAATTTATATGCCTCCAGTGATTTAGAGGGAGTATCTATTGATTTTTATGGATCATCTATAAAAAAACCTAAAGAAAAAATCAGTACTACATTAAATTATCAATACTCTTCATCAGTTTCATATCCAATAAAATTATCAGTAGATAAGCACAATTTAGAAATTAAAAATAAATCAAAATATCTGTATTTAAAGATTAAATCACCTGCAGCACGAGGATTTATAAAATATCCTAAAATCTTAGATAATGATGAGGTTGTGAATGGATCATTTGAGTTTATTGATACAAGTTTTTTTGCTGGAGGCAGCTTTCTTGCTTCATTACCAAAAATAAATATTAAAGCTAAATATTTAAAATCAAATAATTTAGTCTTCGATAATTTTCATCTTATCATGACACCAATGAATGAATATATAGAAATAACCAAACTTAATTTTAAAAATATACATTTAGAAATGACATCATCAGGTAAATGGTTCATCACAGATAAAATCAGAACAGAGTTATTTGCAGACATTAAAAGTGATGATTTTGGTCTTGCTCTAAAAACACTTGGCTATCCTGACACAATTAAAGGTGGAAAACTACAAGCTGAATTATCTGGGATATGGGAAGGCTCTATCCAGGATTTTGGTTTCTCAAAAACAATAGGTACTCTGAACTTCAATATTGAAAAGGGACAAATAAGTGAATTAGACAAGGGAACTCAAGCCCTCGGTCAAGTCTTAGGGTTGTTTAGCATATCATCAATACCAAAAAGACTATCTTTAGATTTTTCAGATTTTTTTTCTACAGGACTTAGTTTTGATAATCTTAATACAGAGATGGATTTAAATTCAGGAATAGCAGACACGAAAAAAATGACGATAACTGGAAGTTTTGGTGAAATGAGATTGTCTGGCAAATCAGATCTTATCAAACAAACGCATGACCAAGTCCTTATCTTTATACCTGATCTATCTTCTACAAGTCTTGTTACAGGCGCAGTTATAGGTGGACCAATAGGTGCCGCCGCTTCAATATTTTATGACAAACTTCTCAAGGAGTTTGGACTTGATACAAATAAACTTGCAGGAATTGAATACTCTATCAAAGGTCCTTGGAGTAACCCTGAAATTAAAGTAACCCAATCGTTTAAACCTATCATCAATTAATATATCCTAGACAGATGTCTAAGGTATCTACAATACAGCTTAATTCTGGACCTAATATTAAGGTCAATCTATATGATGTGAAAACATTTATAGAACAGATAGCTGATCTTGGATCAAAGATGGTTGTCCTTCCAGAGAATTTTGCTCTAATGCCTGAAAATGATGCTGACTATATTAAACATGCTGAAGAGTTAGGGGACGGACAGATACAAAATTACTTATCTGACCTTGCAAGTTCTTATAAAATTTGGATTGTTGGTGGAACAATACCTATTAAATCAAAAGATAAAGATCGTGTCATGGCCAGTACTATTACCTATAATGAAAAAGGAGAACAAGTATCTTTATATAACAAAATTCATCTTTTTGATGTAACTCTCCCAAAATCAAAAGAATCCTATAACGAGTCTAAATATTTTATGCCTGGAGATAAAATTGAAGTTATTGATACTCCAATCGGTCGAGCAGGGATAGCCTGTTGCTATGATTTAAGATTTCCAGAACTATTTAGATTACAACAAGAACAAAAAGTTGATGTTATTATTTTGCCAGCATCATTTACCGAACAAACTGGGAAGGTACATTGGGAAACACTTATTAAAGCTAGGGCTATAGAAAATCTCTCTTTTGTTGTATCTTCATGCCAAGGCGGTTACCATATTAATGGCAAGAAAACGTTTGGCCACACTATGATAGTTAATCCATGGGGTCAAACTTTAGATATACTTGAAAAGGGAAAAGGCTTTATAAGTAGTGATATAGATTTGTCACAACTGAAATCAATAAGAGAAAATTTTCCAGTTTTAGAACACATGAAACTGATTAATAAAAAATGAATATAATTAAAGATTACATATTTGAAGAAAACAAACTTAACTTCAATAAGATTGAAGATATAATCGCAGAGTCTTCAGGTCCATCAATTGATTTATCTGATTTATATATGCAGTACACCACGGTTGAGAGTTGGACATGTGAAGACGGTATAGTCAAAAGTGGTTCTCAACATATAGATAGTGGATATGGTATAAGATCTATAAGTAATGAGAAAACAGGTTTTTCATACGGAAATAATTTCAATTTTAATGAAATTATGAAAGCGGCTAAATTATCAAAATCAATTATCAAATCAAATTCATCACAATCATTAAATTTAAAAGAATATTCAGATTTTGAAAAACTTTACATTTCAGAATCCCCACTTGCATCTGTAACCGATGATCAGAAAGTAAACTTTCTTAGAGAAATTAATAAATATATTAAAGGTAAAGACAAGAGGGTTGAGCAGGTAATAATTAACCTCAGCTCCAGCTTTGATTCAATTTTTGTTGCAAATTCTCTTGGGACATATAGTTTTGATGATAGACCATTGGTTAGGTTTAATGTAATGGTAATATTGAAATCTGGAGACAGAGTTGAGCGTGGAAGCGCAGGTGGCGGTGGAAGATACACTTATCCAATGTTACTAGATACAAAAAGACCCTATGAGCTGGCTGACGAAGCTATAAGAATTGCGAATGTGAATCTAACTTCTAAGCCATGCAAGGCAGGAAATACTACGGTTGTTCTAGGATCAGGATGGCCAGGTGTATTATTGCACGAAGCTGTTGGACATGGTCTTGAAGGCGATTTTAATAGAAAAAAAACATCAAACTTTTCTGATTTGATTGGACAAAAGGTTGCATCAGATCTGTGTACTGTTATTGACGATGGAACCATTAAAGATAGACGAGGATCTTTGTCTATAGATGACGAAGGTACACCAACCGCAAAAAATACCTTGATTGAAAATGGTATCTTAAAAGGATATATGCAAGATTTAATGAATGCAAAATTAATGGATGTTAAACCTACTGGAAATGGTAGAAGAGAAAGCTATGCACATCTTCCAATGCCACGTATGACAAATACATATATGCTTGGCGGAACATCAGAAGCCGATGAAATTATTGAAAGCGTTAAGGATGGTATCTATGCAGTAAACTTTTCTGGCGGGCAAGTAGATATTACTAGCGGTCAATTTGTATTTACCGCATCGGAGGCTTATAAGATTGAATCTGGAAAAGTTACAAATGCGATTAAAGGGATGACTTTGATTGGTAATGGTCCCGATGTTCTAAAAAAAGTTTCTATGGTTGCTAATGATATGAAACTAGATGACGGTGTTGGAACATGTGGTAAAGAAGGACAAAGCGTTCCTGTCGGTGTTGGTCAGCCGACACTTAAAATTGATGATATTACTGTTGGCGGAACGGAAGTATAAAGATGTCTGCTACTTTTCATGAAACTACCGACAAGCTAAAAAGTATAATCGATGGTTTAGATAATAAAAGAGAATATGAGTTCCACTTTAACTCTGCAGATGGTGCAGATGTAACTTCAAGGTTTGGTGATGTTGAAAATATTCAATATCATAACGATGAATCACTCACAGTTACATGTATTGATGGTAAAAGAAAAGGTGTTGCAAGCACAAATAATCTATCTGATGAGAGCATAAAACTAACAATAGATAAAAGCAAAACGATAGCCTCATATCTCGAGACAGATGAGCACCAAGGTTTAGCAAAGGATAATTTAATTAATCAATTAAATATAGATTGTGATATAAATTTCCCAAAGACATTTAGTTCAGATCAATTAATAGACATGACCGTTGAGTGTGAAAAAGCTGCACTTGATTATGATAAGAGAATTAATAATAGTGAAGGCTCAGAGTATGGATACTCACAATCAAATAATTTGATTTTAAATTCTCATGGAGCAGTAGGGTCTTATTCTTCAACTAGCTATACACTTTCTTGTGTTGTCATAGCCGAAGAGAATGGTTTAAAAGAAAGAGATTATGCGTATACAACTCGAAGAAACTTCGAGCAGACGGAAAGTGCTCAAGCAATAGGCAAGCTCAGTGCAAAAAAAGTAATCTCGAGACTAGGCGCGAAATCTATATCTACTAGAAAATGTCCTGTAATTTTAACTCCTGAATTATCAGTTGGTCTATTTTCATCATTTTTATCTGCAATTAATGGAAACAATATATATAAAAAAAATAGTTTCTTAGCTGAATATTTAAATAAGCAAGTTTTTGCTAGTCATATCAACATTACAGAAAAACCAGATATCAAAGAAGGACTCGGTACGAAACCTTTTGACAGCGAGGGGGTTAAAACCTCTGAAAAGCATATAATCGAAGGAGGTGTTCTAAATACCTTTTTACTAGATACCTATTCTGCAAGTCAGCTTAAGTTAAAATCTACAGGTAATTCTGGGTATACAAACATATTAATAGAATCTTCAAAAAAAATGCTGAATGATCTGATTGAATCTGTAGATGAGGGAATACTGGTTACTGAGATGATGGGTTCTGGTGCAAACATGTTGACCGGTGACTACTCAAGAGGCGCGTTTGGATACCTAATTGAAAAAGGCAAGATATCATATCCGGTAACAAATTTTACGATTGCATCTAACATGATAGATATGTTCAAAAATATCGAGGAAATTGGTAATGATTACTATATGAACTCGAAGATAAAATGTGGCTCTGTAATGATTAAAGATATGACCATTGGTGGTAGTTAATTAATGTATTGTCTACTCAGATAATACATGTAATAGTTAATAATGCTTCACTTAAGGGAAACATTACTCTCACTCATAATTATAATACCCTCTATAGCAGCAGATGCAGCAGATGGTCGAACCATGATCGATAAACTTACTTGCTATAATTACGAAGAACGCATTGTATTTATTCTTGATCTAAAAAAAGATAATGAAAAATTAAATAGAATGAACCTAGCTGTAGTAAAAAGAACAGAAGATTCTATAGAGCTTACTGCGCCAGATTTACTTGTAAAATTTGATTCCATTAACTTTGTACTAGATGTGATCCCTACCAAAGCATCCGAAGCTCTCACCATGGAATGCACACCATATTAGTCTTAAGTTTTGTATTTAGATTTTAAAATTAAATAACCAGCTACTGCTGACACAATTGATCCTATAAATATACCTAGTTTACTACTATCAACGAGTATTTGATCAGTAAATGCTAACCCATTAATAAATAAGCTCATAGTAAAACCAATTCCACATAGCAGTGACAATCCAAATATATCTTTTAAAGACACATTATCAGGAAGTTTAAAAATGTTTGTTTTCATTCCAATATAAGTAAACAGTGTAATGCCTATAGGTTTACCAACTAACAACCCAAGGATGATACCTAAAGATAGAGGGCTGTAAACACTATTTAAAGTTACATCACTAAAATTAATATCACTATTAAAGAAAGCAAAAATAGGCAAAACTAGTATACCTACAAAATTATGTAGTTTATGTTCAAGCTGTTTAAGCATTGAATGTTCTAAATCGTTATTTTCATTATTTGGAATCGTTGTTGCTAAAAGAACGCCTGCAATTGTTGCATGAATTCCTGATTTCAAAACGAAATACCATAAGAATATACCTAATAGAATAAAGATGTACATCTTCTGAGACCCTGACATGTTCAATAATATTAAAAGTGAAAATACAACGGCTGAATATAATAAATAATGCGTACTGATTTCAGATGTATAAAAGAAAGCAATAATTAATACAGCTCCTAAATCATCAATTATCGCCAACGATAAAAGAAAAACTTTTAAACTTAAAGGAACACTTTTTCCTATAATAAGGAGTACAGCTAGTGAAAAAGCAATATCGGTTGCTGTAGGGATTGCCCAACCTGACATATTTTCAGGACTTGTATAATTTATTAATACATAGATTAATGCTGGCGCTACCATACCTCCGACTGCTGCGATTGCGGGGAGTACCATTCTGTCAAAACTGGATAGTTCACCTTCTAATATTTCTCTTTTAAGTTCTAATCCTATAACAAAGAAAAATATTGCCATCAATCCATCATTAACCCAGTGGGAAACACTTTTTGTAAAACTAAAGTCTCCTATATTTATAGGAATCGAAGCATACTTAATATCAAAATAAAAAGATTGAAGGGGACTGTTAACTACAATTAGCGCAAGGGTAGCGAAGATTAATAATAATATTCCTGATTTTTCTTCTCTTGAGAAGAAATTTTTTATAGCTTGTGTGATGTCAAAGGTATTATTCATTCGAAACTTATTATATCAGCTTGTATGACAAGCGTATACTTACACTATCAACATAGAGAAATCTTTCGATTCTATATTTTTTGTTAGCGCACCTATAGAGATATAGCGGACACCCTTGATAGCAAATTTTTGTATATTCTTTAGATTGATCGAACCAGATACCTCTATTTTTAAGTTTAAGTTACATTGAATAAACTTTTTCAACATTAATGGTGTAAAATTATCCAGTAACACTCTATCTATCTTTAATTGATCTAAACTTTTAGCAAACTTGAGTGTTTTTGCCTCAACTACTACTTTTTTGTTATTTGCAATAGCTTTCTTAATTAACTCAATTGGGTTGGTTGTAAACTGCAAATGATTTTCCTTAATAAGAACAGCTGTGGATAAGTCTTCTCTATGAGGCATACATCCAGCTGCAATACATGCTTCTTTCAATGGAGCCCTAAATAAAGGAAGAGTTTTTCTTGTATGAAGCAGTTTAATTTTCGTAGGCTTAATTTTTTTTTGAAATCTCTTACAGAGATCATAAGTTCCAGACATAGCCTGTAGATAATTTAGAGCTACACGTTCTGCTTTAAGAAGTGAGTGATTTGAACCAATAATTTCAGCTATGATTGTATTTTTCTTAGTATACTGACCGTCTTTTATATAGAATTTAATTTTTACTTTTTTATCTATTTGTTTGAATACTTGTTCAAGCCATCTTATTCCATAGACATGAGATGTTTCTTTAATTTTAATTATGGCTTTGCACTTTTTTTGTATGGGAAGAAGTTTTGTTGTTACATCTTGTCTACAACGATCCTCATCCAGTGCTAGTTTAATATGCTTATCTCTATTCATCAGGTCAGGCTTTGAAAGTATCTTTCAACTCTTTTGTTTTTATAAATATCATTGGACCTAATAAAATTAATGCAATTAAATTAGGTAATGCCATTAGCCCGTTCATAATATCTGCAATCAGCCACATTAGATTCAATTCTATAATAGCTGCTACAGGTATAATTATTACCCATAATATTCTGTAGTAGATTATTATTTGTGATCCGAATAAAAATTCAGCACATTTTTCACCATAATAACTCCAACCGATAATGGTACTAAATGAAAATAAAATTAATCCAAAAATAACAATGTATTTGCCATTACTTAATAATTGTTCAAAAGATGCAACCGTTAAGACAGCTCCATTAATTTCTCCTATCCATAAATTACTCATTAAAATGACAAAAGCGGTGATTGTACAAACTATTAGGGTATCAATTAGTGGCTCAAGCATTGAAATCATCCCTTGTTTAGCAGGATTATTGGTATTAGCAGCAGCATGAGCAATTGGCGAGCTTCCTAAACCGGCCTCATTTGAAAATACACCTCTTGCAACTCCATACCGCAATGCCATCCAAACTGTTGCACCTGCAAAGCCACCGGTTGCTGCAGTGGATGTAAATGCAGATGTAGTAATTAGATTAAATATATATATAACTTCAGTATAGTTAAGAACGATAATCCATAGACCGCCGAGTATATATATAGCTGACATAAGAGGTACTAATTTGGATGTGATTTTACCAATGGATTTGATGCCTCCAAGAATTACAAGTGCAACCAATAAAGCTATAAAAATTCCAACGGTAAAAGCTGAGATACCAAATTCACTTTCAATCACTTGTGATACAGAATTGACTTGTACTCCATTACCAATTCCTAAAGCTGCAATCATACCTGCAAGAGCAAATAGATAGGCAAAAATTATATAGTTTTTTGATAATCCATTTTTAATATAATACATTGGCCCACCAACAGTTTCACCATTTGCATTTTTCTCTCTGTACTTAATAGCAAGGAATGCTTCAGCATACTTTGTCGCCATACCAAATAAAGCAGACACCCACATCCAAAATACTGCACCTGGTCCTCCAATATAAATTGCCGTAGCAACTCCAGCAATATTTCCTGTTCCAACTGTTGCAGATAAAGCAGTTGTTAAGGATTGGAAAGATGTGATTTCTCCATCAGTAGCTTTTTCATCTTTTTTAAAGATTTGTTTGAAAGCTACGAGGATATACGTAAAAGTAAATCCTTTAAGGCCAAGACTTAGAAAGATTCCTGTACCTAAAATCAATATAAGTGTAATAGGGCCCCATATCAAACCACTTAAAGTATTTAGAAAATCATACATTGTCTTTTTTATGTATTACTTGAACTGCTGACTCTCTATTTTCATTTTCAGCTTTAAGTTCATCAAAAATAAGATCTGAGTAGTGCGGTATATCATAGCCAGTTTTTAGTCTAGTACCTACGGTATGAGAATAATCCGATGATTTATAATTATTTTGTATATGTCTATTCACTATAATAATGAATCCATCATTTTGAAGACTATCAAGAGCTTTACTTATTATATGTTTACTTAAATCTTCATTACAAAATTTTTCATCTATCAAAAATACATTATGTTCACTATCAAAGTCACATTCATTTAAATTTCCAATTAAACGATTGAAATTTGATGCCGTATCTTTCGGGAGATACTCAGAATAAGCATCAATATTATCTTCATTAGAGGAATAGACTTTTGTTTTTTTGATATTCATATAATCACTGCATGCTAATTCCATGCCAAGTAAGTTACTATTACTGACAACTCCAAGGTTGATTTTTTTATTTCTTCCGTGGTTATCAAGAATTATTTTCTCAACGACTGCACTGAGACGTAAATTTTCATTTTGATTATCTATTTCATTTTGTAATTCATTTAATTTATTTTCTTGATAAAGTTTAGGCAATGTCTTATCAATAAAATAAGTAAAAGTACTATTACGAACCTTAGGCTCTTTCTTGCCAATACGCATTGACATTACGCCATCATTCTCCGCCCATATATTACTCATACCCCACCATTTCTGCCTGCTTTGGAAAGCAACTTCTAGAATACTTCTCGACCAATAGTTTTTCTCAACACCTTGTCTTTCAGCGTAAACTGGAAAAATTACCGCTCCATCTTTTTTAATTACGTACATTAGATATCTTAAAAATTCTGCGCCCCAATTATTAGCATAAAGCGGAAAACTAATCCCTAGATAAACTCTATCTATAGAATGTTTTTGAAACGGATAGTATAAAGATGGAAGTTCAGCGTTATTATCAAAACTATCTGAATCCAATGTATAGCTTTTGATATTCTTACTTGGTTTTACAGCACCGTGTTTATCACGAGTGTCTGATGCATAATAGTCTATGTCATCTTCGATGTATTTACTTGATTTGTGGAATATTATATCTGTCATATATCTGATATTATGGTTTTAAATATTATCATGAACTCGTTATATTCAATAGTAAAAATCAGCTAGCTATTATGATTGCAGGCATTATATCGATAATACTTATTACCTTATCACTTGCTTTAATTAATGATGTCTCTTTAGTCTTTGTTTTTGTTGTATCATTTTTTTATATCTTAATATATTCCCTAGCATTAAAAAAAGAAGACAAAAATAAAAAATTTGTTGTAAGAGTCGATAATAAAAATATAAAGAAGGATTTCTTTTTATCCGAAAAAGATAAAAGCGTATTTAATCAAAATACATTTCCAATGATAATTATTGATAGTTCATATACTATAACTCAATCAAATGTTGCATTTAACTCATACATTGGTAAGGATGCTAATGGTATGAATTTATCGTTATGTTTGAGATCAAATGAACTTAATACTGCACTTAGCGATGCTCTCGTTAATAACAAAAAAGGTGATATTGATTTCATAATTTATGATCAAGTACATAAATATATGCAAGCTCAAGTATTTCCTCTGTCAATTAAAAAAGATAAATATGCTCTAGTATTGATGATAGATAATACGTCTCAAAAGATGGCAGAAAAAGTAAAATCAGATTTTGTTTCGAATGTGAGCCATGAGCTTAAAACACCTCTGACTGCCATAATGGGATTCATTGAAACTATCAATGGACCTGCTAAAAATGATGAACCAAAAAAAGAAAAATTCTTGAATATTATTCAGACAGAAGCAGAGAGAATGCAGAGACTAGTAAATGATACGCTTTCACTTTCTCGTATAGAAGAGTCAGAGTATCAAATACCAAATGAAAGAGTTGACTTGTGGCTATGCTGCAGCTCAGCATGCGATTCTATTCAATCTATGGCAGATAAGAAAAACATCAGTATTTTATTTGATAGAGACTACAATCAAGAATATTTTTATGTAAAGGGCAATCAAGATCAAATTACAGAAATTTTTGAAAATTTATTAGATAATGCCATCACCTACAGTGATGCTAATACTGAGATTAAGATATCCCTATCAGATAAAGATAAAAACATAGAATTTAAAATTACCGATCAAGGACATGGAATACCCAAAGATGACATAATGAGAGTTTCTGAGAGATTCTTCAGATCCAAAACAGCAAATAAATACAAAAAAAACAGTTCGGGCCTTGGTTTATCTATAGTAAAACATATAGTAAACAGGCATGCTGGTAATCTATCTATCTCTAGCGAAGAAGGTGTCGGGTCAACTTTCACAGTAGATTTACCCAAGTTTAGCTAAGATTCATAAATCTGTCATAAATATTTAATTTCTACTTCATGCGCATCTTGTGTAATCAGACTACTTAATTTATATATGGAGACAACATGAGAAATTTATCAATAGCACTGACATTTTTGTTTGCACTAGGTGTATCAAGTGTCGAAGCAAGAGATACAATCAAGATCGTTGGATCCTCTACCGTTTATCCTTTTGCGACTGTTGTAGCTGAAGAATTCGGAAGAGCTGACAATGGTTTTAAGGCGCCGATCATTGAATCTACAGGTTCTGGTGGTGGGCTTAAATTATTCTGTGCAGGTAAGGGCCCATCAACACCGGACATTACTAATGCATCCAGAAGAATTAAGATGAAAGAAGTAAAGCTCTGTGCAAAAAATGGCATTACAGATATTACTGAGATGAAAATTGGTTTTGATGGCATCGTTGTAGCGAATGCAAAAAGCGGTCCAACAGTGCAGCTTACAAGAAAAGATTTATATTTAGCACTAGCTAAAGAAGTTCCCATTGGTATCATGGACGGAGTCACTGGCCCAAATCCATACAAAACATGGGATCAAGTTAGAGCTGGACTTCCTAATATACCTATAGTGGTTTATGGACCTCCGCCTACATCCGGAACAAGAGATGCGTTTGCTGAAATTGCTCTAAGCGGCGGATGCAGTGAGATTGCTTGGATCAAGAAATTAAAGAAAAAAGACAAAAAAGCATGGAAAAAACTTTGCCGTACAGTTCGTGAAGATGGACCATACGTTGAAGCAGGTGAGAATGATAATTTAATTATCCAAAAACTTACTTCAAATAAAGACTCATTCGGTGTATTTGGATTCAGTTTCTTAGATCAAAATAAAGATAAGGTAAAAGGAGCGATTATCGATGGAGTAGCTCCAACATTTGATGCTATAGCATCTGGTGACTATAAAGTATCACGTTCACTATTCTTTTATGTGAAAAAAGATCACGTGGGCGTTATTCCTGGCGTTCAAGAATACATGGAATTTTTCATGAAAGACGATGCTGTAGGAAATGATGGCTACTTAGTAGATAAAGGCTTAATACCTTTACCAGCTAGTACGCGAGCTAAGTTTCAAAGTGATGCAAAATCACTTGCAAAACTAGTTCGTTAATTAACTCCATATAATTTAAAAGTATCGCCTGGTTAAATCAGGCGATACTTAATAACATTCATGAAAAAAATAATATCAGAGTTTCTTGGCATGATGATTCTTACTATGGGTGTCGTAGGAAGTGGCATTATGGCTCAAAACATAAGCGAAGGCATTGAGGGCATCACTTTATTAATAAACTCAGTTTCAACAGTAGCCATCCTTATTGTGATCATAATGACTTTTAGAGAAATTTCCGGAGCTCATTTTAATCCCGCAGTATCCTTTAGTTTTTATATGCAAGGCAAGTTAGAAAAAATAGATTTTTTTAGATATGTTCTTAGTCATGTGTTGGGAGGTGTAGTAGGCGTAGTTTTTGTTCATATTATGTTTGATATGAGCATTCTTGATTTTAGTACGAAAGACAGGAGCGGAGTAAATATTATCTTTTCAGAGATCATCGCTTCATTTTTATTGGTTTTTATCATTTGCATGTCCCAGAAAAGAAATGATTTATCAGTGGGTGTTATTGTAGGTGTTTATATAGGGGCGGGATACTTTTTTACTTCTTCAACCTCATTTGCTAATCCAGCAATTACAATTGCACGTTCGTTTACTGACACCTATACAGGGATAGATCCTACCAATATAATTGGATTCATCTTCGCTCAGCTCATTGGAGCTTATCTAGCAACCAAGACATATAATTACATCAGAAGTTAAGGCATATTTAACATAACTGTAACATTGAAGACTTAACATCAGTTAACTGAAAGATATGACTGAATTCCTACTCATCTTAATTATTGCTCTTGCTGTATATGGCTTTGTACTCAATAAGAGCAAGGCCAACGCATTATCTGAGGTTAACATAATGCATTCTCAACCACATTATCATGGTCTATATTCAGCTTTCATGACTCTAGTTCCTGCAATTATATTATTAATCTCCTGGTCATTTATTGTGAATATGATAACTAATATTACTCTCAGAGAATTCTTTTCAGATGTAACTGACAGTGGGCTAGTAAGATTTTATACAGATGGGGTTATAGCTTATGTAGAAGGAACATCAGATAGAATAATTGATCATATAGGCTTTTTGCCAGCGGTAGAACATTATCAATCATTGCAATACAACAATAAGATATTGCAGTTCATTGTTGTCTTGACGCTAACCCTAATGTTTTTTAGATACTCATTAAAATTTGTTGAGGTTCAATTTAAAGCTAGAGATTATATAGAAAAAGTAGTCGTTTATGTCATGCGAGCCTCTGCAGTTTTTGCAATATTTGTAACCATTGGTATTGTTTTGTCATTATTATTTGAAACTCTTAGATTTTTTGACTCTGTTAATGTATTTGATTTTTTATTCGGATTACATTGGAGTCCTCAAATGGCAATAAGAGCTGACCAAGTTGGATCTTCAGGTAGCTTTGGTGCTGTACCAGTTTTTACAGGAACACTTCTTATTGCCTTTATAGCAATGTCAGTTGCAGCACCTGTAGGTATGTTTTCTGCAATTTACTTGTCTCAATATGCCTCTGACAGAGTAAGAAGTTATGCAAAACCAATTATTGAGATACTTGCAGGTATTCCAACAGTAGTCTATGGGTTCTTTGCTGTGATAACTGTCGCCCCATTTTTTAGAGACATGGGAGCATTCTTATCTTTTACGAATATGAGTTCAGAAAGTGCATTGATTGCTGGTTCTGTTCTTGGAATTATGATTATACCTTTTGTGGCATCATTAACTGATGACGCATTAACAGCTGTGCCTCGTTCCCTTAAAGAGGGTTCACTTGCAATGGGAGCAACACTATCAGAGACCACAAAACAAGTAATTATTCCAGCTTCATTTCATGGCATTGTAGGAAGCTTCTTGTTAGCTTTTTCTCGTGCAATAGGTGAGACTATGATAGTTGTGATGGCTGCAGGTTTTGCTGCAAATCTCACCTTCAATCCCTTTGATAGCGTAAGTACTGTTACAGTGCAAATAGTCGGATTACTTACTGGTGACCAAGAGTTTGATAGCCCAAAAACATTATCTGCTTTTGCGTTAGCCTTCGTACTATTTTTCATCACTTTAATCTTGAATGTTATATCACTAACAATAGTTAAAAAATATAGAGAAGAATATGAATAACATCTCTCTAAGAAATAAAAAAGAAAAAAGATTTCAATTATATGGAAAGACCGCCGTTTTGGTTGCAATAAGTTTTTTAGGCATTCTTCTTTTTAATATATTCTCAACGGGTATTTCTGCTTTTAAACAAACTTATGTTGCAGTCAATTTAAATATTCCTCTTGATGTAAACAAAAGTGAAATTAATCCTCGAGCTGAATTAAATAAGAGTTTTTTAAAAATGTTTCCTGAAATACAATCGCGTACTGAGAGAAGAGCTGCATTATCACTTCTTAGTAAGGGTGCAAAATATGAATTTGAAGAACTTTTAGATGAAAATGAGGGTAAAAGTATAGAAGGATACCATTGGTTTTTAGCTTCTGCAGATTTAGATATGTACATAAAAGGTACCGTCAAAAGGCAAGGGGATACCGCAGGAAGAATTGATGAAAATCAAATGAAATTTGTTGATCAGCTCGAATCAAAAAATTTGATAGAACTACAGTCCAATAAATATCTACTATCATCAGCTGATAGCCGAGAGCCGGAAATGGCAGGTATTAAAGGTGCTATCATAGGCTCTTTATATTCTATATTAATCGCATTTCTGGTCTCGTTTCCTATAGCTGTCATGGCAGCCGTTTATCTAGAAAAAATAGCAACGAAGAATAAATTTTCTGATTTGATAGAGACAAATATAAATAATTTAGCCGCGGTTCCATCTATAGTATTTGGTTTGCTCGGGCTCGCAATCTTTTTAAATTTTTTTGAATTACCCAGATCGGCTCCTTTAGTTGGAGGATTAACTCTTGCATTAATGACCTTGCCAACAATAGTCATTGCATCAAGAGCCGCTATTAAATCTGTTCCTCCTTCTATAGAAGAAGCTGCTATAGGAATGGGAGCCAGCAAAGTGCAAACAATATTTGGCTTTACGCTTCCCTTGGCGATGCCTGGTATATTGACAGGAACGATTATTGGTATAGCACAAGCGATAGGTGAGACCGCTCCTTTATTAATGATAGGCATGGTTGCCTTTGTAGTAGATGTTCCCGGTGGTCCTATGGATGCATCAACTGCGTTGCCTGTTCAAATTTATTTATGGGCCGATAGTCCTGAGCGAGCGTTCACTGAGCGAACCTCTGCTGCTATTATGGTGTTGCTTGCTTTTCTAATTTTGCTTAATCTTACTGCGATTTATTTACGCAAAAAACTTGAAAAAAAATGGTAAAAATATATGACTGAAAAATTAAAAGTATCAATCAAAAATTTAGACGTTCACTATGGTGACAAGCAGGCTTTATATAATGTTAATCTAAATATAATGGAAAAAGAGGTTACTTCACTCATTGGTCCATCGGGTTGCGGGAAGTCTACATTATTAAAATGTATTAATAGAATGAATGATCTAGTTGAGATTTGTAAAATACGCGGACAGATTCTATTAGACTCACAAGATATAAATGAAGCTTCACAAGATCCTGTGCTGTTAAGAATGAAAGTAGGTATGGTTTTTCAAAAACCTAATCCATTCCCTAAATCAATATATGACAACGTCGCATTCGGCCCAAAATTACATGGTATGACAAAATCAAAAGAAGAATTGGATAATGTTGTCATTCAAAGTTTATCTAAATCGGGATTGTACGAGGAAGTTAAAGATAGATTATTTGAGCCCGGGACAAGTCTATCAGGTGGTCAACAGCAAAGATTATGCATTGCTCGTGCGTTATCCATTAATCCAGAGATACTTTTGATGGATGAGCCTTGTTCTGCATTGGATCCAATTGCTACTGCTAAAATAGAAGACCTAATAGCAGAGCTAAAACAGCAATACACAATAGTGATTGTTACCCACTCTATGCAACAAGCAGCAAGAGTTTCAGATAGGACTGCTTATATGCATATGGGCGAATTAGTAGAAACAGGATTAACTAAAACTATTTTTTCAAATCCTCAGCATGAAAAAACTCAGGATTATATTACAGGTAGAATTGGGTAATATGATAAAAAATTTAATATATAATCAATATTATGACTGATTATAGAGAACACATAGTTAAATCATTTGACGAGGAGATATCTAACGTTATCCATCTAACTACACAGATGGCAACATTGGTTGAAGAGCAATATAAATTGCTCTATCACGTTGTCGATACAGGTTCTCCATCAACGACTGAGGACATACTAGAAAATGAGCCTAAGCTAGATAATTATGACGCAGAGATTAGAGATGCTGTTATCACACTAATTACTCTAAGGTCACCTGTTGCTGTTGATCTGCGAGATATCCTGACCTCTTTGAGAATCTCTACTGATTTAGAAAGACTCGGTGATTATGCAAAAAACATAGCCATGAGGGTTGCGTCACTCGAGGAAATTCCAGAGACTAATATAAAAAATGATATTTTAAGACTTCTCAATCTAGTTCAAGTCCAACTTAAAAAAGTAATAGACGCTTATGTCTCGAAAGACATTAAAAAAGCAGAAGAAGTTTTGAAAAATGATCTTGAGATAGACAATAACTACAATGTAATCTATGAGGAGATTGTTGACGTTATAAAAGGTAAAGTCTCTAAACTTAGATTGCTTACTTATACAAAGTTATTGTTTGCAATAAAAACACTGGAAAGAGCGGGAGATCACATAGGTAATATTGCTGAGGAAATTCATTTCATAGTCACTGGTGAACATATAGACCTTAAACCTGACAGTAAAGAGAATAATCTAGAAGATGCACTCGAGGATTCTAATAAATGACAACTATATTTTCTATTGAAGATGAAGAAGCGTTGGTATCACTTTTAGAATACAATATTCAATCGGCAGGTTATAAATTTCAACATTCTCCAAATGGATATGATGGGATGATGAAACTTCAAAAATCAAAACCAGACTTAATACTACTTGATTGGATGCTACCAGATATATCTGGCACAGAAGTATGTAAGTTTGTTAGGAGTCATAAAGATTTAAAAAGTACACCTATAATAATGCTTACAGCCAAAGGAGAAGAGCAAGATTTGTTATCTGGGTTTGATATGGGTTGTGATGATTATTTAACCAAACCATTTAGTCCTGCAGAGTTAATAGCTCGAATAAAAGCGCTTTTGAGAAGAAGTACAGACAGCTCTCAAGATGCAGTTCTATCATATGGTAACATAAAAATGGATACCGGAACTCATCGAGTTTACTGTTGCGAGGAAGAGGCAAAATTAGGACCGAGAGAATATCGTATATTAGAGTTTTTAATGAGGCATCCAGGAAGAGTTTATTCTCGTCAGCAAATCTTAGATTCGGTATGGGGAACCAACGTTTATGTGACGGATAGAACTATTGATGTTCATATAAGGCGTCTTAGAAAGGCACTTAGTAATACCGAAGAATGCAAAGTAATAAGGACAATACGCTCATCCGGCTACAGTTTAGATTCTCAAACATAATCAATCTTCACTATGTCAGATAATAATTTCTTCATAAGAGAACTCAGTCTATTAGAGTTCAACAAGAGAGTAATATTACAAGCATCTGATAAATCAGTACCTATTCTCGAAAGACTGAAATATTTGTGTATTGCAGATAGTAATTTAGATGAATTCTTTGAGATTAAAGTTGCATACTATAGAACCAGATTGAAATTTACAAAAGGAAGTTATGATTCTGTAGATTATAATAATCTTCAACTATTAAAAGATATAAGAAGAAAGGTTAATTCAATAATTAAACTTCAATATGATCTTCTTCAAAAAAGTGTATTTAGAGCACTAAGAACAAAGAATATCATTTTTTTAAGACGGAGAGAGCTCAACTCTAATCAAAGAGAGTGGACAAATAAATATTTTGATGAACATATTTTACCGATAATTAATCCAATGATTCTTGAGGGAGATTCTCCAGGAATTGTTGGTAGTCATCCTTTTCCAAAAATACAAAATAAAAGTTTAAATTTTATGATCAAACTTAAAGGAACGGATGATTTTGGCAACAGTCCTAAACTTGCCGTTGTCCCAGCGCCAAGGATTTTATCAAGATACATACAGCTACCAAAAAAGATATCGAACAATAAAGATTGTTATATGTTTCTCTCATCAATAATCCATGAAAACATAGATAAACTTTTCCCTGGCTTAAAAGTTAGAGGCTGCCATCAATTCAGAGTAACAATGAATAGTAACTTGGTTTTTGATGATGAAGATTTAAATGATATTAAGAAGTCTCTTACTAGACTGTTGCCAGATAGAAAGTATAGTGAAGCTGTAAGACTTGAGGTGGTTAAAGATTGTCCTAAAGATGTTTTAAAATTTCTTAAAAATCAATATTCCCTAGGTGACTTAGATATTTATAAAATTAATGGACCTGTCAATTTAAGTAGGTTCTATTCTATCTATGAGGATATTGACAAAAAAAATCTTAAATTTCCGATTTATAAACCAAAGCCTATCTTATCCAGCCTCAAAAATAATAAAGATTATTTTAATATTATCAAGAACCAAGATATCTTGTTACATCACCCTTACAATGACTTCGATCATATTAATGATCTTATGAAGGCAGCTGTTAAAGATAAAAATACCGTCGCTATAAAACAGACATTATACAGAACGACTATTAAATCCAAGATTATTAATTCTCTTGTGAAAGCTGCAAAAAAAGATATTGCTGTCACTGTCGTTATAGAGTTAAGAGCTAAATTTGATGAGGAAAAAAATATTAAAATAACCAAAAAACTTGAAGATGCAGGCGTTCAAGTAACTTATGGACTTAAAAACTTTAAAACCCATGCTAAAGCACTATTAATAGTTAGAAAGGAGAATGGGACTCTTGTTAACTACTTTCATTTAGGGACGGGCAATTATCATGAAAACACAGCTAAATTATATACTGACTTTAGTTTAATATCTGCCAATAAAGAAATTGCTTCTGATGTAAACAAATTTTTCCTTCAGTTGACGGGTTCAAACAAAGATGTCCAATATAATCATCTATTTTTATCCCCAATTGACAGTAGCAAGAAGGTTATAAATTTGATATCAAATGAAATAATAAATAAAAAAAATAAGCATGATGCTTACATAAATATAAAAATGAATCAGCTCACGGAAAGACAAATTATTAATAAACTCTATGAGGCATCACAGGTAGGTGTAAAAATAGAACTCTTCATAAGAGGAGAATGTATATTAAAACCTGGCATTTCTGGTTTGTCTGAAAATATTAAAGTCTACTCAACTATCGGAAGATTTTTAGAGCATTCACGAGTGTTACATTTTTGTAATAAAAATAGACCCAAGCTTTATTTATCAAGCGCAGACTGGATGACAAGAAATATATCCAATAGGGTAGAGATATTTTTCCCAGTTTTAGAACAAGAATATAGGGATCGTATCATTTTTGAGGCATTTGAACTTCAAAGAAATGATAATGTTAAGCTATGGAAGCTTGATTCATCTGGAAAATACATTAAAAAAACGCCATCAAAAGGAAATAAAAAGAAACACTCACAACATATGCTATGCAAAATACATGGAGAGTTAGTTGACTGAAGAATTAGAAAAGAAAGTAGGTGTACTTGATTTAGGTTCGAACACATTTAATATTAAATTTGTTACATTTAAAAAAAATGAAGTCAAAAGTATATTCAAATATAAGGAATATACAGATATTATCGCCTCAACTACCCTCAAAGGACATATTAACAAATACAAAGAAAAAAAATTCTTTCAACTTTTTAGTGAATTTAAGGAAATCATCGATAATCAGAAACCGGATAATTTTAGAATTATTGCCACTAATTCTTTTAGAAACATAAAGGATCAATCTTTTATAAAAAATGTTGAGAATATTTTAGGACATCAAATTAATGTCATCAGTCCTGATGAAGAGGGATATCTTGCATTTAGAGGCGTTTCATCCACAAATAACTTGAAAGAAAAAAAATATTTTATTTTAGATATTGGAGGATCAAGTACAGAAATTATAAAAGTCAATGAAAATAAAATATCCAAAATTATTAGTCTCCAAATTGGAAGTGCATCATTGACAAAGATGTATTCAGGCTATAATACTTTTCCATATAATGAAGCGAATGATTACATTAAGAGTCATTTGGCTAATGAAAATGTCTCTGACCTTTCATTTAAAAATAATAAAGCGGTCTATGGAACATCAGGATCATTTAAAACAGCCTATCGCGCTTGTCAAATATTACAAAAACCAAAAGGCGCTGTAATTAAAGAAAACTTTCTAGATCTAATGAATAATCCAAAAAAAATACAATCAAAAAATAGTGAGTTAAAAAATTATATTGATTCCTATCGAATGAGTGTTCTACCAGCTAGCTTAGTTATTCTCAATTGTATAATTAACACAATCAATATATCGGATATTTATAAATCTAATGGCGGGATAAGAGAAGGTGTAATAGATGAGCTATCCCAAACAACATAGTGTTTTATTTATCTGCACTGGTAACTCAGCACGCTCTATTATGGGAGAAATGGCTGCTAATCTTCTGACCAATGAATATTTCATAGGTTTTTCTGCAGGCTCCAGCCCCACAGGTATAATTAATCCTGCTGCTTTAGAAATTGCAAAAGAGTTGGGGTATCCAATAAATAAGCTTGAATCAAAAAGTATTAATATTTTTAGTGAGAGCAGTAACAATAAATTTGATTACGCAATTACAGTTTGTGATAACGCTAAAGATGCATGCCCTGTTTATACAAACTGTTCAAACAATCTTCACTGGAGTTATTCAGACCCTGCAGATATCCTAGACTTTAATCAGAGAAAACAAAAATTACTCGAGATTTATCAAGATATAGGCAAAAGGTTAAACGCTTTATTAAAAAAAAATGTAACCTAATATGATTCATAATTCTGTCATATTTCATAAATAAATCTTTCATATACATTTATTAAAACTTTTCACTTTAGTTTTATATCCTTTATTTATCCTTACATAGGGAAAAATTAATGTTATTAAACAAAGAGGAAATATGAAACAGTTACAAAAATATCTTGTACTTGCTTTAGTTGCAGTTCCTTTAGTCGGTTTCACGGGTGGTGCTATGACAAATTCTGTCATCAAACCAAACGAAGCAGTCGCGTCTCCTGCCCTTAAAAAAGGCTCTAGTGCGAAACTTTATGGTCGACTTTGGTCTCAATACAGTAATACAAAATCAGAAGGCTCAGAGTCTAATACCACAATCTTTGATGATGAAGGTATGGGTCGTATAGGATTTAAAGGTAAAAGCGCTATCGGTAATGGCTATTCTGTCAACTATAAAGTTGAATGGGCGATAGACATAGGTGATGGTGATTCATCTGGTCTTGATAAAGAAGACATGGGCAGCAATGACAAAGGACATGCATTTACCAACAAGCAGTCTTGGTTAGGTGTATTAACTCCTTATGGTCAATTTAAGTTTGGTTCTATGGAATCACCATACAAATACCTAGCTAAACACGATATCTTACATGATACATTAGCGCAAATGAGAGACACACGTGGTATCTCACAAGGTACTATGTCTCATTCAGGCTATTGGAAGACTGCTGGTTTCTACGAGCTTAAAGCTGGTAACTTCAGATTTGCAGCTATTAGAGGATTCAGTAACCATGACGAAGCTGCAGCTTCTTCAAACAACAAGAAAGATTATGGTTTCGGTGCTGAGTATAAAAACTTAGGTATTAAAGGCTTAAGTCTTGTGTATGCAATGAACCACGATCATAGTGCTGATAAAGAAAACGAAAAATATACTATTACATATGATATGAAACTTGCTGATAAGCAAAAAATCAAAGTATGGTATATGCATGAAGATGTTGAGATTGACAGCAAAATGTTCAACAACTCAGCAGGTGAAGTAGATTGGTATGGTATTCACTACTCATCAGGTCCAATGAAGCTTCAGTATTCAATTGCTAATACTGAATCTGATGAAGGATCTGCTACAGAAGGTGATGGAACTGCTTACAACGTAGGTATGCAATATAAGCTATCTAAGACAAGTAGATTCTACGCTGGTTATTCTGATCATGATGGTGATGCAAATAATAAAACCACAGACTTCAGAACTTATATCTTTGGTCTAAGACATGACTTCTAATCCTCTTTGGATCTAGATGAGAGGCTAGCTGCCCCCATTAGTTTGACGTTAACAACCAATCTAATTTCATAGACAGCTAGCCTTCTTAAGATAGAGATTTCATTTATATATAGGGGGCCTACTTACTTAAGTAGGCCCTTTGTGTTATCTTTACCTTAGGAATATGTAAAAACTAAATAAAATCAAGAGAGGTCAGACCAATGCCTGCAGAAAGCATTAATAAAGATAATACTGTCACTCTTGACCAACTCTCAGAAGTTCTTGATAGCGGTGCAGTTATCAAAGCAAAAAATCTACTCAATTCTCTATATCCATCTGAGATTGCTGATGTCATAGAAAGTACACCTCGTAACAGAAGGGATCTTTTGTGGACATTAGTTACCGATGAAAATAAAGGTGAGACACTCGCTGAGCTACATGATGAAGTTCGAGAAAATTTAATTGATGAACTTATTGATAAAGACGGAACTGAAGGTCTAGTAAAGATTGCAGAGAAGCTTGATTCTGATGACCTTGCAGATATTATCCAATCTCTTCCAAAAGGCTTAACTAGAAAAGCCATTAAGAGTCTTACCAAACAAAATCAGGAAAGACTTGAAAAAGTATTGTCGTTTGAAGATGGTACAGCAGGCGGGCTCATGAATACGGATACGATTACTATAAGAAGTAATGTTACTGTTGATGTTCTTTTAAAATATTTAAGACGAATGAAAAGTTTGCCTGATCAAACAGATAAAATATTTGTAACTGATAGAATTAATATGTATCACGGGTTCGTCTCATTAAAAGATGTCTTAGTTGCAGAACCTTCAAAATACGTTTTCCAAATCATGAAAAAAGATGAGGACCCTATTGACCCAGATTTAGGAGAACACGAAGTCTCAAGACGATTTGAAAACGCTGATTTAGTATCCGCTGCTGTGGTGGACAATCAAGGATTCTTATTAGGTAGGATTACAGTCGATGATGTAGTCGATGTCATCAGAGAAGAGGTTGATGAAAGTGTATTAAACATGGCGGGTCTTAAAAAAGACGATGATATCTTTGCGCCTGTTATACAAAGTACAAAAAGAAGAACATTATGGCTTGGAGCAAACTTCCTCACAGCACTTTTAGCTGCTGCTGCCATTGGAATATTTGAAGCCACAATAGAAAAAGTTGTAGCTTTAGCTATTTTAATGCCAATTGTTGCAAGTATGGGCGGCATTGCGGGCAGTCAAAGTCTAGCACTAGTCATCAGAGCGCAAGCACTTGATCAAATTGGATCCTCAAACTCAAAACTTCTTATATATAAAGAGTCTGCTATTGGATTATTAAATGGAATCATTTGGTCTGGCGTTGTAGCAGGAATTGTTTATCTATGGTTTGATAGCATGTTCCTCGGAGGAGTGATTGCTGCAGCATTGATGATCAATTTAATTGTAGGTGCTATAAGTGGCGTGAGCTTACCTCTTATTTTAGAGAAGCTTGATATCGATCCGGCTCTAGCAGGTGGTGTGATTCTGACCACTATCACAGATGTTGTTGGCTTCGTCTCACTTTTGGGAATCGCAACTTTTCTGATGTAAAAATCAGTATATTGGGATTATCTTATATACAAGTAAATACAACGATTTCACAACTTATCCACAACTAAATCACAAACTTAAACACAATATATAGTGTTTTTAGTAATTACATACCACAATATTTAGTGGTACAATTAATCTCATAACATCTCAAACCAGAGAGAGAATATGTCAGAAGAAAGAGAAAAAATAAGTATAGATTCGCCTATCAATAAGCCTGTTGCTGAAGCTCCTCAGTTAGAGCCCATTCCTGGTCTCTATCGTGTAATGAGAAGAAATGGAAAGGTGACTGCTTATGACTCGCACAAGATTGTTGTTGCAATGACGAAAGCATTTTTAAGTGTTGAAGGAAGTAGTGCAGCTGCATCATCTAGAATACATAACGAAGTAGAAAATTTAACTGACAAAGTAGACCACACTATTAAAAGAAGATTTCCTAATGGTGGCGTTATTCATATAGAGGATATTCAAGACCAAGTTGAGCTAGCAATAATGAGAGCTGGTTATCAAGACGTAGCAAGAGCGTACGTCATCTATAGAGAAGATAGATCAAAAGCAAGAAAACTTGGCGTTGAGCAAACAGAAGATATGCCAATATCTAAAAACATGGTCTTAGACGATGGATCTACAGTTCCTATAGATTATAAAAAATTAAAAAACATGATTGCAGAGAGTTGTTTAGATATTGATGATGTTTCAACTGACTTAATATTCAACACTATTGATAAGAATATCTATGATGGTATAAAAAAATCAGATTTATCCGATTCGATACTTATATCTGTAAGACCACTCATTGAGAAAGACCCTAATTACTCTTTTGTATTAGCAAGATTGTTATCAAATAGTATGTCAGAAGAGGCGTACTCCTTTCTTGAAATAGACGCATCGGATTTAAGCATAAGCGCTATGGAAAAATCTTATCCAAACTATTTTAAAAGTTATATTAAAAAAGGTGTTGAACTAAAGCACCTTGATCCAGAATTACTAAACTATGATTTAGAATTTCTAACAAAAAATATTGATCTTTCAAGAGACATGCAATTTACATACTTAGGTTTACAAACTTTGTATGATAGATATTTCATTCATCACAATGAAGTAAGATTTGAATTGCCTCAAGCATTCTTTATGAGAGTTGCAATGGGACTTGCCATTAATGAAGAGGATAGAGAAGCTAAATCAATTGAGTTTTACAAACTATTATCATCATTTGATTTTATGTCTAGTACACCAACACTATTTAATTCTGCAACATTAAAACCTCAACTATCATCTTGCTACTTATCAACATTGCCAGATGATTTAAGGGGAATATTTGAAGGCATAAGCGATGATGCAATGCTCTCTAAATTTGCTGGTGGTTTAGGAAATGATTGGTCACAAGTCAGAGCCCTAGGCTCATACATCAAAGGTACTAACGGCAAAAGCCAAGGAGTCATCCCTTTTCTTAAAGTAGCAAACGATACTGCAGTAGCTGTTAATCAAGGCGGTAAAAGAAAAGGTGCAATGTGTGCTTATTTAGAAACTTGGCATTTAGATATTGAACAGTTTCTCGAGCTCAGAAAAAACACAGGCGACGAGAGAAGAAGAACACATGATATGAATACAGCCAACTGGATTCCTGATCTATTTATGAAAAGAGTCCATGGCAATGAAGAGTGGACACTTTTCTCCCCTTCAGATACACCTGATCTCCATGATTTATACGGCTTAGATTTTGAAGAAAAGTATATGGAATATGAAGATCTTGCAAAATCTGGTGGGATTAACAATTTTAAGACTGTAAATGCAGTAGATATCTGGAGAAAAATTCTAAGCATGCTCTTTGAAACTGGGCATCCATGGATTACATTTAAAGATCCATGTAATGTTAGATCACCACAACAACATAAAGGTGTTGTTCACTCATCAAACTTATGTACAGAGATCACATTGAATACTTCAAAAGATGAAATTGCAGTATGTAATCTTGGATCTGTCAACTTGGCTGCTCATATTACTGAAGCTGGAAAAATTGATACAAAGAAACTTAAAAAAACAATTATGACAGCTATGAGAATGCTTGATAATGTTATTGAATATAATTATTACAGTGTAGATAAAGCAAAAAACTCTAACTTAAAACATCGTCCTGTTGGATTAGGGATTATGGGCTTTCAAGATGCTTTATACAAAATTCGTGTTCCTTATGAGTCAGAGGAAGCTGTTGCTTTTGCTGATAAGAGCATGGAGTATGTCAGCTACTTTGCGATTGAAGCGTCTATGGAACTTGCAAAAGAAAGAGGTGCTTATGAAAGCTTCGAAGGCTCATTATGGAGCCAAGGAATTCTTCCTATAGATAGTTTAAGAAATCTAAAAGAGATACGTGGAAAATATTTAGATGTAAACCTCGATGAAAGCTTAAAGTGGGATGACTTAAGAGATAAAATCAAAAAACATGGAATGCGTAATTCAAATACGCTTGCTATTGCACCAACTGCAACCATATCTAATATATGTGGAGTTTCTCAATCAATAGAGCCCACATACCAAAACCTATATGTGAAATCTAATCTTTCTGGTGAATTTACGGTAATAAATCCATATCTAATAAAAGATTTAAAAGAAAGAGACTTATGGGATGAAGTAATGATCAAAGATTTAAAATATTTTGATGGTCAATTACAACCTATTAATAGAGTACCTGATGATTTGAAGTCTATTTATTCAACATGTTTTGAAATTGATACAAGGTGGCTTGTAGAAGCTGCGGCAAGAAGACAAAAATGGATTGACCAGTCACAATCATTAAATTTATATATTCCTGATTCAGATGGTAAAAAACTTGATAGCGCTTATAAACTAGCATGGATAAGAGGCTTGAAAACCACTTATTATTTACGATCATTAGGTGCAACTCATGTAGAGAAAAGTACATCAGATAATTCAGGTTCTAATTTAAATGCGGTTAAATCAGATGAAGAAGTTAAACAATGCTTAATTGATGATCCAGAATGCGAGGCTTGCCAATGATGAATTTTTACATACCCGATTTCATGATTTATGTCATTGCTATTGTTGCAATGGTATTTGTAATCATAAAACTAAACAAACTAGAAAAAGATAGGTTATTAGCGATGGATGCTGATAGACAAATAAAAGGAGATAAAAATGTATAATTGGGACGATCCTATTAATGATGCACTGAGTAAACCAGATATAGTACCTGAGAAGAAAGTGTCATCAGAACTAAATAAAAACTTTACAGACTCAGCATCAGCAGACATTCAGGATTTTCCTGCGTCTGAAGATAGAGGAGTAGGCTCTACTGGAATGGAAGATATTGAGCAAGGAGCTGCAAGAATACAAGTTGACGATAAAGCAATTATTAACTGTAGAGCAGACTTGAATCAGCTTGTTCCTTTCAAATATGAATGGGCATGGCAAAAATATTTAGATGGTTCTGCAAACCATTGGATGCCGGAAGAAATTCCTATGCATGATGATATAAAATGTTGGAATGATCCTAGCGCGCTCAGACCTGAGGAAAGAGAAATGGTTGAGAGAAATCTTGGTTTCTTCTCAACCGCAGATTCTCTTGTTGCTAATAATTTAGTTCTAGCAGTTTATAAGCACATAACAAATCCTGAATGTAGACAGTATCTTCTTCGTCAAGCATTTGAAGAAGCAATTCACACTCACGCTTATCAATATTGTGTACAATCACTTGGTCTGGATGAAGCAAGAATATTTAATATGTATAGGGAATTACCAGCTGTTGCAACAAAAGCAGAGTGGGCACTTCCATTTACACAAAGTCTTGGCGATCCAACTTTCCAAACAGGTACACATAAAGATAATCAAAGATTGCTTAGAGATTTGATAGCATTCTATGTTGTCTTTGAGGGAATATTCTTCTACGTAGGGTTTACACAGATTCTATCATTAGGAAGAAGAAATCTGCTTACTGGTGTGTCACAACAATTTCAATACATATTAAGAGATGAATCTATGCATATGAACTTTGGGATGGATGTGATCAATCAAATAAAAAATGAAAATCCTGACCTTTGGACGGAATCATTTCAACAAGATATGATTGATTTAATTAAAACCGGAGTCGAACTAGAAATTCAATATGGAAGAGATACTATGCCAAAACCAATGCTTGGTATGGATGCTAATCAGTTTGAAGAGTATATAAAGTTTATTGCGAACAGAAGATTCCAACGCATTGGCTTACCTCATCAGTATCCAGGCGCAACAAATCCATTTGAATGGATGTCAGAGATGATGGACTTAAACAAAGAGAAGAATTTCTTTGAGACACGTGTCACTGAATATAAAACAGGTGGACAACTTAAGTTTTAAATATCCTCACTTTAACCATGAACTTACTAGCTGTTTATTACTGATAGCTAGTAAGGCATGATAAATAAAAATAAAAAATAATGTTGATAGCAATAAATTGATGCCAAATGGTATTCCTGCTTCATAACTTTCAAAAAATATTGGCAATGAATAATATTCATTGAAAGAGATGAAATGACCAAAGTTACTTATAAAAAAGAATATAATATTTGCATATACAGCTTTAATAAGGCTATTCACTAAGCTGAAATTCTTTTCAGTTAAATATAAAATTGGAACTATACAAAAGTATGATATGTAAACAAAAATACTTGATATATGCATACCAAAGCTCATATCAGAGATAAACTGAGCTATGCATATCATAATTAGTAAATGATATTTACTATTAATAAAATATGATCCTATAATAATAGTTGCAATAAAAGGCGATATATTTATAAAACTACTCGATAGCTTAGAGACAAGTAATAGAAGCAGAATTGATATATTCATATAATTAAAATTCTTCATAATATTTCATACTATCAATAATCATAGGAATATGTAACAAAGACGGATCGGTCAGGACTATTAAAATTATGTGCTGCTCTATATGGTCGATCAAATATATTTTTAAGACTTACTGTGATTGAGTTATGATCAAACTCAGTTTTATAATTGAGATTAGCAATATAGTAAGAGCCTAAGTCGATATCGGCATATGCAGACCCTTTTCTCTTTCCTTCTGCCAAAATATTTACTCGTAAACTACTTTCTTGATCTATTGTGTATATCAAATCAGCATTAAGTTTATGCTTACTTCGTTTTGTTAATGGCTGATTATTTTTTGTATCTTCTGGAACCATATATGTATAGCCAATATCATATTTGAACGGACTCAACATTGTCTGAAACCTTAACTCGATTCCAGTTATTTTAGAATCTGCAATATATAATTCAGACATTGCATTTGCTTCAATCAGGTTTTTGATTTTTGTTTTAAATACAGTACCACGAAGGAAAGTATCTTCATTTACATATCTTTTGATTCCAAACTCATAAGAAAATGACTCTTCAGGCTCAAGTGTTGAAATACCACCATAGCCATAAAGATCTGTAGCATCTGCAGGTCTTAATGATCTGGTAACATTAAAAGAATAGACATCATTGGCTGACAACACAGAGAGCCCAAAGTTACCGGTTGTGAAGTGACCGTATTGTGAGTGATCAATATGCCTTGCTCCATAGTTAACAAGATAAGATGGATAAGATAATTCACTTTGATAAAAGTATTCTTTATAGTTTGTGAATGCAATGAAACGAGTACCATATGATAGTTCACTCATATGTTCTTTTGTATAAATAACTCCTACTTTTTGTATCATATTATTACCCACATTTGTGTAAGAGAAATCATATATGTCTCTAAGAGTATCTGTAAAGTCAGTGGCACCTGTTGCACTTTGAATAATTCTATTTTGAGAGCTTTTATAAACCATCTCTAAAATATCATCATCGATAAACTTTTTAATACCAAATGTATAGAAGTAGTCATCATGATCTTGATTAAGAACAGCTGAACTGTTGAAGTTATCATATTGAGCGTTTCCCGTAGAGCTATAAAGTCTAGATGTAAAAACATAATCATTAATTTCCTTACTTATGCCTAAAGCTATGTTATTTGTGTTATGAGAATGCCTTTTCATTGAGGCAATTTTTGCTGGTATGGATTTTGACTCATATCTATTTGCATTAATATTTATATTAAGACCATTTGCATTAAATCCTTGTGTAAAAGATGTTGAATTACTTGACCATGAACCAGAGGAAATTGAGATGGAATTCGAATTCTCTTTTGTTTTAATATTAATAATTCCTCCAATAGTATTTGCACCGTGCAGGGCTGACGAAGATCCTTTTATAATTTCTACTTTATCAATAGAATGGATTGAAATATTATGTATAGGTGCAAGACCAAGTGTTCCTGGATTAAGCTCAACCCCATCTAGTATAATTTTTGTATGATTGCTTTCCGTGCCTCTTGTAAATACAGAGGTTAATTGTCCGCTTCCACCGACAGCACTCACGTTGATAGAACTAATAGAATTTAATAAATCAGGGAGATCTATAAATCCTCTTTCTTTGATGTCTGATGCGGTGAAAACCTCCATGGATGCGGGAGATGAATGAATATCAATAGGTGAGATAGAATTACTTACTACAATAGGATTCAATGTTTCACTTGCATAAGAATAAGTGAACAATGTAAGTAACGCATTTAGTAATAAAAATTTTCTTAAATTCATAATATTTTCTCTGTTAGTTAGATTAAAATTTTGATGAAAACTACTACTCTCTCAAAAGGACATAAGTGAGACCTATGTTGAATATATATACAGTGAAAAGGTTATTAATATTCACTGAATATCATATTCTTAAGTATGTTATTTAAGATTAAACAAGACACAATGATACATTTACTGCATTACAGTAACCTGTTAAGTAATAGCTGATATTTCTATATGATTAATATTTTTTTCATAGCACCACCGCTAATGTTGGTCTCACCTCGTTGGCATTCGGACTGTTGTTCACCGTTGCGGGGGCAGTGTCAGATTATGTATTCACTGACTTTCCCAACCTCGTGAGAGTTAATTTTTTACACCAATACCTTTATTGAGTAAATATATAGCTAAAGAATACAGCATAAATATTAAAATGAACATCAATAATATTGCACCGTATGTGTTTAAGTCTTCTACACCAATGAATGCATATCTGTATGCGCTTACCATGTATGCAATTGGATTGAACATAGAAACTGTTTGCCAAGCTTCTGGTAGGTTGTAAATTGAATAGAAGGTTCCGCCTAGATAAGTAAGCGGTGTCAGAACGAATGTAGGGATTATATTAATATCATCAAAACTTTTTGCATAGACAGCATTGATAAAGCCCAAAATAGAAAATAAAAAACTTACTAACAGAGTAAGAAATATAGCTAAAAAAACATTATGAACAGGTATGCTTGTAAAACTAAGAGATACTATGTATACAACAAATCCAACTACAAAGGCTCTTGAGACACCGCCCATCACATATCCAATTAAAATTACATGACTTGAAAGGGGTGATACAAATAATTCCTCTATGCTTTTTTGGAACCTTCCGCTATAGAAAGATCCAACTACGTTCATATAGGAATTTGAAATAATCGGCATAATTATCAGGCCTGGTATTATGAAGTGTATATAGGCTAAACCATTGATTTCACCTATACGTTCACCTATGAAATTTCCAAAAATAGTGATGTATAAAAACATAGTTATTACTGAAGGCAGAATAGTTTGAATCCAAATTCTTGACCAGCGAGCAAACTCTTTTTTAAATATAGTTGTTATTTGTATTAAATATAAATCTTTCATTATTTTTGTGTTAGTTCTATGAATAGCTCTTCAAGCTTGTTTCGTTTACTTAGAATATCAATTACATTTATATTAGATTGATTAAATTTTGTGATGATTTCTGTAATTGACGTCTTATTATCAACAGTCAATTCACATGATTTATCATCAATAATATTTATATTTTCTTCAAATATATTTTTATCAGTAATTTTAGAATCTGTTCTTACAATGTAGGTATGTTTTCTTGAGGAAGACATAATATCTACCATCGGAGAATTTTGAACTACTTCACCATGATGAATAATTGAAAGATTCTTACATAGCCTTTCTGCTTCTTCTAAATAATGCGTGGTAAGAATAATTGTAACGCCATCATTATTAATTTTTTTAAAAAAATCCCACATAGTCAATCTTAATTCTGTATCTACTCCAGCTGTAGGTTCATCCAGTATCAATAGCTTTGGATTATGAATAAGAGCTCTAGCTATCATTAATCTTCTTTTCATTCCACCGGATAATTCTCTTGGTGTAGATTCTCGTTTATGCCATATTCCCAAATCTTCAAATAATTCCTGTGTTTTACTTAAAGCTTGTTTTTTTGAAAGTCCAAAGTAGCCCCCTATATTAACCATGGTTTCTATAATTGGAATAAATTGATTAAGGTTATATTCCTGAGGTACAACACCAATCATTTGTTTAGTAATTTCTGGATGTTGCATGATATCTTTACCATAAACTTTTACTTCACCAGATGTGATGTTCACAAGGGTAGTTATAATACCTATGACAGTAGATTTTCCCGCACCATTAGGGCCAAGAAACGCAAATATATCACCATCTTCGACACTAAGATTTATATCTTTTAAAGCAATTACACCATTTCTATATGTTTTATTAAGATGTTTAATTTCTAGTGCATATTTAGTCATATATTAACCCTACTGATTTTGCATATTTTAAAATTATCATATATACTTCTCAAAACTTATCGAGTTATAGCGAATATACAGGGGTATATCAAGTCAAAATTTGAAATAGATTTATGAGTCATACATCATACAAAAGCGCAACAACCAGATTACAAAGAAGTGAATTAGCCGTACCCGGTTCATCTCCAAAAATGTTTGAAAAAGCACTCAATTCAAGTGCGGATTATATATTTTTAGATCTTGAAGATGCTGTATCACCAAATGATAAAGTATCAGCACGTGAAAATGTAATCAAGGCTCTAAAAGAGCTTGACTGGAAAGGACATGGTAAAACAATTTCAGTACGTATTAATGGTTTAGATACTCATTATATGTATAGAGATGTTGTTGAATTAATGATGCAGGCCGGTGAACATATCGACACACTGCTAATTCCAAAAGTTGGTGTAAGAGATGATGTTTACATGGTTGATTGCATGGTGACTCAGATTGAACAAGAAAGAGAATTAAAAAATAGAGTTGGACTTGAGTGTCTTATTGAAAGCGCATTAGGAATGGTAAATATAGATGAGATTGCAAGATCATCTGATAGATTAGAAGCACTTCATTTTGGAGTAGCTGATTTTGCTGCAAGCCTACGAGCTAGAACGGTAGTAATAGGAGGACTAAATCCTGACTACCCTGGCGATCAATGGCATCATGGTTTATCTAAGTTAGTAGCAACATGCAGAGCTTATGGTCTGAGACCAATAGATGGACCTTTTGGAGACTTTAATGATCCAGATGGTTATATTAAAGCTGCTAAACGTGGAGCTGCTATTGGAATGGAGGGCAAATGGGCAATCCATCCATCACAAATTGAACATGCTAATGATGTTTATTCACCACCTGCAGCTGAGGTTGATAAAGCTAAAAGAATTATTGAAGAACTTGCTAAAGCAGCTGCTGAGGGAAGAGGAGCAGCACAGCTTGATGGAAGAATGATTGATGCTGCATCGGAACGTATGGCTGAAAATATTGTTAACATTGATAATTTAATACAATCTAAAAAATAATGAATATCCACGAGTATCAAGCAAAAGAGATTTTAGCTAAGTTTGGAGTATCAATTCCAAAAGGCGGCATAGCATACAGCCCAGAGAATGCAAAAGATAGAGCTACTGAACTAGGTGGTGATTTATGGGTAGTCAAAGCACAAATACATTCAGGGGCACGAGGTAAAGCAGGCGGTATTATTGTTTGCAAAAATGAACAAGAAGTATCAGAAGCTGCGAACAAATTACTTGGTAAAACTCTCGTTACTCATCAAACAGGTCCAGAAGGCAAGACAGTTCAGAGAGTCTACGTTGAAGAAGGAACAGACATCAAAAAAGAATTTTATCTTGGTCTCGTATTTGATAGAAGCACAGAAAGTATCATGGTTGTGGCTTCATCTGAGGGAGGAATGAGTGTAGAGGAAATTGCAGAAGAGAAACCAGAATCGCTGATTAAAACTAGAATTGAAGCAGCAGTAGGCATGCAGTCCTTTCAAGCAAGAGAAATTGCCTTTGCTTTAGGTTTAGAAGCTAAAGCTATAAACCGTTGTGCCCAAGCTATATTAGGAGCTTATAAAGCATTCAGTACTTCAGATGCAACAATGGTAGAAATTAATCCATTAGTTTTAACAGGCGATGATCATGTTCTCGCGCTTGATTGTAAGATGTCATTTGATGATAATGCGCTTTTTAGAAACCCACAATTATCAGAACTAAGAGATAAGTCACAAGAGGATCCAAAAGAAACATATGCCGCAGATCGCGGTTTGAATTATATCCCATTAGATGGAGATATAGGCAATATTATTAATGGTGCTGGATTAGCAATGGCATCAATGGATATGATACAACTTGCCGGTGGTCAACCTGCAAACTTTTTAGATGTTGGCGGAGGAGCAACGCCAGAAAAATTTGTAAAAGCATTTAAATTAATTTCGGGTGACCCTAATGTAAAAGTTATACTGATTAATATTTTTGCAGGTATAAATAGATGCGATTGGGTGGCTCAAGGCATAGTTGATGCTCTTGCTCAAATACAAATTGAACAACCTCTTGTAATAAGACTTGCAGGTACAAATGTAGATGAGGGTATTAAAATTTTAAAGGATAGTAAAATAGATTATATAGAAGCATTTACTTTAGAGGATGCTGCTAATAAAGCAGTAAAAGCTTTAAAAGAGTTAGGATAAAAATTACATGGCAATCTTAATAACCAAAGAATCTAAAATAATTGTTCAAGGCTTTACTGGGAAAATTGGTTCATTTCATGCAGAAGAAATGATGGAATATGGCACAAATGTAGTTGGTGGGGTAACTCCTGGAAAAGGTGGCCAGAAACATTTAGATAGGCCTGTGTTTAACACTGTTAAAGAAGCTGTAGAGGAGACTGGTGCCGATGCAAGTATTCTTTTTGTCCCACCTGCATTCGCTGCGGATTCAGCTATGGAAGCAGCCGATGCTGGTATTAAAACATTAGTGGCAATTACTGATGGTATTCCAGCACACGATATGATTAAAGTTAAAAGATACATGAGAAGGTATAAAGCTGAAGATAGAATGACTATGGTTGGCCCAAACTGTGCTGGTGTGATAAGCCCAGGTAAGTGTATGTTAGGAATTATGCCGGGACATATATATAAAGAGGGTAATGTTGGCGTGATAGGTCGTTCAGGGACATTAGGATACGAAGCTGCACAACAAATGAAAGATTTAGATATTGGAATTTCTACAAGTGTTGGAATAGGTGGCGATCCTATCAATGGAAGCGCATTTAAAGATCATCTTGCTAAATTTGAGAAGGACGATGATACAAAAGTTATCCTGATGATTGGAGAAATAGGCGGACCTCAAGAAGCTGAGGCGGCTGAATATGCTCAATCTAACTGCTCAAAACCAATAATTGCATATATAGCTGGTCTAACAGCACCTAAAGGCAAAAGAATGGGCCATGCTGGAGCCATAGTAAGCGCAGGTGGAGAATCAGCTGCTGAGAAAGTTGAAATTCTTAAAGAAGCCGGCATAACAATAGCAAAGAATCCATCTGTAATTGGTGAAACTGTTGCGTCTGTCTTAAAAAATCTTGGCTGATACACTTTCTCCACTAATTGATATAGGCGCAAACCTATTAGATTCAAAACTCTACAAAAATTTCGACTCTATAATTCAAAAAAGTAAAGCCAATAATCTTAAAAAAATAATTATTACCTCATCACATATAAACGACACATATGCTGCTAGAGAGTTAATAGAAAAAGAACCTGAATTGTTATGCACAACTGTAGGATTTCACCCTCATAATGCAAAAGATTATAATGATAATTTTTACAACGAAATGCTAAAACTGTGCAATCAAAGTTATGTTAAAGCAATTGGTGAATGTGGACTAGACTATAAAAGAAACTACTCAAATAAAATAGATCAGATGTTTTGCTTTAAAAGACACTTAGATCTCGCTTGTGAGATAAACATGCCCATGTTTTTGCATGAACGAGAAGCTCATAAGGATTTTCTGAAATTACTTAGAGAATACATACATAAAATAGAGGATGTGGTGGTACATTGCTTCACTGGAGATAAAACAGAACTAAAAAAATATCTTGATCTTGATTGTTACATTGGAATTACAGGATGGATAACAGATCCTAAAAGAGGTTTACATTTACATGACATCCTTAAATACATTCCATCAGATAAACTTATGATTGAAACAGATTCACCATACTTAATGCCTTACTATGACGAGATTGAAAATAAAAAATATAATGAACCAAGTAACTTGATATATGTAATAGATGCAATATCAAATATTTTAAAAAAAGATAAATCTCTTTTATCTAAAGAATTGTATAATAATACATGTAAATTTTTTAATTTAGATGATGAATAAACTTGAATTGCCTAATGGCCATAAAAATCTCTTATTACATAGCTGCTGCGCACCATGTTCGGGAGATATAATGTTAAGACTCAAAGAAGCTGGTATAGACTATACAATCTATTTTTATAATCCTAATATTCATCCAAGGAAAGAGTATCTTATAAGAAAAGAAGAAAATTTAAAATTCGCAAGAAAACATAATATTCCTTTTATTGATGATGATTATGATACACGTAATTGGTTTGATCTAGTAAAAGGAAAAGAATGGGAACCCGAAAGAGGAAAAAGATGTTCATCTTGTTTTGACATGAGATTTTATAAAACTGCACAATATGCATCAAATAATAATTTTTCATTGATATCAAGTACCCTTGGTATTTCAAGATGGAAAGATATGAATCAGATAAATGAATCTGGATTAAAAGCTGTCTCATACTTTACAGATATTGATTATTGGACATTCAACTGGAGAAAAAACAGAGGATCTGAGGATATGATTAAGGTATCAAAAAATGAGAGATTCTACATGCAAGAGTACTGTGGTTGTATATATTCACTTAGGGATACAAACATATGGCGACACAAAAAAAACAAACCCAAAATTGAAATAGGTATTAAATACTATTCTTTCTCAGATAAAGATTCCAGTAACAGCTAACAAGACAATAATACCAAGCCAAGCAATTAATGTCCTTGATAATATATTTTGTACCTGAACTATTTGGTCTGACTCTTTTGCCGTTTCATCATAAACACTTTCACCAGTTTGATTTATAAACTCTATATTACTCAGATATTGATTATTAGATAGTTTAAGGTTATTTATTTTATTTATAACTTGATCATAATTGCTTACTACTGAAAAAGTATAGGAAGTTAATCTTATAGGAACGTAGTCTAAGTAATAAAGATACTTCTTTAATTCTTGTTTGACCTTAGCTGTTGTTTTAAATTCGTCTGAGTATATCATGCAGTCTAATACCTTATATGCTATTGCAGCAGGCGCTCCCAATAGTATAAATAAAAATAATATGCTAAATGTGTTTCTACTTGAGTTAAAAAAGAGGTTCTTTATAACAAGATTATTTAAATTGGTTTTTACACGTGTCTGTTTTAGGTTAGGACATATATTAAATAACAAATTCTTATCAATATTATCTTTTTTAAATTCTAGTTTAATTTTAAGCTCTTCAATATCTTTATTATATTGATTTGTTCTCAAAGTATATGAAAGCATAATCAAAGATATTACAAAATAAAGTAATGAAGAAATATATGATGAAATTGTCAGTATTATCATGCCAATGAGTAAGACAGATGTCACAAATATAAGGTGTATTTTATTAATTACATAATCACTTTTACCTGATAATTTTTGAAATGAATGATAAGATTTAAAAATTATTTCATTTTGTCTGAATTTCTTAATATCATCATAGAAATATTCAAATATAAGTACGATTATTATTATTAACATAGTAGACATATTATTTAATCCTATCCAAAGAAAAATGCTCACCAGGATCATTTTTTCGATCGGGTGCTATATCACTATGTCTGAGTATATTACTATCTTGTATTGATGGATATAATTCTTTTAATTCTTGAATCACAATCTTCAGTCTATCATATTGATTATCTGTATAAACATCATCAACAGAACCCTCAAGCTCAATACCTATTGAGAACTCGTTAAAGTTTTCTCTTTCTTTATATCTTGATTTACCCGCATGCCATGCCTTTTTATTAAATGGAACAAATTGAATTACCTCACCTGATCGTCTGATAAATAAGTGGGATGATACTTTCAAATCTTCTAAATCTGTGAAGCTTTCATGGGCATTAAAATTAAGTTTATTAGTAAAAAATGATATTACATAGTCATTATCATATTCTTTTTCTGGAAGGCTTATGCAATGAATTATGATGGTATCTACAATAATGTCAGGTGATCGATCATCACAATTTTCTGATTCTATATAAGTTGACTTTTTTAGAATATATTTATTCATCATTAGAGTATCATTACAGAACATATGTTATTATCAAGTTCTCTTAAATATTATGACAAACTTTCTAGTTGATTCAGATAAAAAACTGCTAAATCTTGCATCTAAATTGAAGGATGTTAATGAAATTGGTCTCGATACCGAATTCATAAGAGAATCTACCTATCGCCCAATATTGGCTTTGATACAAGTATCATTACCAAATGGAGAGATTTATTTAATAGATCCAATTTCAATCCATCGAAGAGACTTGGTCAGTAATATTATTAGCAGCTCCAACCTAACTAAAATAATTCACTCCTCAAAACAAGATATAGAAGCCTTATACAGCTATACCAACACTTATCCAGTTAATATTTTTGACACACAGATAGCTTCAAATTTTATATCTGAAAATTCCAATGTTGGTTATTCAACACTAGTTAAAAACTTATGTGAATGTGATATTAAAGAAGGTTCTTGGAGAACTAATTGGCTAGAAAGACCATTGAGTCCTAAAAAAGTAGAGTATGCAGCTGATGATGTAAGATACTTAATTGAAATAAAAAGTTTGCTTATAAAAAGATTGAAAGCGTTAGACAGATTTTCATGGTTTGAAGAGGAGCAATTAAATGAACTTAAAAAATCTAATATTATTATTGAGCCTAATGAAGCATGGAAAAAAATAAATTACCCGCTTCACTTCTCTACTCAAGAGCTTGCATTGTTAAAAAATATTGCATGTTGGAGAGAGGAGCTAGCAATAAAGTATGATATCCCAAAAAGATGGATTTTTAGTGATTCCTCAGCAACTAAGCTTATGTTAAAAAATGATAAAAAAACGATGGATGTCGTAAATAATATTAAGCAACAACTTACAGATAGTGAAATGAGTAAGCTCATGAAAATTTTATCCTTGAAAAAAGTAATAAAAAATAAAAACTTATCTCCAAAAAAAGATATTGAGAAGAAATGTAATGAATTATTAGGTTATGTATCAGATGAATTTAATATTGATTCTACTATAATAGCGACTAAAAGAGATTTAGAAATTTTCACTAACACTAATAGCGAGGCTAGATTTATGAAGGGTTGGAGATATCAAATATTCGGTAAACTGGTACAATAAAATATGAGAAAATACTCTTCAAAACTTGTTGATGGGAAAGACAGAGCTCCGAGTAGATCAATGCTTAGAGCGGTAGGTTTTAATGATAAAGATTTTTTAAAACCACAGGTCGGTATTGCCTCTACTTGGAGCATGGTTACTCCATGTAATATGCATATAAATGATCTAGCTAAGGTTGCAACCAAAGCGATTGATTCTAATGGCGGAAAAGCTGTAAACTTTAATACAATAACAATTTCAGATGGTATCTCAATGGGTTCAGATGGGATGAGATATTCACTTGTATCTAGGGAAATTATATCAGATTCCATCGAGGCTGTTGTGGCGGGTGAAGGCCTTGATGGCTTCATAAGTTTTGGAGGCTGCGACAAAAACATGCCAGCTTGTGTCATGGCCATGCTTAGATTAAATCGACCATCAGTATTCGTCTATGGCGGCACAATACTTCCAGGTACATATCGCAATAAAAAAATTGATATCGTTTCTGTCTTCGAAGCTGTCGGTAAAAATGCAAATGGTGATATGGATGATAAAGAACTTATGCAAATAGAAAAAAAAGCTATTCCAGGCCCAGGGTCTTGTGGGGGCATGTATACTGCAAACACTATGGCATGTGCTATAGAAGCTATGGGCCTTTCATTAACTAATAGTTCTGCACAAACAGCAATTTCAAGATCAAAATCTACAGATACTAAGAATGCTTCCATAGCTCTTATGAGCTGTATTAAAAAAGATCTAAAACCAAGAGATATAGTTACAAAGAAATCATTAGAGAATGCAATCACGATTGTTATGGCACTTGGCGGTTCTACTAATGCTGTTTTACACCTTCTTGCTATTGCAAAAGAAGCTAAATTAAATCTATCTCTAAGAGACTTTGAAAGAATTGGTAAAAAAACACCTGTTCTTGCAGATCTAAAACCAAGTGGGAAATATTCTATGGCAGAATTAGTAAGCATAGGAGGCGTAGCTCCACTGATGAAAACTCTAGTGAATAAAAAACTGATGCATGGAGACTGTTTAACTGTTTCTGGAAAAACTCTTGCCCAGAATCTAAAAAATATTAAACCATATCCGTCCAAACAAAAGATAATTATGCCTTTGACTTCTCCAGTTAAAAAAGATGGACATTTAATAATTTTGAGAGGAAATATTGCTCCTGACGGTGCCGTAGCAAAAATATCAGGTAAAGAGGGCACATATTTCAAAGGCAAGGCGAAAGTATTTGAGTCTGAAGAGCAGTGTTTGAAAACAATTCTGAGTGGAAAAATATCCAAAGGCACTGTAATTGTTATTAGAAATGAGGGACCAGTTGGAGGCCCTGGGATGAGAGAAATGCTATCACCTACATCAGCTATAATGGGTCAAGGGCTCGGTGATCATGTGGCGTTAATCACTGATGGGAGGTTTTCTGGTGGTAGCCATGGTTTTGTGGTCGGGCATATTGCCCCGGAAGCTGCTATAGGCGGACGATTAGCTTTAATAAAAAATGGCGACGAAATTGAGATTTGCGCTGTAAAAAAAGAGATCAATCTATTGACATCTAAAACAGAAATTTCACTAAGGCTTAAAAAGTTAAAAAATAAAAATGTTAAACATACTAATGGTGCGCTTACAAAGTATGCTCGACTTGTAAGTCAAGCTAATACAGGTGCTACTACAACTTAATCTAGAAGATTAAGCTCCTTAGGATAAATTCTTTTAACAATATGTAATATTTTTTCTAGCCTATCAAGTGGCTCATTAGTTGCAATTAAATCTGCTTTATCGCATATTTGTATAGGAAGACACTCTATCAACCTGAAACCTACCCAATTAGCATCATTATATTTTGATTGACTGTGAAATATATAAGCTTTGATTTCAGGATATATCTTTCTATAGAACCTAGATAAAATTTGATATTTAGCAGGTATTAGGTGGTCAATACTAGATTCAATTTCTTTTGCATGACCCATTAATAGGTTTCCCTCATTAAGTTCGCAATTACTTAACATTACTATTTTTTTCCCTTCAACAGTTATACCAAGCAATCCTCCATCTAATTGTGACCAATCAACTATTTCTACATAACATGCATAATCATGAACTGATGATATATAGTCTGCATCTTTTTTTGTTAATGCAATTACAAAACCAGAATTATTTTTCAGGGAGTTTTTTATCATATCTAAGTATCTTCTTTCAAATATTCTCAGTGGGAATTGACCACCCGGAAGTATTATGCTTTTTAGAGGGAAGATAGGAATATTTTTTAGATTATTCATTGATAAATTTCAAAGCAGCTGAGTTTATACAGTATCTTTTGTTTGTAGGAGCTGGTCCATCATCAAAAACATGCCCTAAGTGAGCATGGCAATTACTGCATACAACTTCGGTTCTTATCATTCCATGAGATTTATCGGTTACTAACAATACGTTTTTATTATTACTTACGTCAAAAAAACTAGGCCAGCCTGAATGTGAATCATATTTATGTTCTGATGAAAAAAGTTCAGTTCCACAACAAATACATTTATACCTTCCAGCTTGCTTGTTATTTAAATATTTGCCTGTAAAAGGTGGCTCTGTACCTTTGTTTTGAGTGATATTAAATTGATCACTAGTCAACTTTTTTTGAAAGCTCATTTTTATTTGTTTTATTCATTTCTTATGGATCTGATTATATCTTTTGTACTTTTATTAGATAGTATTAATATAGTATCGTATTCATTATTGTTTTGAAGATAGTGGCCTATTTGTGACTGAGATTCAATAACACTTATTTTAATGTTATTTTCTAGAAGCTTTTTTAACCTCTTAGATTTAGTTACAATTAATACATCTCTAGATTTATTCAACGAAGACAACAACTTAGTATCATGAGTGCCTAGATTCATCGAATTAGAGTTCGGTAAAAATATCGTCAATAATTTTTGATTTCTATGCTTACTCATTATTCCTTCTATGGATGATTTTATCGCTGTGGGATGATGTGCAAAGTCATCGTATATTTTTGTTCCATTGACTTGTCCGATATATTCCATTCTTTTTTGAACACCTCGAAATGTTTCTAAACTATTAATTTGTTTATTAATATTAATTTTTAATTGACAACCTACTGCTATCGCCGCTATAGCATTTAAGTAATTATGCTGTCCAATCATATGATCAGGCAATTTGTATCTATTATTCTTTACTGAAAGAGTATAATTTTTACCTTTAATAAGATTTAAATCTCCATTCGTTTTTTTCTCATCTATTGTTATGATTTTAGACCAGCAACCAATTTTTATAAGATTTTTTATGTTGGGATTATTTTTATTTATAATAATTTTACCGTCAGGTGGTATAAGCCTAATTAGATTATGAAATGTTTTAATGATATCTCCAATATCTCGAAAAATATCAGCATGATCAAATTCAATATTATTAATTAATAAAATATGAGGACTATAATGCATGAATTTAGACTGCTTATCAAAAAATGCCGTATCATATTCATCAGCTTCAATCACAAAGTATTCTGATTTGGTAAGTTTAACTGAAGGAGTATCACCTACAGGATCACCACCTATTAGATAACTTGGATTTAACTTATTTTTATTCATTATATGTACAATCATAGATGTAGTCGTCGTTTTACCATGTGTGCCACTCACTGCGATGACTTTTTTATCTTTTAAAATATTTTCATAAAGCCATTTAGGTCCAGATGTAAAACTAATTTTATTTTTTAAAATGTATTCAACAACAGGATTACCTCTCGACATTACATTACCTATGATTATTAAATCCTTATTTTTTACATCTTTGATTTTATGGCCAATAATCACATTTATATTATTTTTTTCTAAAACTGATTTTATTGGATCATAATTAGCAAGATCAGATCCTGTAACATCATGACCTTTTTGTTTTGCCAAAATAGCTATACCTGACATGAATGTTCCAGCGATACCTAGAATATGTATTTTCATATAAAAAAGGAAAGAACGATAATAAGCATGAACCCTATTATCATGCTATAGAGAAATGATATTGATAGGCCCATGAATGTCGTACAATCAAGGGCATTCTTAAATATATAACCATAGATCAGCCATGAATAGATCGTTGCTAAAAGTATAATAAAAATTACAGAGTCAGAATTACTGCTTAAGTAGAAAATTATGCTTGTTATAAAACCAATAATTGCATGAATTCCCAGTATAGATGTAGCTGATTGAATATAGCGCACCCTGTAACCAGTGCTGGAAGTCATGTTTTCTTTAATGCTTAATATTGTTTGGATAAAAAAGAGGCTAGCTCCTATATAAATAAGTGATGTGATAACTGCTATGCCCATATTGTAGTTAACATCATTGGGTATAAAGCTAATAAGAATATTCGCTATTATAAATAAATTTAGGAGGCTTTGACTAGAAGGTAAGTCTTGAGGCCCTTTTTTAAAAAGCATTATATCTGTGAAAGTTTTGAATAATCCATTCATAAAGTGGTACAATTGACGTTAAATATTTATTAAAGGATAGCATATTGGACGATAAGTCTATAATTAAATCATATAAAAGAGTGTCTAGTTTTTATGACTATACATTCGGTAAAGTTTTCAAACCTGGGCAGAAAAAACTTGTTAGCATGATGGAATGCACACCAACAGATAAAGTGCTAGAGATAGGAATTGGAACAGGAACATCGTATAGCTACTATCCCGATGAAACAGCTGTAATAGGTATAGATATATCACCTGATATGTTAGATAAAGCTAGAAATCACATTGAATCAAATCGCCTTAAAAATAAAAGCGTAGTTATGATGAACGGTGAGCAACTTAAATTTGAAGATAATTCATTTGATAAAGTTGTAGGAATGTATGTCGTATCAGTTACGCAAAATCCTGATTTATTAATCAAAGAAATGAAAAGAGTATGCAAACCCAACGGAGATATTTACCTAGTAAACCACTTTAGTTTTGATACTGATAATGCATTAATAAAAGTCCTAGAAAAAGGTTTAATGCCAATAAGTAAGTACTTAGGTTGGAGGCCGTATTTTCCATTCTCAGAATTTAATGCTTACGCAAAATTAAACGTACAATCAATCTCCAAGATAAATCTTTTTGACTATTGGGGTATTATACACGCAATAAACAGTCCAGTTGACTAGGCCACAGCCTCGTCAATCATCTTCTGTAGTTCACCTGATTTATGTAAATCTAAAGTTATATCACAACCACCTATCAGTTCACCTTTAATATAAAGCTGAGGGAAAGTTGGCCAGTCAGCAAAGTTTGGAAGTTCTTGCATGATTTCTGAATCCAAAATTACATTAACATACGAAAATTCTTTACCACAACTTTTCAGGGCTTCAACTGTCCTGGATGAAAATCCACACATTGGCATTTGAGGTGTACCTTTCATATAGATTATTACTGGACTCTCTTCTACTTGTTTTTTAATTCTTTCTAATGCTGACATACTATCTCCTTTATTGAATTATATAACTAGAATGATCATACATCAACGTTAAGTTGTAACCACCTTTCTAGTAGGGTAAAGTGCCAAAGCTCATTACCATTTAATTTTGTAAAATTATCATTAGGACTTGCGATTAATTTATCAATATATTTTCTATTATAGATATTTCTTTCTAAAGCAGCATCACTACACAGAATATTCTTACAATAATCATAAAATCTGTTTTTAATTATCTTGAGTGGAGGTACTGGAAAATAGAACTTATCTCTATAAATTACTTCATTTTTAAGGTACTTCTCTGATAGTTTTTTTAAATAATATTTATTTATTTTATTTATTTTATTTTCGCTTTTTACAGATAACATAAATTTAATTAAATCTATATCTAGGAAAGGCACTCTTGCCTCTAATGCATGAGACATAGTCATATTATCAACCCTTTTAACAGGATCATCTATTATGAGTGTAGACAGCTCTAATCTTAATACTTTATCAAGTACAGGTAAGTCTTGGTCCATTTCTTTAAATTTATTATTGATCTCATTGAATACATTATTAGTACTTATATATTTTTTATTTATTGCATTACAATAATTTTCAAATGTCCTATCGAAATAATACTTAGATAATATCTCTGTATCATTTCTGCCTTGATCTCTCATTATTTGTTCATACCAAAAATAACCTCCGAATACCTCATCTGCTCCTTGACCACTTAATACAACCTTGTTTGACAATGAAACATTCTTTGCTAACAAGAAAAAAGCTGATGAATCCTGACTGACCATAGGCTCACTCATATTAGATATAACTGTGTCTAGATTATGATATAAATCATCATTGGATATATTATATTTATTATGTGACGTTTTAAAATCATCCGCTATTAAATCTGAATAATAAAATTCATTACCAATCTCATTATTTATCGTATTAAACCCAATTGAGTAAGTATTTAATTCTTCCTTATACTTTTTTGAAATTGCAGTAATTAGACTTGAGTCTAGTCCTCCTGATAACAATATTCCAACTGGAACATCTGCAATATTTAATCTTTTTTCTACAGCACTATTCAGAAGAACATCAATATTATTGATAATTTCATCATCAGTATATTTTTTTAGTTCGACATTATTGACATCAAAATATTTATGAAGGTGAGTCTCGCCTGATTTAGTTACATTAAGAGTATGTCCTGGTTCCAATTTTTTTATGCCGTCAATAATTGTATGTGGAGCAGGTACCATAGAATGAATCGTAAACTGATAGTTCAGGGCGATTGGATTTATTTCAATCTTACTTTTACTACTTAAAATACCTTTCATAGATGACGAGAATACTAACTCACTATTATTTATAGAATAATAGAGAGGCTTTATACCTATTCTATCCCTCGCTAAAAAAATATTCTTCTTAGTTAAGTTGTATATGCAAAAGGAAAAAACACCATCATAATGGTCTACACATTTATCCCCATACTCAATATATGATCTAATTACAACTTCAGTATCACCTGTTGATTTAAAGATATGCCCCTTAGCAATTAGTTTCTCCCTGATATCCTTATAGTTATAGATAATGCCATTGAACACGATCACATAATTTTCTACGACCATAGGCTGATTAGACTTATCTGAAGTATCAATAATCGATAATCTATGATGACCAAGAAATATATCTGTGTTTTTGAATGTTCCTTTTGAGTCTCTTCCTCTATTTGAGATTGAGCTCATTAGATTAGTCAACTTTACATCATTAAAGGATTTTCCATTAAATTTGAATTCACCACAAATTCCACACATAATTGAGTTGCATCTCCTGTAGATTAAATATACTACTTCATTTATTATTAAACATAATTTCAATCAACAAATGAGGCATATATATGAATCCTTTATTATCAATAAAAGGTACTATAATTTCAGGTTTTCTACTAGCGGTAGTATTTATAATGATACTGACAGACGGAGCTATTCCTATCGAAGCAGAAGGCTATATTAGATGGTTACATTATCTATCAGGGGTCACATGGATAGGTCTTTTGTACTATTTTAATTTTGTACAAGTTCCAGCAATGGCTAAGGCAACTGCAGATAAGGAGCCCGGACCTGCAGCAATAGGAAAATACGTAGCACCTTTAGCTTTGTTATGGTTCAGATGGGGCGCGGTAGTAACATGGGTAACAGGAGCAGCTTACCTAGGGCACCATGGTCAATTCGTAGATGCATTCACATTTGCAGGAGGCTACAGCTCAGTAATCGGTGCTGGTGCATGGCTAGGAACAATCATGTTATTTAATGTGTGGGTACTTATTTGGCCAAATCAACAAAAAGTACTAGGTTTAGTGGATGCGACAGCAGATGAAATTGCAAAAGCAAAGAAAACAGCTTTACTTGCTTCGAGAACTAATACTGCACTGAGCATACCAATGCTCTTGTTTATGGGAGGAGCACATCATCCAGGTCTAGTATCATTAGCATCCTTAATAACATTTATTGCTTGATCAAAAAAAACCTAACCTGTTTAACAGGTTAGGTTAATTTCTCATAATACTGAACTAAATTAAAACTTATGTGTTAGACCAAATCCAGAAGTACTTATATCAGTTCCATCTTGATCAAAATCTTGTTTAGTATAACCAATTGTAATATCTGAGTGTTTACTTAGATTAATCTTCGCAGAGATACTACGTGTATTATAATCTTGATTAGCTGCTCCCTCTGAGTCGCCTTCGGCAGCAACAAGTTGTAAATCAGTTGAGCCTATAGCGTAGTGAATACCAAAGGTTTCTATTTGACCATTAGTATTACTTGATGCTACGAAAGTATTTGCCACTTCAAGATCTTCAAGAGATGCAAATACGCCCATATTTGGCATTACTTTATAAGAAGCAAAGAATTTATCATTACTCTCACTATCGCCCCCAGAGACTTCATTATCATTATATGTTGCATATCCAAATGTTAAACCACTCATGACCATGTCTTTAAAAGTAATACCAAGAGAATAGTCTCCTCTGTCTGTATTTGTATTGTCATTAGCTGTATTATCTGTCGCTGCATACATAAACCCAAGTTCTATCGGGCCCATCATTGCATGATAAGCCATAGCACCTTCGAAGTTGCCAGCTATACCGCCTTGTCCTTGACTAAATCCACCATGAGAGTTTAATGCGATAGCAGTATCCATATTGGTATCAAATTGCCCCATTGTTTTATATGGAGCTTCAAATGTACCAGCACCTATGTAACCTAAAGGTGTCATAAAGCCAAGATTACCTATATGCATATCAAATGTTTGACAGCCATTTGCATTATTAGTTCCACAGTTATTACCTGCACCACTTGTACCATCACCGATATCGAATTTATATTCTAAGTTTCCGACGATATTTCCAGATTTAATTTTAAGACCCAATCTACTTTTACCGCCACCATCATCTAATCTTTGAACTGATCCCGATGTTTTATCATATCCTATGTATAATCTTCCATAGAAATGAACTCCGGAAGATGCCTTAGCTGAAGAAGCATGGTTATGTTCACCACCACTCATTGCTTGACCGCCAGCATAAGATAAAGATGAAAGGCCCATAAGTAGTACTAAACTTAATAGTTTTTTCATGTTTTCCCCTATTGTTTAACGTTAACATGACTATAATAAGGGAAATTGCACCAAAAATACACATTAATGTGCATCTTAAGTGAATTATCAGCTATATCTAGTATTCTTGATAATTTAATATAGAATACATTTTTCATGCGAAAATGATGAATATGAAAAGTAATATAATGCCAACCTATAACAGAAAACCTGTTTCCTTTGTAAAAGGAGAGGGAGTTTATCTTTACGATAATAAAGGGAAAAAATATCTAGATGCATTGTGTGGATTAGCGGTTACAAGTCTGGGGCACTCTAATCCAAAAATTACTGAAGCTATAAAAAAACAATCTCAAGAATTAATACACACATCAAATGCATTTCAAATTGATAGCCAAGAGAAGTTAGCAAAAAGACTATGCCAACTCACAGGAATGGAAAATTCCTTTTTTTGTAACTCAGGTGCTGAGGCCGTTGAAGCAGCATTAAAAATAGCAAGAAAGTATGGCCACGACAGAGGTTATGAAAATCCAAAGATAGTTGTAATGTCAAATAGTTTCCATGGCAGGACAATGGGAGCAATGAGCGTAACATCTAACGAAGCTTCTCATCTAGCATTTGGACCTGTTTTAGAAGGGCTCGTAAGAGTAAAGTTTAATGATATTAATGAGCTCAAAGAGGTCCTAACATCACATAAAGATATTGCTGCAATTCTATTGGAACCTATTCAAGGTGAAGGGGGTATCATTTCTTGTAGTGATGATTATATGAAAGAACTCAGTGATATGTGCATAGCTAACAAAATACTCCTTATGGCTGATGAAGTTCAATCTGGTTTTTGTAGAACAGGGAAATGGTTTAGTTATCAACATTTTAATGTATTACCTGATGTTGTCATGGTAGCAAAAGCACTTGGAAATGGTGTTCCGATAGGAGCTTGTCTAGCTAGAGGAGATGCAGCCAAAGTATTAAGCGCAGGTATGCATGGCTCAACATTTGGAGGAAATTATTTATCTACATCTGTCGGTTTATGTATTCTGGATATTATGAGAGATGAACACATATGCAATCATGTGAGAGCAATAACTTCAACGATGAAAAATGCTGTACATTCAAAAATAAAAGATCTTAAAGCTGTATCAGATATTAGGATCTATGGAATGATGATTGGTATAGAACTAGATTGCAACTGCACGGAACTAGTTGTGAAAGCATTAGAAAAAGGTTTAGTATTGAATGTAACCAAAGATAGAATAATCAGATTACTTCCTCCTCTAATATGTGAAGAGCAACATATTTTGAATATTGTTGATATTATTGAACAGCTAATCAAAGAAAATTATGAATAAAAGAGATTTCAAATCTTTAATAGATATAAATACTCAAGAATTCTTGAAGATTATTCAAAGAGCAATTGATTTTAAAGAACTAGATAAATTAAATAAAATACCTAGACCATTCTTGAATAAGACATTAGCAATGATATTCAAGAAAAATTCTACTAGGACGAGAGTATCATTTGAAACTGCAATGTATAAGTTGGGCGGACATGCAATATTTTTATCCGAAGATTCCTCTCAATTAAAAAGAGGTGAGGATATTTCTGACACTGCTCAAGTGCTTTCAGGTATGGTCGATTTAATTATGATGAGAACGAATACTCATGATGAAATTAAGAAACTTGCAAAATTTTCCTCAGTTCCTGTAATTAATGGTTTATGTAACCTTTTTCATCCCTGTCAGTTACTAGCTGATATGCAGACAGTAGCAGAGACAAAAGGAAATGATTTTTCCAAGATGACAATTGCATGGATTGGAGATGGCAACAACATGTGTAACTCTTATATCAATGCATCCAAGTTATTAAACTTTAAACTCAATATATCAACGCCAAACGGTTATGAACCTGATTCGTATACTCTTGAAAAATTTGGTGATAATGTCGAATTATGTGACATCCCTGGTACTGCTGCTAATAATGCTGACATAGTAACTACGGATGTATGGACAAGTATGGGTGATGAACAAGAAAATGAAGAAAGAAAAAAAATATTCAAAAGTTACCAAGTAAATATGAATTTAATGTCAAAAGCTAAAAAAGATGCAATATTTTTACATTGTTTACCTGCGCATAGAGGTGAGGAGATTGACGATATCATCCTTGATTCAGATTTTAGCGCTGTTTGGCAACAAGCTCATAATAGACTTTATAGTAGTATGGCTTTAATTGAATTTTTGTTATCTGACTAAGACTAAAGATTACTTATTAACTTTTCTCTTAGTAATCTATCATTAGATTTTAAAATTGCATTAACTTTCTTCTTAATTTTATTAATATTACTATTTAGGATAATATCTTTTACCTCAGGTATTGCTTGAGGATGCATACTAAAAGATTCTAATCCAAGACCTAGAAGTAACTTTGTATATGATTTTTCTCCTGCCATTTCACCGCAAACAGTTACATCTATACTAGATTTATTACATGATTCAATAACTTTTTTTATTAAAGACAATACTGCTGGATTAGTAGGATCATATAGACTCGATACTTCATCATCAATTCGATCTATTGCAAGCGTATATTGAATCAAATCATTTGTACCAATAGACATGAAATCTACATGTTTAGCTAGCTCATCAGCTTGTAATGCACATGCAGGAACTTCAATCATAATTCCAAGTTCATATTTATTTGTGAATTTCTTTCTTTCTTTTTTCAATTCTAATTTTGCATTATTTATTAATTCTTTTGTTTTGATAATTTCATTGAGGGATGTGATCATGGGTATCAATATCCTTAATGAATTATTATATCCAGCTCTCAACATAGCTTTGATTTGGGTCTGAAATATATTTTTTTCAGCAAGACTATATCTTATTCCTCTGAGTCCAAGTGCAGGGTTTTTGGCTATATCTCCAACTTTTATGTTTTCAGATACTTCTTTGTCTGAACCAATGTCTAGTGTTCTTAGTGTGACCGGCTTATTTTTCATTGCTTTGAAAACTTTCGTATAAACAGACATTTGTTCTTTTTCTGATGGAAGATCACTTCTATTCATATATAAATATTCAGTTCGATATAATCCTATTCCATCACAATCACTATTTAAAAACTTTACTTCGTCTGATAATTCTAAATTAGACATAATATTTATTTTTATTCCATCATCAGTAAGTGACTTTTTCTTTAAAACTTTCCTTAAATTTTTTTGTAATGAATATCTGTGTGATTGAATACCTTCAAAATATTCAAGTTCAAATTGGTCTGGATTGACAATAATAATTTCGTTATCTAAATCCATAATAATATCATCATTATTATGAATTATTTCTTTTGATGATTCTGCTTTAACTATCATTGGTAAAGAAAGACTTTTACTTAATATTGCAGTATGAGACGATTTACTACCATGGGATGTTATTACGCCCGAACCTTGCTTTTGATAAATATCAATAACATCTTTTGGTGTTATTTCATCAGTAACAACAACCTTATTTTCTAAACTAATCTTACTATATATGTCCTCTTTTTTATCCGAGTGTAGAAGATCTAGTAAGCTTATTACCATTTGTTTTATATCTATTAATCTTTCCTTTATATATTTATCTTTAATATCATCAAAAGATTTTTTAATACTCTTATATTCGATTGCAATTGCCCAATTTGCTGTATACAAATTATTTTCAATCATTTCAATAATATGTGCCTGGAAATCTTGATCTTCAATAAAGAACAATTGCGTATCCATAAGTTTAGCCATTGGCAAATTATCTTTAATTTTTTCTTTAGACTTCTTGTACTCTTCCTTGATACTAGCTAGCGATTTTAGAAATCTTTTAGTTTCAATTTTTACTTGAGATTTTTTGATAAAAGACGGCGCATAGTTAATATCATCTTTACTAATTAAAATTGCTTTTCCTATGCATATGCCTGTGGATACACTTAACCCTTTAATAATTATGCTCATAAATCTTCATCAAATTTATTTTGAAATAGTTTTTCTATAGAAATCATTGCTTGAATTTCATCATTACCTTCAACAGTGATATTTATAATAGAGTCTCTTGAAGCAGACAGCATAAGTATTTTCATTATACTTCTAGCATCTGCCTGTTTGTCATCTTTTACAAGAGTAATGTCAGATACGAATTTATTTGCTATGAAAACCAATTTTGCAGCTGCTCTTGCATGAAGCCCAAGTTTGTTTAATACTTGTAAATCTTTAGTAATCATATTTCTATAGATTCATGATACCGTCAATACCTCCCTCGATTGCTTTTTCAGCAAGATTTTCAAGGGAATATTTAGGGTAGTTAAAAACATTTAAAATCATTGATAAATTCAATCCTGCTACAACTCTAATCTTCTGATGTTTAATAGATTTAGCAATATTAGATGGAGTAGTTCCAATTATATCTGTTAAAACTAAAACTCCCTTTCCTTTATCTAAAAAATTGACATATTTTTGACCTAGTTGGATTACATCATTAGGTTGATCAAAATTATCAACCGATAATAACTCAACGCGAAAAGGATTATTTCCATATACAGAAGTCGCAGTAAGCAGCATTTGCTTTCCAATATCACTATGGGTAATTATCAATATACCTACGTTCATCTATATAAATATCAAGTCAGTTGATTCCAAACAATTTAATATTTCTTCACTATTTCTGGCGCTTCGCAGCTTTTTCCTATTTGATATTTTATCAAGGATCTCGCTTAAACATGCCAACAGAGTAAGATGATTTTCTGTCTCTTCAGTAGGCACAATTAAACAAACAACAATATCTACATCAAGGCTATCAATATTATCAAAGTCAATTGGGTTATCTAGTATAATTACTGAAACAAATGGATGATTAATGCCTTTAATTCTTGCATGAGGTATAGCTACGCCATTGCCAACTGATGTAGATCCTAATTTTTCTCTTTCGTATAAACCAGCAAATATCTCGTCAGTACTAATCCCAGAAGACTTACTTAATAATAAAGACAATCTTTGTAATATACTTTTTTTAGTTCTACAGTCATCATTTATGCTTATTTGAGAGTCATCTAGTTTAATATTTATCATTTCAATTCTTAACTCTTCTTTCTGTTGATTTTTCTATATTTAATCTCTCTCTATATTTCGTCACTGTCCTTCTGGCCACAGAAATTCCCTGATCTTCGAAGTATTTTGAAATTTGACTATCGCTTGAAGGCTTCATTTTATCCTCATTTTTTATGATTTCGTCAATCATTTTCATTATCGCTTTCGAAGATACCATTTTACCAGTATCAGTGCTTAATTCTGACGAAAAGAAATACTTAAGTTCATATACTCCTCTAGGAGTTTGTACATATTTATTATTGGTAGCCCTTGATACTGTAGATTCATGTATATCTAAAGAATTAGATATTTCTTTTAAGGTCATTGGGACTATTCCAATATCACCATCATTTAAAAATCTTGACTGCCTTTTAAATATCTCATTACATACATTAAGTATGGTAATGTTTCTATTGCTGATAGATTTAATAATAAATTTTGCTTGATTATAGTTTTTTTCTAAATAATCTTTATCTGACTTAATTTTACTATCTCTCATCAATGAAATATATTCCCTATTCATAGTGAGCACAGGAGTATTCTTTGTTGATTCAACTATCCACTGATTATTTCTTTTAAATATTATTACATCAGGATAGATATGATAAGTATTAAGCTTTTTAGAGATTATTAATCCTGGTTTTGGATTAAGTCTCTTTAAAAGAGCTAGAGTTTTTTCATTGGAAATTTCGTTATTATTTATTAATTTGACTATTCTATCAAAATTTAACTTTTCGTTAATATCTACTCCTTTAAGAGTATCCAGTATATGTTTTGCATCATCATAATAATTTGATTCTTTATGGTAATGATCTAGCTGAATATTTAACGAGTCACATAGGTCAATAGCACAGGTACCAATAGGATCAAATCTTTGAAGGGTATGAAGTATATAGAATATATCTTGAAAAGATACTTCACTTATTCTGTTAGCTTGTATGAATATCTCTCTTAGATCTTCAGTTAGATAGCCGTTATCATCGACACAATCAATTATTATTAAAGCTACTTTTTTTTCTTCTTCAGAAAATGAAGACGTATCAAGCTGTTTATATAAATATTCTCTTAAATTATCTGAGTCATGGTGATAGCTTAATATATCCTCAATATCAGCATTATTAGATCTTACAGAATGTTCTAAGTTATAACTAGGTTCCATATCTATTTCTTTTTCAAGAAAAGGATTCTCAAGAATAATATTTTCTATTTCTTTGTGTAGGTCAAGAGAGTTTAGTTGTAAAATATTAATTGCTTGTCTTGTCTGGTGTGACAAGACTTTTTTTTGTTTTAGTTGAGTAGATTGTTTAAGTTTATTCATAGTTTGAATTTTTGACCTAGATATACCTTTTTGACAGTCTCATTTTTAATCAAATCTTTTGTTTTACCTGAGGCAAGTACTTGTCCAGTATTTACTACATAGGATTTATCACATATTTTTAAGGTTTCTCTAACATTATGATCTGTGATTAAGATACCTATATTATCTAGTGACAGTTCTTTAATTATTTCTTGAATATCTATTACGGAAAGAGGATCAATTCCTGCAAAGGGCTCATCTAAAAGTAGGAACTTAGGTCTTAAGGCTAATGCTCTGGCAATTTCAACTCTTCTCCTTTCGCCACCTGAAAGCTGCATACCTTGGGTATTCAAGAAATTTTTAAGGTCAAACCTAATAATTAGTTCATCAAGAATATCTTTCTTTTTCTGTTTACTCAATTTTTTGTCTGTTTCTAATATTGCCTTAATATTATCAAGTGCTGTCATGTTACGGAAGATAGAAGGTTCTTGAGGTAAATAACTAATTCCATATTCAAATCTTTTATGAATTGGCACCAAGGTAATATCTACTTCATCAATTATTATAGAGCCCAAGTCAGATTTTATAAGGCCTACTATCATGTAAAAAGTTGTTGTCTTACCAGCTCCATTAGGACCAAGCAAGCCAATAACTTCACCAGAAGCAACCTCTAAAGATATATCTTGAACAACTTTTTTTGTATTATAATTCTTTTCAAGATTATTGCATTTAAGAATAGACATATTATTTAATGTAAAATGTTGTAGTAACTTTTTTCGTAATTATTTTTTTTAAATCATTTGCAGCTACGTCTTTGACTGTCCATTTCTCTTTATTAGCATCATAAATCATTTGATTACCTTCAATTATTCTAGACTTATCATTATCTCTTATTATTCTTTTAGCATTACTTAAAATTCTTATAATGCCAGTATCCATGTTAGCAGATAAACCTGAACCAGTCGTTGTGGAATCAGAAGTAATGATTGTAACATCACGATCAGTTTCAAATAAATTTTTTGATACATAGAAAATTGCATAAGATGTATACATCTTCATTGAAATACCATCTAGAAGATATTCTCTGTTAATAAATACATTATTTTTTAAATATATTTCTTCCATACTACCTGATGGATCTATGGCAGTATCAGATTTAATGTCAACTGTAGATGTAGTCTTATATATATTGAGAAATGGTTTTTCGATTAGAGTTATATTATTGCTGTATTTTGTCAACATGCTTCCTTTAAGTTCCCAATCAATGTCCATATCTTTGTTATTTTTTATCGTAGAAAAATTATATAATTGATTTTTGATCAAAACATTACTTTCTGACGAATTCCCAAAAACAGTTGTACTTGAAAGAAGATATATAAAGAAGATTAGCCGTACTTTAATTTTACTAAGCATTAATTATTTTAGAAAAGTATATTAAATCACAGATATCTCGAATTGCCCCATTTCCTCCTTGTCTAGGAGTTACCCAGTCAAAATTTAATAGATTTAGTATTGGATTAGCATTTGGAACAATTACCGATAACCCGCAAAATTGTAGAAGTTCAACGTCAACGGTATCATCACCAACATAACATAACTTTTCTTTTGGTAGATTTATTTTTTGTTCGTGAAATGATTTTAGTTTATCCCTGCTACCTTGAATAATTCTTTGGATACCAAGTTCTTCTCCTCTTTCTTCTACACATTTCGAATAACGACCAGATATAATCATTATATCAATATCAATTGATTGTAATATTTTTATTCCATGTCCATCTTGTGCGTAAAATCTCTTACTCTCGTTTCCATTATGATCAATATATAACCCGCCATCTGTAAGAACACCATCTACATCAAACGCTAACAACTCTATTTTACTAGCCTTATCAATAAGCTTATCTGTATATAATTCCTCAGCTAATTTTGTATATGTTGACTTGTTAATCATTTTAGTTAATAGATTTAATTAGATCTTGCATGGTAATGATCCCTTTAATTACCGACTTATCTATTACAGGCAATGCGCTGATATTATTTTTCTCGAGAACTGATAATGCTTCAGCTGCAAGGATATCACCACTTACTTGTAAAGGCTTTCTTGTCATTACATTCTTGATTAGAATCTCATCGCTATTCTTATGATCATTCATTATTCTTTTTATATCGCCATCAGTTATCACTCCTACTAATTTTTTTTCTTTATTTATAATTAAAGCGATTCCTAAATTATATTTTGTAGTCATATTGATAAGCTTAGAGAAGCTTGCATCTATATTTATTATAGGAATATTTCTCTTAATCATTATGTCATGAACATTTTTTAATAATCTTTTACCAAGAGAACCCTCTGGATGAGTCTTAGCAAAATCTTTCATTGTAAAATTCTTTTTTGATGAGACTGTCAAAGCTAAAGCATCTGAAATAGCAAGTGCACACATAATACTCGATGTTGGGGCTAGGTTATTTGGACAGGCCTCTTTAGTAACAGAGGCATCAAGCACTAAATCTGAATATTTAGCTAGCTGCGATTTTTTATTACCCGTGATTGAAATTATTTTACATTTTAGAACTTTCAGCAAAGGAACAAGCTTTACTATTTCTTCAGTATCTCCTGAATTGGAGTAGAATATAATTACATCATTTGAATTAATGACACCCATGTCACCATGGAGAGCCTCTGTAGCATGTATAAAAATTGACGGAGTTCCAGTACTACTTAACGTGGCAGCCATTTTCATAGCAATATATCCTGACTTACCAAGACCTATTGTAACTACTTTTCCTGAGTTTTTTTTTATCAATTCACATGCTCTATCAAAGCTCGAATCAATCCTTTTCAAAGTTCTTGTTAGGGCCGTTATCTCAGTTTTAATAATTTCTGTCGCAAGGCTAATATTAGATTTATTTCTCATCATCATTTTAAAATTAATATTAAGTATAAAAAGTATGTTATTACTAATGCCACTGAATATACAGTTCTAAACATACTTTTTGATTGAATAATAAGGTAGAGAACTAATGTTGACAATCCAAGCATAAAGATATCTCTTAAAAGAGCGTCAGATTCTATATGTGAAGCGCTGATAATCCCAGCAATCGACATAGCTATTGCAATATTAAAGAGATTTGAACCAATAATATTTCCAACTATAAAGTCGATTTTCCCTTTTCTAGCAGATTGAATACTAGCAGCAAGTTCAGGTAAACTTGTCCCTAAAGCGGCTAGCGTAAGACCAATCACATACGCGCTTACACCTAGAGCAGTTGCAATTTGAGTTGCACCATTTATGAAGAAGGTTGATCCGTATATTAACATGCCTAAACTTAGCAGCAGATAAAAAATTATATTTGATAAACTAGGTCCCCCTTTGTTATCTGCAAGCTCTTTGTCCTCTGGAGCTTGAAAATAATAAACGCATAGTATAAATAGTACAATCAATATTAAAGAGTCTTTTGCATCTAGAAGTTCATCAAAAAACATTAATACGAAAGCTGAAATAGATAATAAGATCATACTCACATAGGGCCTTATGGGTAGATTCTCTCTTATCAAATTTTTTTTAACAAAAAAAAGAGAAACACAAAATACTAAAGCAATATTTGAGATATTGGAACCAAGGACATTTCCTATTGCCAAAATTGTTTTATCTTGAAGAGCTGATTCAATTGATATAAAAATTTCAGGTGCTGATGTTGCTATACCGATCATAAAGAAGCTTGCATAAAAACCAGATATCGAAAGGCGCTTAGAAGCATTATCAGTTGATGTGACTAAGATATTAGATCCTATTAATAATAGTGCCAGTCCTATTAACAAGATAGATATGGATTCTATCATCATATTTATAATTGAATTATGTTAAGTATTGAACTAGTAGTTAATTTCAAGAACATCTATTTCAAAATCTTGGACATCTTTGCCATCCGCAATCATTTTTGTTCTTTTTTGCAGGTATGATTCCCTTAAAAATATATATTTGTCTTTTGCTGCAGTATCTAAGATTTTTGTTGCTTGCAACAAGTTCGCTCTAGTGTCTATAACATTAGAAGCTTGAATTAGTTGCCTTTCTTCATGATGGAGTTCTGTATGTACTGGTGAGATACTTCTCTCTACTGCTATGTCTGCATAGAATCCAGGCGCATCTCGGAGAGTACTAGGTCCAAGAAAAGGTAAAACTAGATATGGACCAGCTGGTACGCCATAATAACCAAGTGTTTGTCCAAAATCCTCTCTATGTCTCTCAATTCCTAGACTTGAAGCTACATCAAACAGACCAAAAACACCTACAGTAGAATTTAATACAAACCTCGTAGATGAAGATACGGTTTTATCTAGCTTTAACTGTAAAGCGCTATTAAATATAGTATTAATCTCTCCTAGGTTGTTGAAAAAGTTGGACACACTATCTTCAACTGGATCAGGAGTAATCGCACGATAACCTTTGGCAACCGGCTCTAATACTGCATCATCAATTACTTCATTAAAACCAAAGATTGCCCTATTAAATGGTTCAAGCGGGTCATCATCTGATGAATATACATTTTTAGAATTAAGAGCTAATAAAAAAGCCAGTGATATGGACAATAAGCCAAAGAAGTTTTTAAATTTAATCGGTGACATAGTGAGATTATATACTAAAATATGTAACATGATTAAAAAAATATCATACTTCATAATTTTCATATTCATATCATCCAGTGGGTACACAACGGAAAAACCTGATGATTTCCTTAAAAAGTCGGTCCAGGAGGTAAGTGCGCTAGTATCTAAGCATAAAGATAGATTTGAGAAAGACGAAGATTTCTTAAGAAACCAAATGAACTTGGTTGTTATGCCTAAACTTGACATTATTCTCATGTCCAAAATTATACTTGGAAAAGGTATTTGGACAGATATGACCTCACAACAAAAAACTGATTTCGTAGAAGCATTTAAGTATAGGATGACGAGTACATACATGAAATCGATCACAGCATTTGATGGTGAGAAAATAGAATTCTTACCATTTGTTCCAGGAAAAAAAGACAGAATTGCATTTGTGAAATCAAAATACATAATGGCAGCAGGTAATATAGACGTTGATTATCGACTAATCAAAAATAAAGACGGCTGGAGAGTCTACGATATTATCTTTGAAGGTATTAGTTTAATGAAAAATTACAGAGCAGACTTTAGAGAACATGTGAACAAAAATGGAATTGATTCGCTTATAATTAGTTTAGGACAATAGGTTCTATTTAATTGGTTTAAGCGTGATAAGCATTCTTGGCAACAACGTTAAAACAGCAATTAGCGCAACAAGCATTGCAAAACCAGTCAATACTCCAAATATAATAGTCGGTATAAAATTAGAGAGAATTAGTATAGAAAACCCAAATATAACTGTAATGCCTGTGAAAAAAATTGCTTTTCCTATGGTTGAGTGGCAAATAAGTATTGTTTGTTCGTAGTTACCACAAATTTTTAACTCCTCTTTGAACCTATAAATGTAATGAATACTGTTATCTACGGCTATACCTACAGTTATGGCTGCTATAGTAATAGTCATCATATCTAATGGTAATTTCATAATACCCATTATTCCCAAAACTAATAATGCTGAAATCAGATTCGGTACAATTCCTATAACCATTAATGTAATAGATTTAAATAAAATGAGGAACATAGTAGCTATAATTAACATTACAAAACCTAAAGATTTTATTTGAGAATCAAATAAACTTTGTAACATATTATTATAAAGAAGAAGAATCCCTGTAAGTGTAATTTTTTCTGTTTTAAGATATGGGTCTTGATTCAAATCATTTTGAATTTTATTTATAAGATCAGCTCTTCTCAAATCAGGATTTGAATCCAGAATCCTGATATTAATTCTAGCTTCGTTATTATCTATAGATAGATAGGGAGTCACTGCAATATCTTTAACTTCATCAGGTAACTTTTTATAAAGCAGAGACATTTCAAGACTATTTAATTCTTTATCATCATTTACAATTTCAGCAACACGTATTGAGGACGCAAAAGATAAGACTTTTCCTATATAATAATTTTCATCTAAATAATCATGAACATATTTAATTTTATTAATTTTTTCAGTTGTAAACCAGTTTGATTCAACAGGCTCATCTTCATCACCTAATAGATCTTCAAACTCATCATTTTCAGGAGTTAATTTTTTTTCGTCGTTGAATTTAATAATTACATCCATTGGTGTTGTTCCACCAAGTTCATTATCAATTAGCTGCATACCTTTATATATTTCTGTGTCTGATCGAAAGTAATTTATAAAACTATTTTCAACTTTTAGTAGACTTAAGCCATATATAGTTACTAGAGTCACAAGTGTAAATATAACGTAGATTGATTTACCAGAACTAATAGTAATTCTACCTAAAAAATCAGTAACAAATAATTTCGTCTGATTTTCATGGACTATAGAATTTTTTCTATTTGAAAAAATCATAATTAAACAAGGTAGAAGAAAAAATGATGTCAAAAATAATGTAGTAAGCCCAAGTACCATCATATAACCAAAATCCATGACTGGTTTAATATCACTAAATATCAGAGATGCAAATGCAACTATTGTTGTTAGAGCTGTATATAGACATGGCCATATCATTTTTTGAGTAGTTTGTATTATTGAAAGTCTTTTGTCTTGATTTGAAGAGGTATATATCTGTCGATATCTTACTATAATATGTATATTCATTGATAGGGTCAGTATCAGCATCAATGATATAAAATTTGATGATATGACTGTTACTTTCCAGTCTAGATAGCCCAGCAAACCAATCATAAACAGAACAGAGTAAATACAATTAATTATCGGTGTCATTACCCATATTAATTTTCTAAATATTATTACCAATGTAGCCAAAATGAATACTAGAACTCCGAAACCGAAATTTATTAAATCATTTTTTATAAAAGTAACCATATCATCAGTAATCATAGGTATACCGCCAAGCCTTATTTCATATCTATCGCTGGTATATCTTTCTTGAACTTCTCTAATATCTTTTATGAGGTTACTAATATTTCTTTTCTGAATTTCACTTACACTATTATATTCTTGTTTTGATAGTAAATATTGAGCCTCAAAAGAAGCATCCTGTGAATATTTTTTGTAATGTAATTCTTTTTCTATAAGTGCCTCTTTTAATTCTATATTCTTTTTAAGAGTCACTTGCATAGCTGTTGTCTTAGCATCTTGACTAATCACCAAGTCTTTATAAATCGGGCTTGTTAATATCTCTTGTTGAGCAAGTTCAGGATCTATATCTTTACTAAAAATATTTGGAACATTATTTATTAATTCTGTTAGAGGTTTTTTTGAACTACTTACAAGGGGGATATTAGTTATTGCAGTCACTGATTGAACACTCGCAAACTCTTCGATTTCTAGTGTTAGGTTATGTATGTGTTCAAGAGTCTCATTAGCAAAAATATCTTTATTTTTATCTGTAACTGTTAAAATTAAAAATTCATTTGATTCATATCGATCATTTATTTCTCTAAATAATTTTAGATCCTTGTCATCATCAAGTATTAGGGTGTCTGCAGATGCATCTAACTTAAAATTATTTATGTTACTCAACGAGACCGCAAGTATAATTGATAGTAGTGTGAGAACCAAAGCTGGGTAGCCTAGAATATAGTGTTCGTAAAAATATGATATCTTTTTAATCATAGCTTTATTGAGTATAAACTCTTAGAATACCGAAACAAACTTAAAAAAATAACTATGGATAAATTATTAATTCAAGGCGGTCAATCTTTGTCTGGCTCTGTAAAGATATCAGGTGCTAAAAACTCTGTTCTGCCAATGCTTTGCGCATCTGTAATGCCTACAACAGGAGTCGTACAATTAGAAAATGTACCTCATTTACAAGACGTTACAACTACTACAAGATTACTAACACAAATGGGTGTCAGCGTTACTATGGATGAGTTTATGAATATTAGTCTTGATCCATCAGCAATTGATAATTTTTATGCTCCATATGATTTAGTGAAGACAATGAGGTCATCCATATTGGTATTAGGACCATTACTTTCAAGATTTGGTGAGGCAAAGGTTTCTCTTCCAGGTGGTTGCGCTATTGGATTGAGACCAGTGGACATGCATCTAAAGGCGCTTAAAAAAATGGGTGCTGAAATTAAAGTTGAAAGAGGTTACATCACTGCACGATCAAAGAGATTAGTAGGGGCTAATATTACTTTTGAGAAAAAAACAGTTACTGGAACAGAAAATATTATTATGGCTGCATCATTAGCTAAAGGACTAACAAAAATTAGCAATGCCGCTAATGAGCCAGAAATTTCAGACTTATGTCTATTTTTAAATAAAATGGGAGCAAAGATAAGTGGATACGGTACTGACATGATTGAGATTGATGGAGTAGACGCTCTCAAAGGAACAAAACATAAGCCCTTACCAGATAGAATAGAAGCAGGGACTTTTATGATAGCAGCGGCTATAACTAGAGGAGATGTAGAGATAAACAATATTGTTCCTAAACACTCTTACGCTGTAATTGAAAAGCTTATAGAAGCTGGAGCAGAAATTACTTCTACTGATAATTCTATTAGAGTGAAGATGAGACAACGACCGAAGGCGGTTGACATAGAAACAAATGCTTATCCATACTTTCCAACAGATATGCAGGCACAAATGACCGCTCTAAATTCTGTCGCAAAAGGCGACAGTTACGTTAGAGAGAACATTTTTGAAAATCGGTTCATGCATGTTCAAGAACTTGAAAGAATGGGTGCATTAATAAAGGTTGACGATAATACCGCTACAATATCTGGGACAAAAAAACTTTTAGCAGCACCAGTAATGGCAACAGATTTAAGGGCTTCAGCTAGCCTGATATTAGCAGGACTAGCTGCTGAGGGAACTACAGAAATTGCAAGAGTTTATCACATAGACAGAGGTTATGACTGTATAGAGGAAAAACTACAGTTAATTGGGGCTAGGATTTCAAGAAAACCCATGTAAAATGCTACCAAATGATTAGATTAGCCATCTCCAAGGGAAGAATATTAGAACAAGCTATTGAAATTCTTCGAAGAATTAACATTAATTGTAAATTTAATCCTATAGATTCCAGAAAATTAATAATTCCTACCAACATGAAGAATCTTGAGATCATTATTATTAAGGCAAGCGATGTTCCCGTTTATATTGACTCAGGCAAAGTAGATATAGGAATAGTAGGATTTGATACTCTTTTGGAGGGAAGTATTGCTAATCATTATCGTCTTTTAGATCTCCAAATAGCTAAATGCAAACTTGTAGTTGCGGGAAAGCCAAATACTACTTATTTCAATAATATGAAAATTGCGACAAAATATCCAAACGCAGCAAAAAAGTATTTTGAAGAGATAGGATTACAGTGTTCTATCCTTAAGCTATATGGTTCCATAGAGCTTGCTCCAGTTCTGTCGCTTTCTGATTTTATTGTTGATATAGTCGAGTCGGGTAAAACTCTTAAGGAAAATGGATTAAAAGAATTTGATAAAATTTTTGATATATCATCATTATTAATTGCAAATAAAGTTTCATATAAGATAAAAAATGAAGAAATAAATTCATTCATAGACAAGGTAAAGACTCATGATAAATAAAACAGATGATGTAAGGATAATCAATACACAAGAACTGATAAGCCCTAAAGATATTATTAGTGAACTTTCGCCTTCAGAATCTGGAATAAAAACCATAATTGACACAAGATCTGAAATCAAAAATATCCTTGATAAAATATCAAAGAAATTTGTAATTGTTGTAGGCCCTTGCTCAATTCATGATATTGATGCAGCAAAAGAATACGCTATCAAATTAAAAAATTTAAAAAACTCATTATCGGAAAATATCTTATTGGTCATGAGAGTATACTTTGAAAAACCAAGAACTGTCATAGGATGGAAGGGCTTGATTAATGACCCAGATTTAGATGGATCTTTCAAAATCAACAATGGTATAAAAATAGCAAGACAGTTATTAATAGACCTATCCGAGATGAACATACCATGTGGTCATGAGTTTCTTGATTTAGTAAGCCCACAATATTTATCTGACTTGATAAGTTGGGGCGCAATTGGTGCTAGAACTACAGAAAGTCAAAGTCATAGAGAGCTTGCTTCAGGATTATCTTGCCCAGTTGGATTTAAAAATGGAACAGATGGCAGTATTCAAATTGCAATTGATGCAATGAATGCTGCAAGACACTCTCATAGTTTTTTATCTGTAACAAAAGAAGGAAAATCTGCAATATTCAACACAGCAGGCAACAATGACTGCCACATAATTCTCCGCGGAGGTAATAAAAAAACAAATTTCTCTTCTAAGGATGTGAAGGAATCTACTATCACATTAGAGAATAATAATTTGAAACCTAATATTATGATTGATGCAAGTCACGCCAACAGCAAAAAGGATTATAAAAAACAGTCCACTGTTGTCGAAGATGTCAAACAACAGATATGTAATGGTGAAAAAAATATCATTGGAATTATGCTTGAAAGTAACCTTGTAGAAGGCAATCAAAAAATTAATAGTAGAGAAAAACTAAAATACGGTCAAAGCATTACAGATTCATGTATAGGATGGAGCGAAACCGAAGAAATTATATTATCACTCGATGAAACATTAAAAAATAATTCATGAAAATTAAAACTTTAGATATTAGTAAAACGAACTTTAATAAAGACTTAAATGAATATCTTAAATTGAAGGTCGAAAATTCGAAAGCTATCGAAACTTCTGTTTCTGTAATATTAGAGGATATTAAAAAAAATAAAGACAAAGCTCTAGTAAAATTATCTAAAAGACTCGACAAAACTGCCTATAAAAGCATATCTGAATCTGTTGTATCAAAAGCTGAAATAGCCAAAGCTTATTCACATATATCTAAACAAACATTAACAAGTCTAAAAAAAGCAATTATAAATATAAAAAAATTTTCAAGAAAACAAATGTTGAAAAGTTGGTCAATGAAAATCAATGGATCAATACTTGGAGAGAAAGTGACAGCTATTGAGAAGATCGGTATATATGTACCAGGTGGGAAAGCATCTTACCCGTCTACTGTATTGATGAATGCAATTCCTGCAAGAACAGCGGGTGTAAAAAATATAACTATGGTTTGTCCTCCAATTAATGGGAAACTTGATCCACTTGTTTTAATTGCTGCAGATTTATGTAAAGTTGATGAAATTTATAAAATTGGCGGAGCTCATGCGATTGGGGCTCTTGCTTATGGCACAGAAACTATTGAACAAGTTCATAAAATTGTAGGCCCAGGCAATATCTATGTGGCTACTGCTAAAAGAAAAGTATTTGGAACAGTTGGTATTGATAGTTTTGCAGGACCATCAGAAATATTAATTATTGCTGATAAAGATGTGAATCCTGAATGTATAGCTATTGATATGTTTGCTCAGGCTGAACATGACGAAATGGCACAATCAATTTTACTGACCACAAGTGGTAAGTTAATTTTAGACGTGAATAAAAAAATTAACATAATGATTAAAAATCAAAAAAGAAAAGATATTATAAAAAAATCACTTACTTCGAGAGGATTGTTTATCAAAGTAAAAACACAGTCGGACATTGTGAATATAGCAAATTACATAGCTCCTGAACATTTAGAGATTCTTGGCTATAAAAAATTAAACTTACCAAAAAAAATTAATAATGCTGGTGCAATTTTTATAGGTGAGTCTAGCCCTGAAGTTTTCGGAGATTATTGTGCTGGACCCAACCATGTGCTTCCAACAAACGGTACAGCTAAATACGCTTCCCCTTTGGGAGTTTATGACTTTTTAAAACGGTCTAGCATGATGCAAATATCAAAAACTCATGCAAAAGAGCTTTCAAAAATAGCTATTTCTATTGCAGATAGCGAAGGCTTATATTCACACTCAGAATCCGCTAAGTATAGAAAGTAACTATCTATTTATGGTTTTATGAGTTACTGGCATCGCGGTTACCTCAATAGAAGACTGAACTAATTCTTCACCTCTTCGATATTTCACAGTAACTTTTTGATCTACCTCAAGAGAGGCTACAATTTTTACTACCTGTTTGATATTCTCTATTGTTATACCATTAATACTCACAATGATATCCCCAAGGGTTAATCCAGATTTATCAGCTGGGCCATTTTTTATTACATTTGTTATGACTACTCCGCTTGGGGTGTTATAGGCAGACATACCGACATATCCTCTGACTACTCTTCCATACTTGATTATCTGTTCAGTGATGTTCCTCACAAGATTAGAGGGTACTGCTAAGCCAATTCCATCACTGCCACCGCCAAGAGATAAGTTCATGGTGTTAATGCCTACTAAATTTCCATCTGTATTAACCATTGCCCCACCTGAATTTCCTGGATTGATAGCAGCATCAGATTGGAGGAATTCATCAAGTGGATTTTCAGTTATATGTCCACTATTTGTTCTTGAAATTATTCCCTGAGTTAGTGTCTGTCCAACTCCAAATGGATTGCCAATAGCTAGAACTATATCGCCTATCTTAACCAATGTGGAATCAGAAAAAGTAATTGATTTACCTTCATAACTACTGTGCAATAATGCTATATCAGTTATAGAATCTACCCCAATAATTTTTGCTGGATAGATTTTATTATCAGTAGTTATAATGTTAACTATTTGAGCTTGTCTAATAACATGTTCATTTGTAACAATATGCCCATCAGAAGTTACGATAACACCTGAGCCTCTTCCTTTGTCCGTTTGTATTGTAACAACAGAATCTTTTACACCTTCATATATATAGTTATAAGAATTTTTCCCCGATATAATATTTTCATTTGAAGTCTGATTTACTTTTATAGAGACAGGTTTATCTAAAATAACTAAATATGATGCGATACCTGCAACAACACCAATTACCATATATTTTAAAAGTTCTTTAAACATAATATTAATTTCTATGTCTAAAAGTATATATTAGAGAATCATTATATGATATATTATCGACAGAATTAAAAAAGTGAACAGGGACATGAGCGATAATAATAATTCATCAAATAGAAGAAATTTCCTTACGAATGTAACAAAAGTTGTGGGCGGTGTCGGAGCAATTTTTGCTGCAATCCCATTTTTATCTTCAATGTCCCCAAGTGAAAAAACGAAAATGGCAGGTGCGCCTATAGAAATAGATATATCTGCAATCCAACCTGGTGCATTTAAAATTGTTGAATGGAGAGGAAAGCCTGTTTGGATAGTTCATAGAACAACAGAGATGCTTGAAAAGATTAAAAATGATGCCGAGCATTTAGCTGATCCTAAATCGGATGAGGAATATCAACCGCAATATGCTCAGAATAAATTTAGATCGGTAAAGCCTGAATATTTGGTTCTAGTCGGAGTATGTACCCACTTAGGTTGTTCACCATTGTATAAACCAGGAGAGAATAAGGACTTAGGCCTCGAGTGGAAAGGAGGATTCTTCTGTCCCTGTCACGGATCAAAGTTTGATTTATCCGGAAGAGTATATAAGGCAATGCCAGCGCCTTATAATCTTGAAGTACCACCATATTATTTTGCAAGTGAGACTAAGTTAGTCGTTGGAGAGGATAAAACATAATGAGTAAATTTATAACATGGATTGATGAAAGATTGCCGGTATCAAACTTTGTAAAAAACCACTTATCTGAATATTACGCACCTAAAAACTTCAACTTTTTTTACTTTTTTGGGAGCCTGGCATTATTCGTATTTATAATGCAAATTATTACAGGTATATTCCTCACTATCAACTATAAGCCAGATGCTGCCTCAGCATTTGCCTCAGTTGAATATATCATGAGAGATGTAGAATGGGGCTGGTTAATTAGGTATATGCATTCTACAGGAGCTTCATTTTTCTTCATTATAATTTATTTACATATGTTGAGAGCCTTGATGTATGGATCATATAAAAAACCACGAGAACTATTGTGGCTATTTGGAATGTTTATATTTGTACTTTTAATGGCAGAGGCGTTCATGGGATATCTTCTACCTTGGGGTCAAATGTCATACTGGGGAGCCCAAGTAATCATATCATTATTTGGTGCTATTCCATTTGTAGGTGAGTCTTTGGCTTTATGGATACGCGGTGATTATGTAATCTCAGATGCTACATTGAACAGATTCTTTGCCTTCCATGTTATAGCTCTTCCGCTTTTACTTTTTGCTGTAATCTATCTTCATATTGCTGCTTTACATACAGTAGGCTCAAATAATCCTGATGGAGTGGAGATAAAACAAAATAAAGATAAAGATGGTAAACCAGTTGACGGCATCCCTTTTCATCCTTATTACACAGTTAAAGACATCTTCGGTCTCGCAGTATTTTTAACTATATTTATGTTTGTAGTATTTTTCCTTCCAGAATTTGGAGGTTTTTTTCTTGAGAAAGATAACTTTGTTCCAGCAGATCCATTAAAAACACCAGAACATATCGTCCCTGTTTGGTACTTTACTCCTTTTTATGCAATTCTTAGGGCAATTCCTGATAAGCTTGGTGGTGTTTTAGCAATGGGCCTTGCTATTTTTGTTCTCTTTCTAATGCCTTGGTTGGATAGATGTAAAGTTAAATCTATAAGGTACAGATCCTTAACATATAAAATCTTACTTATATCTTTTGTAATAAGTTTTATCGGTTTAGGTTATATTGGAATGAAGGCGCCTACACCCATTTTGACTATATTAGGTAGATTGTTTACATTAGTTTACTTTGGATTCTTTGTGTTGCTTTATCTCACGAGTAAGAATGAGAAAACAAAACCCGTACCAGAAAGAGTAACTATGCATGAATAAAAAATATGTATTTTTTTTTATCCTAATTTTTTCAACCCAACTTACATATGCTGCAAGTGGTGGTCAGCTCAAACCCGTACAAATTGATTTAGGAAATAAAGCCTCCCTTCAAAGAGGTGCGCAAATTTTTTTCAATAATTGTGCTGGTTGTCACACACTACAATATCATAGGTATAGTAAATTTGTAGGCGATTTAGGAATTAGCGAAGATATGATTAAATCTAATCTTATTCTTACTACCAGCAAAGGTGAAAAAACTAAGTTGGGATCTACAATCGTAAATGCTATAAATCATGACTCTATTAAAGAGGGATTTGGCGTTGTTCCCCCAGACTTAACACTGACGGCGCGTTCACGTGGATCTGAATGGATATATACATTTTTAACATCCTTTTATGAGGACAACACAAGACCCATGGGTGTAAATAATGTTCTATATCCGAATGTAAATATGCCTCATGTACTCTGGTACAAGGAAGGTTTAAAAGAAATGGATGAAAATAATATTCTCACTGTTAAGGTTCAGGGGCAGCTCACTCAAAAAGAATATGAACAAGAAATAACTGATTTAGTAAATTTTTTAACTTATGTATCTGAACCTGCTCAACTAGAAAGGTACTCAATAGGTCTATGGGTGATGTTATTCCTTGTATTTTTTGCCTTTATTACGTATCTTCTAAAGATTGAGTATTGGAGAGACATTAAGTAATGACCTTATTAGCTAATCGCAGATCTGCGATACTATTGTTCTCTCTCCCAAACTGTCTGGATAGTCATAGAACACGCATCGTAATTAAAGAGAAGGAGATATCAGCTGAAGTCCATGAGGTTGATACAAATAAAATTCCTGATGAGATTAAAGTCATCAGCCCCTATGACCAATATCCTTCTCTAGTAGATAGAGAGTTGATCCTTCAAAATTCTAGAGTAATTATCGAGTATTTAGATGAGAGGTTTCCTCATCCGCCACTATTGCCAGTAGACCCAATATCACGCGCAAAATTTAGACTTGCATTAAATGAAATAGAACAACATTGGTATGTTAAATATAAGGAGTTATATATAGGTGAAGTTTTGGATATGAAGTTTGTTGATGAAATTAAAAATTATTTACTTGAAATTGCTCCTATGATTAAAAATAGTTTTTTTATGAGCGATGATTTTGGTCTCGTAGACTGTAGCTTGGCACCATTATTATGGAGACTAAAATCATTAGATTTTGATTTAGCTTCAAATAATAAAATAATTAGCGAGTACTCAGAGAGAATATTCGATAGAGAAGCTTTTCAAGAAAGTTTAACTGAAACAGAAAAAGAACTTTTTTAAATTCCATAAACATTCATTAGGTCTTATGTTTTATATCATCTAATATAATTTAACATATGATAAAGTAATTCTTATGTATGGTGACTTATATATTGTTTCCACTCCTATAGGCAACTTGGATGATATCACTATCCGAGCACTAAATGTATTAAGGGATGTAGATTTCATTTTTGCTGAAAGTGTTGAAAGAACAAAATCTTTACTTGCACACTATGGAATTAAAAAGAAAGTAATATCCTATAATAAAGACAATGAAGTCAGAAAGGCAAGTACAATTATATCTTACCTTGAAGAATCCAATAATATTGCTTTAGTGACCGATGCTGGGACACCATCAATATCTGACCCCGGATATCATTTATTATCAAAACTTTATCCTGAGATTAATGTAATACCAATACCAGGAGCATCATCGCTAAGCTGCGCATTATCAGTATCAAAAATACCAATGAATTCTTTTATTTTCATTGGATTTTTACCAAAAAAAGATAACGACAGAAAAAAGAAGCTAACTGAATTAGTTTTATATAATAATCCTATCTGTTTATTTGAGAGTAAACACAGATTATTGAAGCTCCTTAGAGATATAAATGAGATATTCGGACAGAAGACTCAAATTGGTATATTCAGAGAGCTTACAAAGGTCTATGAAACTATTATTCATGATAGTGTCTCAAATTTGATTAATTACTACAGCGAAAATCCCCCAAAAGGAGAGTTTGTAATCATCATTTCGTCAAAATCCTTACATAAGGCCCCAGATAAAAATTATTTGATAATTGTAGAACAGCTGATCAAGAAGAAATTCACCAATAAAGACATAGTAGAGATAATCAACCTCATTTCGAATGATTCAAAAAAAGAAATCTATAAAAACGTATTATCTATTAGACATAGCATATAGTTTTATCGTATCATTTAGTTTTAGTGGAACCTGCTAAACGACATATAAGATGACTCTAATCGAGGCATCTTTTTTTTTATTTAAGACAAGGAAAAATACTTGAAATCTTCTGCGATTCTTCTAGCGGACGACACGGTAATACCTGCTGAATCAATTGGATATGATTCAATTACCATAGGTGAAATAGTATTCAATACATCTATGACTGGATATCAGGAAATTATTACTGATCCATCATACGATAAACAAATCGTTACTTTTACTAATCCACATATTGGGAACACTGGAGTTAATGTCGATGATTATGAGTCTAGTTATAACGGATGCTCAGGAATTATTATCAGAAATCACCCTACAAAAGAAAGTAGTTGGAGAAACGAAAATAATTTTCTTGAATTTCTCAAGGACAAAACAATTTCTGCTGTATGCTCGGTAGATACAAGATATTTGACATCACTTCTAAGAGAAAAAGGTTCTATTAATGGATGTATAGTGCCAGATATAAAAAAATTGGATAAAGCAAAGGATTTATTATCAAAATTCCCAGGCCTAAATGGATTAGATTTAGCAAAAAATGTGACAACTAAAGAGCAATATATTTGGAATGAAGGAACACACGATTTAGTAAATGTTGAGTCTTCAAAAGGTCAAAAAGAGCTGAGAGTATTTGTGTATGATTATGGCATTAAAAAAAATATATTAAGAATACTTACTGACTTGGGTTGCGATGTGACTGTTGTCCCTGCAGAGACTACTTATGATGAAGTATTGAAAAATAAACCCGATGGAGTATTTTTATCTAATGGCCCTGGGGATCCTGCAGCATGTGACTATGCCATAAACAACATCAGAAACTTATTATCAAAACAAATACCAATTTTTGGAATATGCTTAGGTTTTCAGTTGATGTGTTTAGCAAGTGGTGCAAAAACCTATAAAATGAAGTTTGGCCATCATGGCGCAAATCACCCCGTAATTGATGTTAATACAAGTAGGGTTTACATAACCAGTCAGAACCATGGATTTGCAGTGGATAAAGATTCATTAAAAAGCATCCATAAAATCACGCATAAATCTCTTTTTGATGAATCTCTTCAAGGAATTGAATTAACAGATACTCCTGCATATGGCTTCCAGGGACATCCAGAGGCTAGTCCTGGCCCACAAGATATTTATAATTTATTTAAAAAGTTTATAGACAATATGAAAAAGAATAATGCCTAAAGAAAACGGAATAAATAGTATTTTGGTAATTGGTGCAGGGCCAATTATTATCGGTCAGGCATGTGAATTTGATTACTCTGGTGTTCAAGCATGTAAAGCTCTTAGAGAAGAGGGTATAAAAACTATTCTTGTAAATTCTAACCCTGCTACAATCATGACTGATCCTGATATGGCAGATAAAATTTACATTGAACCAATACATTGGAGGAATATAGAAAAAATTATTGCTATAGAAAAACCAGATGCAATTCTTCCAACTATGGGTGGCCAGACTGCGCTTAACACAACATTAGATCTCAATAGACATAAGATTCTTGAAAAATATAATGTCAAGATAATTGGAGCAAGCGTTGATTCTATTGATATGGCTGAGGATAGAGAACTCTTTAAAAATGCGATGACAGATATTGGTCTTGAAACGCCAAGAGCTTATGTTGCTAAAGATTTTGATAGAGCATTAGTGATTCAAAAAGACATTGGTTACCCAATTATTATAAGACCTTCATTTACATTAGGCGGATCAGGCGGAGGCATTGCATACAACAAACAAGACTTTGAGAAAATAGTTAAAAGAGGTCTAGACTTATCACCAACGAATGAGGTTCTTCTAGAAGAGTCAGTAATCGGATGGAAAGAATTCGAAATGGAAGTTGTCAGGGATAAGAATAATAATTGCATAATTGTTTGCTCTATAGAAAATCTAGATCCAATGGGAGTTCATACAGGAGATTCGATTACAATAGCTCCAGCACAAACTCTTACAGATAAGGAATATCAAAACCTTAGAAACCAGTCTATTCAAGTTCTTAGAAAAATTGGAGTTGATACAGGTGGATCAAATGTTCAATTTGCAATTAATCCAGATAATGGAAAAATTTATGTCATTGAGATGAATCCAAGGGTCTCTAGATCTTCTGCACTTGCATCAAAAGCTACAGGTTTTCCTATCGCTAAAGTTGCAGCTAAATTAGCTATTGGTTATACCTTGGATGAGCTAAGAAATGAAATCACTGGAGATGTAATCCCTTCATCATTTGAACCAAGCATTGATTATATTGTAACCAAAATACCAAGGTTTGCATTCGAAAAATTTAAAGAGGCTGATTCTCATCTTACAACCCAAATGAAGTCAGTAGGTGAAGTAATGGCAATTGGCAGTTGTTTTAAAGAATCTCTTCAAAAAGCATTGAGGGGATTGGAGGTTGGTATAGATGGATTTGATGAAATTATATTTGAAGAATCACTGTCATCAAAAGAGAGACAAGATTTGATAGTCAAAGAAATATCAACGCCATCCTCTAATAGAATTCTTTATGTAGCACAAGCTTTCAGAGAAGGTATGAGCATAGATGATGTTTTCAATTTGTCTTTTATTGATAAATGGTTTCTTAATCAAGTATATGAGATCATTATTTCTGAAAATAAAATAAAAGATAAATCAATTGAACTAACAAAAGAAGAAGTATATGCAATGAAATCATTCGGATTTTCCGATAGGAGATTAGCAAAGTTATACAACACTAGCGAAAAAAATATTAGAGATTTCCGTAAGGACAAATCTATAAGCCCAGTTTTTAAAAGAATTGACACATGCGCAGCAGAATTTAAATCATCAACAGCATACATGTATTCTACATATTCTGACTTTTGTGAATCTAATCCTACAGACAACAAAAAAGTTATTATCCTTGGTGGTGGACCAAATAGAATTGGACAAGGAATAGAATTTGATTACTGTTGTGTACATGCCTCTATGGCTCTCAAAGAGGCTGGGTTTGAAACAATTATGATAAATTGTAATCCTGAGACTGTCTCTACTGACTACGATACTTCTGACAGGCTTTACTTTGAGCCACTCACAGTAGAGGATGTAATGTCTATAATAGACATTGAGAGACCATGGGGTGTAATTGTTCAATATGGAGGCCAAACACCTTTGAAACTTGCAGATGAACTTGAGAAATGTGGCGTAAGAATAATAGGAACTTCTCCTGATTCTATTGACTTGGCAGAGGATAGAGAAAGATTTAAAGTTTTGGTTGAGTCATTAGGTTTAAGACAACCTATGAATGAAACTGTAACCAATATTGCTGAAGCAAAAAAATCTGCAGAAGAGATAGGCTACCCATTGGTTGTAAGACCATCTTATGTTCTTGGTGGAAGAGCTATGGAAATTGTTACTAATACTTCTGATTTAGAAAAATATATGAAAGAAGCTGTAGATGTCTCTGATGATTCGCCTATCCTTCTGGATAAATTTCTAAATGATGCTATAGAAGTTGATATTGATCTTCTTTGCGACGGTAAAGATGTTTATGTAGCTGGTATCATGGAACACATAGAAGAAGCAGGTATACATTCTGGCGATTCAGGTTGTTCGCTACCACCGTACACTCTTAAAGATGAAATCGTTGATGAACTGAAAGATCAAGCTTCTAAATTAGCTATGGCATTAAAAGTGATAGGTTTAATGAATGCCCAATTCGCCATCAAAGATGATCAAATATTTTTATTAGAAGCAAATCCAAGAGCATCAAGAACAGCACCATTTGTCTCAAAAGCTATTGGACTCCAACTAGCAAAACTAGGCGCTCTAGTCATGTCAGGTGCTACCATTAAGGAATTAAGTTTACCAACAGAAAGAAAAAATAATTCTTATTTTTCTGTTAAAGAGGCTGTTTTCCCATTTTCTAAATTTCCAGAGGTAGATGTATTATTGGGACCTGAAATGAAATCAACTGGAGAAGTTATGGGTTTTGGTAAATCATTCGGTGAAGCATATTTTAAAGCTCAGAGAGCAGCTGGTGTTATTTTACCTAAAACTGGGAACGTATTTATAAGTGTAAGAGATCACGATAAAGAACCAATATGTGAAGTAGCAGCAGAGCTTATAAATATGGGATTTGATATCTACGCAACCTCTGGAACTTATCTTCACCTCAAAGAATCTGGAGTATCATGTACTAAAATTAATAAAGTAAAAGATGGACATCCTCATATTGTAGATATGATAAAAAATAACGAAGTTCATTTAATAATAAATACGACCGAGGGTGCACGCTCCATAAAAGATTCATTCTCAATAAGAAAAGAGGCTCAGAATCATAAAATATCCTTAACGACAACAGTGTCTGGAGCCAAAGCTTTTTGTAGAGCAATTAAATTTATAGATGATTTTGATGCTGTTGATTTAAAGCTAAGACATGAGTCTTTAACTGTTAATTAAGATTTAAAAATAGTCTCATCTATTCTATTTTCACTATTAGCAACTATGCAACTTATACAAAGGTCACCACTCACATTAATAGAGGTTCTCATCATATCAAGCAATCTATCAACACCTAAGAGTAATGTTATACCCTCTAAAGGGATGCCTATTTGAGTAAAAATTACTGTTAGCATTATTATTCCAGCGCTGGGTATACCCGCAGTACCTATGGAAGCAATTGTTGCCGTTATCACGATTGTAAGTATTTCAGGCATGCCAAGATCAATACCATAAAGACTGGCCAGGAAAAATGTCGCACAACCCTGCATAATTGCAGTTCCATCCATATTTATAGTTGCACCTAATGGAATCGTAAAACTGCTTATCGATTTATTTATACCACATTTCTCATTAGCAGCTTTAAGTGTAAACGGAATTGATGCACTGCTACTGGATGTACTAAATGTAAAAACAATGACGTCTTTTATATTGATAAAAAATTTCTTTGGGCTTAGGTTCGTGAAAGTTTTTAACATGAAATAAAAAGTTATAAAGAAATGAAATAGCAGTACAAAAACGACCGTAAAAAAATAACCCATTAGTGGCGTGAGTGTTTCAAGACCTTGAGTAGCAAATGTTTTTGATAAAATACAAAATACTGCGATTGGCGTAAAAGATATGATTATCTTTACAAGCTCATTAATCACGGCATTAAATTCATGAAAATAATTAACAAAAGTTTTAACTTTATCTTTAACTTTACTTGCTGCAATACCAATTAGAACAGAGAAAATTAATAGATGAATGATATTTCCATTGGATAGTGATTTAAAGATATTAGTTGGGAAGAAATTTGACTCAGTTTCAATATTATCTATAGAAACATCACTCTCAAGATTTGATAATAAAATTGGTTCATAATCTATAAATGATGAAAATAATAAACCTAACGAAATAGCTATGACAGTTGTTAGCAAATATAACGATAAAGTTTTGATACCTAATCTAGAGAGTGAAACATCATCAGATAATGATATTATGCCGCAAACTATGGAAAAAAATATCAGGGGAATAATAACTAGCTTGAGGGCAGAAATAAATAAATCTGATACTACACTGAAAAGATTTATAACAATTGAATCATCTGCAGATACATCATAAGTAAATATGTTTAAAAATATGCCGGCTATAATTCCTAAAATCATTGCAACAATGATTTTTTTTGTGAAGGACATTACTATTTAATTGAGTCTAATGCAGCTTGATAGTTAGGTTCATCAGCAATTTCAGTTACAAGTTCTGAGTGAAGTACTTTGTTATCTTTAGAGATTGTAACAATCGCTCTTGTTGTAATACCAGAAAGCGGGCCATCTACTAATAAAACACCATAATCTTTTGCAAAATTTCTTGACCTCATCATCGATACAGGCGTCACATTTGCAAGAGATTCGCTCGAGCAAAATCTTTTCATAGCGAAAGGTAGGTCGCTTGATACAATTAGCATCACTGTATCATCAAGTCCTGCCACTTTCTCATTGAAAACTAATGTTGATTTTTGACATACAGGCGTATCGAGACTAGGAACAATACTTAATATTTTATTTTTACCATCAAAACTAGAGAGATTTACGTCTTGTAAATCAGAATCCACAAGGATGAAGTCCGGAGCAATTGAGCCTTTGGCAACGATATCAGAATTTGTGTTAACTTCATTACCTTTCAATGTTATTTTAGCCATGAACATAGATTATACCGATATGACAAAAAAGAAAAGTATAAAAAATTGGGTTAACAAACATTCTAAAGACAGGTATGTGAAGTTATCCCAAACTGAAAATTATAGATCAAGAGCATTTCATAAGCTTCATGAGATTCAAGAAAAATATACTATTTTTAAGTCTTCTCAGAACATACTTGATTTAGGTTCCGCTCCTGGTTCTTGGTCGGAGTATGTTAGCAGAAACTTCAAGGAAAAAAATCTTGTCGCTATAGATCTCCTTGACATGAAAAAAATCAAAGGTGTACATTTTATTAAAGGGGATATCAATAAATTGGCGGATAGAAGTCAAATATACGCTAAAATGAACAAAGCAGACCTTGTATTATCAGATATCGCCCCTAACATTAGTGGTATAGAAGATGTAGATCAGGCAAATTTCGTTGAGATTCTTGAGTCAATACTTAGCATATGTTCTGATTTACTCAAAATAAATGGAGTTTTAGTTATGAAGTTTTTCATTGGATCATCATATGATTTTTCAAGAGAAAAGCTGAAACAGTCTTTTAGCAAAGTAGCAACTTACAAGCCTGATTCCTCAAGAAGAAGCAGTAATGAGGTGTTCTTTGTTTGTAATGGATATAAAGACTGATATTATTGAAATTATTAATTAACAATGTCACACTTAGAATGATTCTAAGAAAGGGAGTATTATGGGAGACTTAGTCAAAAATTTAGTTATTTGGACAGTAATTGCGGTTGTAATTATGTCTTTATTTACAGGAGTTGGAGGAAGAAATACTGCCTCACAAGAATTTAATTACACAGATTTTATGCAACAAGTCCAAACCGGCCAGGTTGAGGAAGTAACAATAGCAGGAAGAGAAATTTCTGGTTCATTCAAATCGGGTGAAACATTCAGAACTTATAGTCCTGAAACAGATAATTCTGCATTGGTAGGCGAACTCATTAAAGGCAAGGTGCGCATCAGCGGTAAAGCTCCGGAAAAACAATCTTTTCTGGCTCAAATATTTATACATTGGTTCCCATTTCTTCTGCTAATTGGTGTTTGGATCTTCTTTATGAGACAAATGCAAGGCGGCGGTGGCCGAGGTGGAGCAATGTCATTTGGTAAAAGTAAAGCTAAAATGCAAACTGAGGATCAAGTGAAAGTTACATTTAAGGATGTTGCTGGAGTAGAAGAAGCAAAAGAAGAAGTTAAAGAACTTGTCGATTTCCTGAGAGATCCTGCAAAATTTCAAAACCTTGGTGGTAATATTCCCAGAGGAGTATTGATGTCAGGTTCACCTGGTACAGGTAAAACACTCCTTGCTAGGGCAATCGCCGGAGAGGCAAAAGTACCATTCTTTACAATATCCGGTTCGGACTTTGTAGAGATGTTTGTTGGTGTTGGTGCTTCAAGAGTAAGAGACATGTTTGAGACAGCAAAAAAACACGCTCCATGCATTATCTTTATAGATGAGATAGATGCAGTAGGAAGGCACAGGGGAGCAGGTGTAGGCGGCGGAAACGATGAGCGTGAGCAGACACTCAACCAGTTGCTAGTAGAAATGGACGGATTCGACGGTAATGAAGGCGTTATTGTAATCGCAGCTACTAACAGACCAGATGTGTTGGATCCAGCCTTGTTACGTCCTGGCAGATTCGATAGACAAGTTACAGTACCTCTACCTGATATTCGTGGTAGGGAACAGATTCTTAAAGTACACATGAGAAAAATACCTATAGCAAATGATGTAAATCCTAAACTATTAGCAAGAGGCACACCTGGATTCTCAGGGGCAGACTTGGCTAATCTTGCAAATGAAGCTGCATTATTCGCTGCAAGAGCTAATAAAAAAATTGTTGATATGGATGATTTTGAAAAAGCTAAGGATAAGATTCTAATGGGCGGTGAGAGAAAATCAATGGTCATGAATGATGATGAAAAGAAACTGACAGCTTATCATGAAGCAGGCCATGCAATTGTAGGAAGATTAGTTCCTGATCATGATCCTGTTTACAAAGTAAGTATTATTCCGAGAGGAAGGGCTCTTGGTGTCACTATGTTTTTACCCGAAGAAGATCGATACAGTAATAGCAGGCAACGCATAAATAGTATGATTGCAGCATTATTTGGCGGAAGAGTAGCCGAAGAAGTTATCTTTGGTGATGATGCGGTAACAACCGGTGCTTCAAATGATATTGAAAGAGCTACTGACTTAGCAAGAAATATGGTAACAAAGTGGGGACTTTCAGAAAAAATGGGTCCATTAGCCTACAGCGAGCAAGAGCAGGAAGTATTTCTAGGTAAGTCAGCATCTCAAACAAATAAGAACATGTCGAATGAGACTGCTAGTTCTATTGATTCTGAAATCAGAAAAATTATTGATCATCAATATAAAAGAGCTACGAAGCTTATCAAAGATAACTTAGAAAAAATGCATTTGATGGCAGATGCACTAATGAAGTATGAAACTATTGATGTTGAACAAATTGATCAAATCATGGATGGCAAAGTTCCTGATGCACCTGATAGCTGGTCGGATGATGATAATGATTCATCTGGTAAACCAGCTAATACTACTTCAAAAGATAGCCCATCAGCTTCACCTGCATCATAAGACTTCAAAATTAGTTCATGGTAGTATATAAAAAAAGCTACCATGGACTAAATTGATTGTTACATCTTTGGAATAAAAAATTTTCATATAGTAATCTCTCCAGGGTAACAGACAAAACTGGTGGTAGATTTTATAGCTCAAATGGTGAGAAAGTACCATCTGTTACGACTATTCTAGATAAAACTAAATCTCAAAAAGATAAGGATGCCTTAATTGCATGGAAGGAAAAGGTTGGACAAATAGAAGCATCACGAATATCAAAAGAATCTATGTCGAGAGGAGATAAAATGCATAAGCATCTCGAAGATGCACTGCATGGTAAACAGTCACTTGATTTTGATATCATGGATGATAATGAAAAGAAAATGTCACAAGTTATTCTTGATCAAGCATTAGAAAAAAAATTAAATGAAATTTGGGGTTGCGAAACACCTCTTTTCTACCCGGATTCACACGCAGGTACAACAGATTTATGTGGGGTTTATAATAACAAGGAATCTATTGTTGATTTCAAATCATCAACAAAAACGAAAAGAAGAGAGTGGATTACAGATTACTTTCTACAAACCGCAGCCTACGCTCTCGCTCATGATTTGCAACATAATACTAATATTAAACAAGGCGTTATACTAATATGTACACCTAAGTTTGAATTTCAAGAATTTATTATTAAAGATAATGAGTTTCTATGGTTTCAAAAAAAATTCTTAGAACGTGTTGCAAAATATAAAATGTTAAACAGAAATTAAAAATGAATTCTAAAGTAGAAATAATGGGAGTTTTAAATATTACCGACAATTCATTCTATGATGGTGGTAAATTTAATAGTCTAAAAGCATCAATTGATCACGCAAAAAAATTAATTAATGATGGTGCTGATATTATTGATATTGGCGCAGAATCATCTAAACCAGGATCTGACCCAGTTTCAAGCACAGATCAAATACGTAAAATTGAACCTTTAGTAGAAGCTTTAAGAGATATTTCAAACATTACTATATCCATAGATACAAGAAGCTCAAAAGTAATTTCCCATTTATTAAAATATAAAATTAACATTGTAAATGATATTTCATCTCTTGAAGATAAAGACCTTCTAGATATTGTAAAATCTAATAGATTATCGATTTCATTAATGCATATGTTAGGTACTCCTAAAACTATGCAGATTAATCCAATTTACGATAATGTCGTTGATGATATATATGGGTATTTAAAAAATAGAGCGGAACTTTGCATTAATCATGGTATCGATAAAAGTAATATTATCATTGATCCAGGCTTTGGTTTTGGCAAAACATTGGATCATAACTATGAGATATTAAATAACTTAGAAAAGTTCAGTAACATGGGATATCGCGTCCTCTCAGGAATATCAAGAAAAAGCATGATTGGTGATGTTCTTAATAAACCTGTAACAGATAGACTTTACGGCAGTCTTGCTGCATCAGTAATAGCGATTAAAAATAGTACTAGCATTCTTCGCGTGCATGACGTTAGAGAAACTAAAATGTTATTGAACTTCAAAGAACTAATTAGAAATTCATAATGAAGTTATTTGGAACAGATGGTGTTAGAGGTACATATGGAAATTTTCCAATGGACAACCCTACAATCAAAAAAATAGGCTTAGCCTTGAGTAAAATATTAGATAATAATATCAAAAATATTTATATTGCTCATGATGGAAGAGAATCATTTAAATCAGTTTATAGAAATCTATTAGAAGGTATTCTTTTTGAAAAAGCATATTCTATCAAGTTTTTGGGAATGCTGCCTACACCAGCCTTACCTTTTATTCTTTCGCATAATAAATCTCAAGATTCAATTGGTATTCAAATAACTGCATCTCATAATCCTTACAATGATAACGGTATAAAAATCTTTGGTTATAATGGGTATAAAATTTCTAGAAATGAAGAAAAAGCAATTGAGGAAATCGTTAATTCTCAAGATAATTTTCAAAAAGAAATTGATTGTGATTTAAATGTTGACCAGTCAACTGTGGATCTCTATTCACATTATCTCTCAGAGAAGTTAACCAAAGATATAAAGTTTAAGAAAAAATTAAATATTGCACTGGACTGTTCAAATGGAGCAGTCTCAAATATATTCAAATCACTAAAAGTTCCTAATAATATTTCATTTGCTCTATTGAATAACTTATCTAATGGAAAAAATATTAATCATAATTGTGGAGCCGTTTATCCAGAAAACCTTTCACAATTTGTCAAAGATACTAATAGGAAGCATGATAAAAATAATAATGAATGGATTGACTTCGGTATAGCTTTTGATGGAGATGGCGATAGGACTATACTAATAAGTGATAGTGGTAAAATTATAGATGGAGATGAAATTCTATATATTTTATCCACCCATAATTTTCCTGCCACTTCAACAATAGTAGGAACTGTAATGACAAATTATGGAATAAGAACAAGCTTTGATAAATTGGGTTATAACTTTATAGAAACAGCAGTGGGTGATAAGAATGTTTTAGAGGGAATTATTCAACATAATGCAAAGATTGGTTCCGAGTCATCTGGTCACGTAATTCATACCGACTCAAGTAATATACCTATTGGAGATGCTATAATCACACTAATTAAAATAATACATCTACTTGAAGCAAGTAATTCTTCACTTGATGAGTTATATCCTGAATCATTGAAAATACCATCTGAGCTTATTAACATCAAAGTAACCGACAAAGAGTCTTGGATAAAAAATAATTATACAAATTTTAAGAAAGTAGAAGAAATCTTAAATGAAGATGGTAGAATCCTTATAAGAGAATCTGGGACGCAACCACTAATAAGAATTCTCATAGAGCACAGATCTGAGAATACACTTTCCAAAGCAAAGGAAATTATTGATAATATTATATAATGTCAAAAAAAATAATCGCAGGTAATTGGAAGCAAAATGGAAACATCAAGTCAAGTATTAAGCTTGCACAAGATATTATTCTCGGAATAAAAAAAAATAATATTAAACACGAAGTAATAATATTTCCGCCAAGCATTTATCTGTTATCAATAAAAAATATTAATAAAAAAGAAATTATTAATATTGGTTCCCAAAATGTATCTGCATATAATGATGGAGCACTCACTGGAGAGATTTCAGCTACAATGTTGAAAGACTCAAAAATTCAATATTGTCTTGTTGGGCACTCAGAAAGAAGACATATCCTAGATGAAAATAACTTATCTCTATGTGAGAAGGTTTCAAGGCTTCGTGAAAATAATATTAAAGTAATATATTGTATTGGAGAGACTCTAAAAGAGTATAAAACTAAAAGAACTAAATACATCCTCAATAAACAATTACAATCTCTATTTAAAAGCTTAAATAATTCAAAAAGATCCAATAAAGCAATAATTGCTTATGAACCTGTTTGGGCGATAGGCACAGGTCTGATTCCATCAGCCAAAGAATTATCTAATACTTTTGGTTATATACATAATACTGTTAAGAGATATAACGAATCTAATGAGTCCATTAAGTTGCTATATGGGGGAAGTGTCTCACCAGAAAATGCACAATCTTTGATGAAGACACAATACGTTAGTGGGCTTTTAATTGGTGGCGCATCTCTAATAGCAAAAAAATTTATTGATATTTGTTCCACAATTTGAGATAAATACACAATGCAAACAGCGATACTAACTATTCACATCATATTGGCAGTAATTTTGATTATATTAGTGCTCGTTCAACAAGGAAAAGGCGCAGATGCAGGCGCAGCATTTGGCTCTGGCGCATCATCTACAGTCTTCGGCGCTAGAGGTAGTGCAACATTTATGAATAAAGTTACAACAGTAATCGCTCTAAGTTTCTTTGTAACTAGCCTTAGCCTCGCCTATATCTCTTCAAATAAATCATCAGGTTCTAAAAGCTTGATTAGCGATACCGTTCAGGAAGAGACAATTGATAAACAAGAAGAATTCAATAAACCTTAAGCCGATGTGGTGGAATTGGTAGACACGCTGTCTTGAGGGGGCAGTGGCGTGAGTCGTGCCGGTTCGAGTCCGGCCATCGGCAGTTTATGGACTAACCCATAAATCTTCTTTTTTATCATTTAAGAATATATTTGCTCTTCTATGTCCCTCTCTTTTAAGAAATAGCCAATCTATTTTGCGCAATTTTATTTCTACCACACAAAAAAAATCGCTTTCTTTATTCTCAATATTCTTTTCAAAGTTATCATAATTATTGATTGGAGTGCCAGGAAGAGGATTTTGAAAATAACATTCTTTAGAAATATCACCCATTTTCTTCCATGAGCTATCAGATTTTTTATTTTTATAATTAATATTTGCTATACCGAAGCACCTTATTTGGAGCTTTGACGATTTACTATAGAAAACACAACATACGTCAGGATTAGAATTTAGGTGTTCAACTTTTTCTGCGTGAAAGTTTGTATGAAATGTAAGTAGATTATTTGTAGCATCATAGCCTCGTAAAACTACAGTTCTTCCAGAAGGTACTTCTCCGGTTGTGCAAAGAGTAAAAGTTCTAAAATCAGATTTTCTATTTTTCACACCATCTAGAAGATTTGATGATATGTTTTCTCTTACATTTACTAATGTTTCTATGTCTTTCATGAAGGTTATCTACCTACAATGCCTGTTAGTATTTGATTACATATAGGATATAATAAGATATGTTATTTGAATACCTACCAATTTTAATTTTTTTATTCATTGCTTTGATATTTGCATCTGTAATGATGACCGCGGGTTTCTTTTTCGGAGGGAGTAATCCTGATTCTGAAAAAAATTCACCATATGAGTGTGGATTTGAACCGTTTGAAGATAGTCGAATGAAATTTGATGTAAGATTCTATCTTGTAGCCATACTATTTATCATATTCGACCTTGAGATTGCTTTTTTGTTTCCTTGGGCTGTCGTTCTAGATCATATAGGTCATGAAGGATTTTTAGCTATGGCTGTATTTTTATTTATTTTACTAATTGGTTTTATATATGAATGGAAAAAAGGGGCTTTAGAGTGGGATTAGAAAATATAAAAAGAGACGGCTTTGTTTTAGCTGACTCAGATAGTTTATTTGACTGGGCAAGAACAGGTTCGTTATGGCCTATGACATTCGGTTTGGCATGCTGCTCTATAGAAATGATGCATGCAGGCGCTTCAAGATATGACTTAGACAGATTTGGAATGTTATTTAGACCAAGCCCTAGACAATCTGATGTTATGATTGTTGCAGGCACACTTGTAAATAAGATGGCTCCAGCTTTAAGAAAAGTTTACGATCAAATGGCTGATCCTAAATGGGTTATCTCTATGGGTTCTTGTGCTAACGGAGGTGGATATTATCACTATTCATATTCTGTTGTAAGAGGTTGTGACCGAATCGTTCCGGTGGATGTTTATGTGCCTGGTTGCCCTCCAACTGCTGAAGCACTGCTATACGGTATCCTTCAATTACAAAATAAAATAAGAAATAAAAATAGAATAAAAATTAAATAACTTATGAATAAAATTAGGGAATTATTTCAAGAGTTAGTTATTGATTATGTTGAATCTGACATGATTACTCTGACTGTTGATAAATTAAATCTTAGGAAAGTTCTTAAAACCCTCAAAGAAACAAAAGATTTACAGTTCAATCAACTAATAGACTTATGCGCTGTTGATTTAATTGAATATGGGCAATCAGAATGGGAAACAAAAGAGACAACATCCAAAGGTTACAATAGAGGTATAAATCCTCAGTCACACAGCAGAATTGACTTTGTTACTGAAGATGTTAATCAGGAATATAAATTGTGTGTTGTTTATCATCTGCTATCTATTAAACATAATATGAGGATACGCGTTAAATGTAATTTATCTAATGAGTCATTAATTGTTCCGTCTGTAACGGATATTTTTGCATCTGCTGATTGGTATGAGAGAGAAGCTTATGATTTATTTGGTGTATTATTCGAAGGCCATCAAGATTTAAGAAGGATACTTACTGACTATGGCTTTATAGGACATCCCTTCAGAAAGAAATTTCCTCTAATAGGTAATACTCAGGTTACTTATGACCCTGAGCAAAAAAAAGTAGTAAATGTCCCTGTTGATATATCACCAAGAACGCTAGTTCCAAAAGTTATAAGGAAGAGAAAATGAGCGATTATAAAAATTTTACAATGAATTTTGGACCGCAACATCCAGCGGCCCATGGAGTGCTGAGATTAATCTTAGAAATGGATGGCGAAGTTATTCGTAGTGCTGATCCTCACATAGGACTTTTACACAGAGCAACAGAAAAATTGGCAGAGTCTAAACCTTACAATCAAAATATTGGCTACATGGACAGATTGGATTATGTCTCTATGATGTGTAATGAACATGCATATGTTCTAGCAATTGAAAAGTTATTAAAATTAGAAGTTCCAGTAAGAGCTCAATATATTCGTGTAATGTTTGATGAAATCACAAGAATTTTAAATCACCTTTTATGGCTTGGTGCCCATGCATTAGACATTGGAGCAATGTCGGTATTTTTATATGCATTCAGAGAAAGAGAGGATTTAATGGATTGTTATGAAGCCGTATCAGGAACAAGAATGCATGCTACATATTATAGACCTGGTGGAGTAGCAAAAGACTTACCTAATGTTATGCCTAAGTTTATGCTAAACAAAAATCAAAATTTAGAGCAAATAGAAACACTTAATTATAATAGGGAAGGCACCTTATTAGATTTTATAGATAGTTTTGTAGATAGATTTCCTAAAAATGTCGATGAATATGAAAATTTATTAACAGAGAATAGGATTTGGAAACAAAGAACTGTTGGTATTGGTGTGGTATCACCCGAGCGTGCTATTGATTTAGGGTTTACTGGCCCTATGTTAAGAGGGTCTGGTGTAAGCTGGGACCTTAGAAAAAAAGAGCCTTATGAAGTATACAAAAATCTTAAGTTCGACATTCCAATAGGAACAGAAGGAGATTCGTATGACCGCTATCTAGTAAGAATACAAGAAATGAGAGAGTCGGCAAAGATTATCCAGCAGTGCTGTGAATGGCTAAAAAAAGATGATGGGCAACATATCTCGTCTAACTCAAAAATAGCACCACCTGATCGAGATGATATGAAAGATAATATGGAGTCTCTAATACATCATTTTAAATTATTCAGTGAAGGTTACTGTGTACCAGAAGGTGAGGTATATGCTGCAGTGGAAGCACCGAAAGGAGAATTTGGAGTATATATGATTTCAGACGGCGCAAATAAACCATACAGATTAAAAATTAGAGCACCAGGGTTCCCTCATCTTGCGGCACTTAATGAGATGTCTAAAGGCCATATGTTATCAGATGTTGTAGCAATAATTGGTACTCAAGATATAGTTTTTGGTGAGATTGATAGATGACGGATTCTAAACATATATTTTCAGAAAATATGAGTAAAGAGATTGACTTAATCAGAAGTAAATTTCCAAAGGATAAAAGTAAGTCAGCAATAATAGAATCATTATTAATCATTCAGCATGATAATAATGGTTTCCTCAACGATGAACTAATCACCTCGCTCGCAAATTACTTAAGCATACAGAAAATTGATGTTTATGAAGTAGCAACTTTTTATTCTATGTTTAACTTAAAACCTATAGGCAAAAATATAATATCTGTATGTACAAACATTTCATGCATGTTAAGAAATTCTGATGGTATTGTTAGTCATATTGAAAAGAGATTAAAAATTAAAATTGGCGAGTCCACTAAAGATAATAAATTTTACCTTAAAGATGAAATGGAATGTCTTGCTGCTTGTAACGGCGCTCCGATGATGCAAGTAAATCATATCAATTATGAGAATCTTACAACTGAAAAAGTTGATAAAATATTAGATGAGATTGCTAATGACTAACTTATGCACATCAACTTTTTCTCTTAAGAATCCTTCAAGTATTGAGACTTATCTGTCCCAAGATGGTTATAGCTCCTGGAAAAAGATAATTTCTGGAGAGATACCTAAATCTGAAGTTATAACAATTATAAAAGAGTCTGGGCTTAGAGGCAAAGGAGGAGCAGGATTCTCTACGGGACTGAAATGGTCATTTATTAATTCAAGTGATCAACAAAAGTACCTTGTTTGTAACTCCGATGAAAGTGAGCCAGGTACATGTAAAGACCGGGATATACTCAGATACAATCCTCATGCTGTCATAGAAGGAATGTTAATTGCTTCTTATGCTATTGGGGCATCTGTTGGCTATAATTATTTGCGTGGAGAATTTATCGGTGATCAATGGGTTGTATTTAACAAAGCCGTCAAAGAAGCTTATGAATATAATTTTATAGGTAAAAATATTTTGAAATCTAATTTATGTATTGAGATAGTCCCACTAATTGGTGCAGGAGCTTATATTGTTGGTGAAGAAACTGCAATGTTAGAATCTATTGAAGGCAAAAGAGGAATGCCAAGGATAAAACCGCCTTTTCCTGCTGTACAAGGACTGTATGGTAAACCTACAATCATTAATAACACTGAAACACTAGCCACTGTTCCATATATTATAAAAAATGGTTCGGAATGGTATAAAAATCTTGGAGTAAATGATTCTGATGGAGTAAAAATGTTTTGCATGAGCGGACATCTAAATAAACCATCTGTAATTGAGGCACCACTAGGCGTACTATTTTCTAAATTATTAGATGAATGTAAGGGTGTACTGGATGACAAAAAACTAAAAGCAGTTATACCTGGAGGGTCATCAGTTCCAGTAGTAAAAGGTGAAGATATCATGGAAACACCAATGGATTATGAGTCCCTAATGAAGATAGGGACTATGCTAGGTTCTGGAGGAATTATTGTAATGGACGAATCTACGTGTATGGTCTCCGTCCTTGAAAGAATTTCAAGATTTTATTATGCAGAATCATGTGGGCAGTGTACTCCATGTAGAGAAGGAACTGGATGGTTATACAAGACATTAGTTAAAATTAGATCAGGTAATGGCGATCAATCAGATCTAGATTTATTAAATAAAGTTGCAACTCAGATAGAGGGACATTGTATTTGTGCATTAGGAGATGCAGCGGCCATGCCTGTAATAAGTTTTCTTAAACACTTTTGGACTGAATTTGAGTATTATGTCGATAAGAAGCAATCAATGGTTATATAGATGGATATTTATATTAATAACAATAAATATCAAGCATTAGATGATGAAACTATCATACAAGTTGCTGACCGTCATGATATTCATATTCCAAGATTTTGCTATCATAAAAGATTAAGTATTGTAGCAAGTTGTAGAATGTGTCTTGTTGAAGTTGAGGGTGCTAAATATCCTCAACCTGCATGCTCTACAATTGTAAGAGATGGTATGAAAGTTAACACTGTGGGCTCAGTTACAGAAGATGCTCAAAAAAGTACTATGGAGTTCTTGTTAATTAATCATCCACTAGATTGTCCTGTTTGTGATCAAGCTGGCGAATGTGAACTTCAAGATATCTCCTTAGATCATGGAGATTATAAATCAAATTATAAAGAGATAAAACGTACTGTAATAGATAAAGATATTGGCAATCTTGTTACAACTGAAATGACCCGGTGTATTCATTGTAGTCGATGTGTACGTTTTGGAGAGGAAGTTGCAGGCATAAAGGAACTTGGTATGACAGGTAGAGGCGAGGAGACGAAGATTGAAACATTTGTAAATCAAAGTCTGACTTCTGAACTATCTGGAAATGTTATTGACCTTTGCCCTGTAGGAGCATTAAATAACAACCTGTATAAGTACAGTGCTAGAACATGGGACTTGAAGCAAATTAGTTCTATTTCTTCAAATGATTGTTTAGGTTCAAATATTTATTATCATACATATAAAAATGAAATTAAAAGAACTGTTCCAAAAGAAAATGAACAAATAAATTTATCATGGTTAGCTGATAGCGACCGATTCGGGCATGAAGGAATTGAATCTGAAGAAAGAATACTTTCCCCATTTGTCAGAAGTGAGAATAAGCTTATTCAATCTGATTTGGAAACACTTAATCAAGCTGTATCTCAAAAAATGCAAGAGTATACATCAAGCACAACAGCTGTGATGTCAGCACAATCATCATGCGAAGAGATGTACTTATTTCAAAAAATTCTTAGAGAAAGTGGTATTCCTAACATTGATCATAGAAGTAAAGAGTGTGATTTTGGATATCAAGATTACTATCCTATTATCCCATCATTCGATATAAAACTTAGTGAAATCGAATTTATGGAAAATATAATTCTTGTAAATGTTAACATTAGCAAAGAATTCCCCATACTATCCGTATATTTAAGAAATGCAGTCAAACAAAACTCTACTAATATTATCTCTTTGTCAGCTTATGAATACTTGGAGAATTTTGATATCTCTCATTCAGAAACGTTAAGCCCAAAAGAGCTCGAAAAATATTTTACTACCACTTCAAATAATATTTTGTCAAATATTAACAAAGATAAAAAAAATCTAATAATCATGGGTCCATCAACAACTTATTTGAAGAATTATACTAATATTACTAATAATATTAGTAGATATGCAAAATCAATAAATTCTAAATTATCTCTTTTAGGGGATCAATGTAATACATCAGGTGCTTGGGCAATGGGCGTTGTTCCTCATAGATTGCCGGGAGGTATTGAAATAGCAGAATTTAAGAACACAGCTTACCTTTCATCGTATCCTAAGAATGACTTATTAATCATTTATAATCTTGAGCCTGAATATGATTTCTCTAATGACACAGAAATTATAGATAGATTAAAAAATTCTAAATTCAATGTATTCTTTTCTTCTTATATGACAGATTCTATTAATAAGTATGCAGATGTTGTTTATCCGCTAGCTGTTCAACAAGAATCTCATGGCTCTTACATAAATACAAACAAACAACTTCAAGTATTTAATCAAGTTATATCTCCAAGAGGACAATCCAAGAATGGATTAGAGATACTATTAGGACTTTCAAAAAGACTTGGAATTAACATTGATGATGAGCAAATCTCTAAAGATATAAATGAAATTTTATCTAAAATGAATATTAAAAGTAATTACATTCTTATTGATACTATAGAGATGACAAACGAAAAGAATACCCTAGAAAAAATAATTATCAGAAGCTCAAACTCAAATAACCCAACATTGAGAAGATGTAAATCTTTACTAACCACACATGATAATGATGATTTCATGAGCATCCCCAATAGTATGAAAATCAATAGTGAGTCAAAAATTACAATTAATGAATCAGAAAATAGTTTTAAAATTAAAGCAAATATTAAAGTTCATGATAAACCTGATAATACTATTTTGGTAAAAATGAATGGAAGATATGCACAGAAAATTGGTTCTTACAATACTAGTGTAGACCTATCATAATGGAAGCAATATTTTATATCATAAAGACCTTGATATCTATTTTAGTGGTCATTGTACCTTTATTTTTAATAGTTGCATATGTTACTTACTCGGAAAGAAAAATAATTGGATTCATGCAATCAAGAATGGGTCCAATGAGAGTGGGCCCCTCTGGTCTACTGCAACCTATCGCAGATGTTCTCAAGCTAGTATCAAAAGAAATAATAATTCCTACTAATGCTAACAAAGGCATTTTCCTAACTGCTCCTATGCTTATGCTTATTCCATCTTTATTAGTCTGGTCTGTAATTCCGCTTTCAGAATACTTTATTATTTCTAATATTAATGCTGGGTTATTATTCATTTTAGCACTAACATCATTAAGTGTTTACGGTGTGATATTAGCTGGATGGGCTTCTAACTCCAAATATGCGTTCCTAGGTTCTATGAGATCAGCAGCACAAATAATCGCCTATGAGATTGCAATGGGTTTTGCCTTAGTTGGAGTGTTGATGCTTTCTGGAAGTCTAAACTTGCAAAACATTATTTACGCTCAATCTGGAAGCCTATTTAATTGGTATTGGCTGCCTTTATTCCCATTATTCTTAATATACTTTATTGCTGGAGTTGCAGAAACTAATAGAGCACCATTTGATGTATCTGAAGGTGAGTCTGAGATTGTTGCTGGTTTTCATGTGGAATACTCAGGGATGGCATTTGCTATGTTCTTTTTAGCCGAATACATGAACTTAATATTAATAAGCATATTATGCAGCATTATGTTTTTTGGAGGGTGGTTATCGCCATTTCAGGGAACTGTAATAGATTCATATTTATCTTTTATTCCTGGATTCATTTGGCTTTCTATTAAAACGCTTATATTTATTTTCGTATTTCTCTGGCTCAGAGCTACTCTTCCAAGATACAGGTATGATCAAATCATGAGACTGGGATGGAAAGTATTTCTCCCAATTACTTTTTTTTGGCTTACCATTATTGGTATTTTAATATATCTTGATTACTTACCACTATAATTATGAACAGTATAATCAAATTCATTAAAAGTTTATTTTTCCTTGAGATTTTTAAAGGACTAAGTATTACAGGTAAAAAACTTTATAAGAAACCTATCACTATTCAGTATCCTGAAGAAAAAACACCACAATCAACTAGATTTCGTGGTCTCCATGCACTAAGAAAATATCCAAATGGAGAAGAGAGATGTATTGGTTGTAAACTTTGTGAAGCTGTTTGTCCTGCACTTGCGATAACAATTGATACAGAAGAGAGGGCTGATGATAAAACAAGAAGAACAACTAAGTACGATATAGATCTCTTTAAATGTATATACTGCGGTTTCTGTGAAGAGGCATGCCCTGTTGATGCAATTATTGAGACAAGCATTTTTGAGTACCATTTTGAAAATAGAAACGATGGAATTATGAATAAAATAGATCTTTTAAAAATTGGTGACTTATATGAACAACAAGAGTTAAAAGACAGAAGTGCAAATGACTTATGAATATTGAATTAGTAACTTTTTTTATATTTAGCACATTACTTATATTTACTTGTTTTAAAGTTATAACATCATCAAATCCTGTTCTATCAGCGATTAATTTAGTCTTTTCATTTTTTTTATCTGCAGTTCTATGGTTGCTTCTTGGAGCTGAATTCTTATCAATCATTCTAATTCTCGTATATGTAGGTGCTGTAATGGTCCTTTTCCTTTTTGTAGTAATGATGCTAGATATAAATATTGCAAAAAAAACAGCAGCATATATAAAATATCTTCCTTTAGGGATAGCAGTTTTTATAGCCTTCAACATACTCATAATTTATTTTTTCATTAACACATTTGAGAATATTGACTACAATGCAGTTAAAAATATAGAAATTATAAGTGATAGCAATACTCAAAACTTGGGTTATCTTTTATTTACAAAATATATTATTGAGTTTGAGATTGCTGGACTAATACTATTACTCGGAATCATCTCAGCGATTGTACTTACTTATAGGAAAAATCCGAAAAATAAATATCAGAATCCTACTAAACAGATTTCAGCTTCCAAAAAAGATAGACTAAAGATAATAACGGATCTCAAAGAATAATATGATTCCAATAAGTTATTATTTGATATTAAGTACAATTATATTCACTATATCAATAGCTGGTATATTTCTTAACAGAAAAAATATTCTTGTTTTATTAATGTCCCTAGAATTAATGTTTTTATCAGTTAATTTTAATCTAATTACATTAGGCAATTACCTGGGGGATCTTACTGGACAAGTTTTTGTATTTTTTGTATTGACTGTCGTTGCAGCTGAGTCTGCAATTGGTCTAGCTTTATTGATTGTATTATTTAGGAGTAAAAAATCTATTGATGTAGATGATTTGTCGGAGCTAAAAGGTTGATAAATATTGCTTTGTTACTTTTACTTACTCCACTCATAGGGACTCTAATCCTTTTGTACTTGCAAAACTCATCAAAAAAACTAACTATTATTATTTCAAATTTATCTATATTATTTTCTTTCTTGCTTTCTGTGTACTTACTAATTCTTTATATATCATCCAATGCTTCTACTTTATCTAAAGATGTATTAGTCTTCGCTGATGTAAAGATATATTCCTTAGCATTTGGACTTTATATTGATTCATTGTCCCTAGTAATGTGTACTGTAGTCACCTCAGTCTCCTTTCTTGTTCACTATTATTCTATTTCTTATATGAAAGATGAAAAATCATTTAATAGATTTTTTATCTACACAAACTTTTTTACATTCTCAATGCTTCTAATAGTTTTATCAAATAACTTTTTTCAACTATTTATAGGATGGGAGCTTGTAGGGTTATCTTCTTATCTATTAATTGGTTTTTGGACTAAGAAAGATTCAGCCATTAAAGCAAACTACAAAGCATTTCTGGTTAATAGAGTGGGTGATATAGGATTAATCCTAGGGTTATGTTTGATATTTATTTCATATAATACAACTAACTATAATGAAGTATTTCAACTAAAAGATACTATAAATAATACAAACATAAACATTTTTGGATATACATTTAATACTCTAAGTTTTATTTGCTTTTTGCTATTTATAGGCGCAATGGCTAAATCTGCACAAGTGCCGCTTCATTTTTGGCTTCCAGATTCTATGGAGGGCCCAACGCCAATATCTGCCCTTATTCATGCTGCTACTATGGTAACCGCAGGTATTTATATGGTCGCAAGGCTATCACCTCTTTATGTTTTAGCAGAAGATGTTTCATTGTTTATATTGTACGTTGGTTCGATTACTGCATTTTTCCTTGGAATAGTTGCATTAGTGCAAAATGATATTAAAAGAATTATTGCATATTCAACTATCTCACAGTTAGGCTATATGACTGCTGCACTAGGTGCATCATTATATTCATTAGCTATTTTTCATTTAATCACTCATGCTTTCTTCAAAGCACTATTATTTCTGTGCGCTGGTTCAATAATTATAAAATGTCATCATGAGCAAGATATCAGGAAAATTGGAGGTTTGAGAAGGTTTATGCCTATTACGTATATGGCATTTTTATATGCCTCACTATCTTTAATTGGATTTCCTCTCACATCAGGTTTTTATTCCAAAGAGACAATTATTGATGCGGTGGGATATTATGGTCACACAATTCCATATATAATGCTTTTATTATCGATATTTACCACCACACTATATACAGCAAAAATATTCTCTAAGGTCTTTTTTGGTGAATGTACTTTACATTTAGATAATGAATTAAAAAATAAAGAAAATGATAGTGAAATGTTAATGCCGCTTGTGGTATTAACCATACCTTCAGTATTTTTAGGTATATTTATTTATGACTCTTTAATGTTGGGGACATTATTTGGAACTTCGTTAGCAGCACAAGAACTTGTGGAATCATTCTATAATGATTATGTTATTAATTCTCTAAATTTTTTTCTACACTCTTTTTTGACTATTAATTTTTTAATATTATTATCAGCTATAATCTTCGGATATTTTTATTACTATAAAAAATCTTTTGTGATAAAGACACCTTCTTTTATCAAAAATATCTTAACAGAAGAATATGGTTTTAACATTTTTTCATCTAAATATATTCCTGAACTTCAAAACTTTATAACTAAATATTTATGGAGACGTGTTGATATATCAGCTATTGATAATGGATTTGTTAATAATACATCATATTTGCTTAATAAAATTTCATATAAGGTTCGCAAAGTACATACAGGTTTCATATATCATTACTCACTAACCATAATTTCTGCTTTAATATTATTACTATTAATCATTGGGTATAAGAACTAAATGTTTGATTATCCTATTCTTAGCTTGTTAATATGGATACCTATACTTATAGGACTATTGCTAATTTTATCAAAAAATATTAGTGACAATATATCTCAACTCATAACATTGCTAACATCGTTTTTAATACTGGTTGTTTCATTAAATTTAACTCAAGCTTATGATCATACAACAAGTCAACTTCAATTTATTGAGCGTATCGAATGGATATCTGGCCTTAATATATTTTATTATCTTGCAGTTGATGGGATATCTGTTTCACTTATATTACTAACAGCTTTTATAAACTTTTTAATTGCGATTTATGCGTCCTCAGAAAACTATGTGAAAAAGTCTTCTTTTTTAGGTTACTTTTTAATTTTAGAAGGGCTTCTAATAGGAACCTTTTCAGCATTTGATAGCATTCTTTTTTATATATTTTTTGAAAGTTTATTAATTCCATTATTTCTAATTATAGGTATATGGGGTGGAGCTAACAGAAAATATGCTACTTTGAAATTCTTTCTTTATACATTATTTGGTTCTGTTTTAATGTTAATTTCTATAATTTATTTAGCAAAAATATCTGGATCATTTGCAATTCAGGATTTTTATTCTGTTAATCTGTCATTTCAAGAAGAGATATTGATACTCTTAGCATTTCTAATAGGATTTGGAATTAAAATACCAATGTGGCCTGTTCATACATGGCTGCCAGATGCACATGTAGAAGCCCCAACAAGTGGATCAGTTATTTTGGCTTCAGTTCTTCTTAAAGTTGGTGGATATGGAATGATTAGATTTATGTTGCCTGTAACAACAGACGCTGGAATTTATTTAAGTGAGTATATGATTTATTTATCTCTAATAGCTATCATCTATATTAGTTTTGTAGCTTATGCTCAAGAAGACATGAAAAAACTAATTGCATATTCTTCTGTAGCGCATATGGGTTTTGTTACACTAGGTATCTTCCTGGTTTTTAATCTACTTGACAGTAATACATCTGCTGCAATAATTGGCCTAGAGGGTGCTATGGTTCAGATGATATCTCATGGATTAATATCTGCGGCATTATTTTTTTGTATAGGAATAATATACAAGCATTCCAAATCGAGACTTCTTAAAGATAATTATGGCGTTTCTAAATTCATGCCAATTTTCTCTTTTATGATGATTTTTTTTCTTATGGCAAACTCTGGCTTACCAGGGACTTCGGGTTTTGTTGGGGAATTTCTTGTAATTACTTCATCTTTAGGCTCAAGCTTTTTATTCGGTTTTCTTGCAGCGACATCACTACTTCTATCAGCATCATATTCACTTAAAATGGGTAAAACTGTTTTATTTGGAGATAACCTTAAAAACACACAAGGATATATAGAATGTAGTTTTAATGAGAAAATTGTTCTAACAATTCTAATTATATTCATTTTATATCTTGGTATTATCCCAGATTACTTATTTAAAATTATTGACCAATCTGTTATTGGAATTATTGAGTCGTTATCAGCAGGTAAAATATAATGTTGAATATTTTATTCATACCCGAAATAATACTTTCAATCGGAGTGATGATAATCATTCTATTTGACTTATTTTTTCAAAAACAGAAAGGACTCTCATTCACTTTAGTACAGTTTCTATTATTAATAGCTGCCTATTACTCTCTGGATAATAAGTTTTCACCTAGTTATAGCGCATATACACTTAATGAATTTACAAACGTTTTTAAATTCATTCTTTTAGTTGGCTCTCTTACGATATTTCACTATACATATAAGCATCTTAAATTTCTAAAAATTCTTAAAATCGAATACTTCACGATTTCGTTACTAGGCCTTATTGGAACTATGATTATGATTTCAGCAAATAGTTTACTAATGTTGTATCTTGGTATTGAATTATTATCACTATCTTTATACGCACTCATTGGTTTCAATAAAAAATCATCTTTATCATCTGAAGCTGCAATTAAATATTATGTTCTGGGAGCAATGTCATCCGGCATACTATTGTTTGGTATTTCATTAATTTACGGCTTCACAGGTTCTATAGTCTATGATGATATAGCATCTCAATTGATTAGTATCGATATGAATTCAGTCGATTACATAGCTATTGTTTTTGGAATCATTTTTATAACTGCCAGCCTATGTTTTAAGTTTGGTGCAGCCCCATTTCATATGTGGGTTCCTGATATATATCAAGGTTCTTTAATAAGTACTACAATATTATTGAGCACTCTTCCAAAGATTGCAGTTTTTATTGTTTTTCTTAAATTGTATTTCATACCATTTATTCTTCTCAGAGAAGTATGGTCAGATATATTAATTTTTGTCGGAATGCTCTCTATAGTAATAGGGAGTCTGTTTGCTTTAACTCAAGAAAATATAAAAAGACTTCTAGCATATTCTGCTATATCTAATATAGGATTTATCATATTATCACTTGGCCTTATCTCGGTCGACGGCATTCATGCATCACTCTACTATACTGTGGTGTATAGTCTAACAGCACTTGCGTCATTTGGTATTATTACTCATATTACCTCCAACAGTAACGGCATTGAAAAGATAACCGATCTAGCAGGACTATCAAAGACACATCCATACTTTGCTTTTTTAATTTTAATTACTATGCTGTCCTCAGCAGGCATTCCACCTTTAGTTGGATTTCATGCAAAGTTAATGGTAATTAAGGCGTTAGTAAGTAGTTCATATATTATACTTTCAATCATTGTTGTCATAATGACTGTTGTATCAGCTTATTACTATTTAAAAGTTATTAAAACGATTTATTTTGATAACAGAGAGGATTTAATCTCAACTTTCTCTAATAGTGATATAATTTTATCGATAAACGTTTTATCACTTATAGCTTTAGGAATTTTTCCTTATCTATTATTCAATTTAACTAGTTACCTTATGAGAATATTTTCTGTAATTTCTATTTAACTTGAAAATAATTTCCATAAATTATAGACTTCATACCAGTGCGGGGTGGAGCAGTCTGGTAGCTCGTTGGGCTCATAACCCAAAGGTCGTAGGTTCGAATCCTGCCCCCGCGACCATAAAATAATCAAATTCTCTTTCGCATTACATCTATTTTGATATACAATACAAACACGGCTCCTATTGGGGCCATTTTAATGCTTGTTTTATGAATGAAGTTGAAGAAAACATAATGAATAAATTGAATGAATTGCTTCCAAATGATTTGAAAGCTATAAATGTGAATATATTTGGTAATAGCGATTCTAGAAGTATTCAAATAATGATTGAGTCTGATTCTGGTGTATCCATTGATCATTGCTCAAAGGTAACAAAGCTAGCTAAAAATATAATCACATTAGAAAAATATATTGACGATAACTATAGCATTGAAGTCTCTTCACCTGGCATAAATAGACCGCTTTATAACATGGGTGATTTTATCAAATACCAGGGAGAAAAAGTATTTATAGAATTAAAAAAAAATATTAATAATCAGAAAAGATTCAAGGGATATTATGAGGTGATTGACGATATAATTTGTATCAATTATAAAAAAGAAAAAATATCAATAACATTCGATGCTATAAAAAAAGCTAATTTAGTTAGGGAGATAAAAATATGAATAAAGAGATACTTCTAATAATTGACACAGTCTCTAATGAAAAAAATGTTGATCGAGAAATTATTATTGATGCAATGGAGCATGCATTAGCATCTGCTGTAAAGAAAAAATATAAACTTGATAATAAAACTCAAGATGAAATTGACGTGGATGTTAGCATCAATCAAGATGATGGTTCATACACGACTATGAGAAAATGGGAAGTTGTAAATGAAATGTTAGTAGACGATGAGTATGAAAAGAAAATGCTTATTGAGTTTGCTAAAGAAAAAAATTCTGATATCAATGTTGGTGAATATATAACTGAAGAAATTGAATCAGTAGAGTTTGGTAGGATTGTGGCTCAAACAGCAAAACAAAACATAGTTGCTAGTCTGAAGGCAGCAGAGAGAAACAGAATAGTAGATCTTTATGCACCCAGAATAGGAGAACTATTATTTGGTATAGTAAGAAGAGTTGACAAAAATAATGTATTTCTTGACCTGAACTCCAATGAAGGTAGCAGCCTTTCTGATGAAGCTATGATTCTGAAAGAAAATCTTATACCTAGAGAAAATATTAAACCAGGCGACAGAATTAGGGGTTATTTGAAGGATGTACAATCAGAGTTAAGAGGTCCTCAATTATATATTTCTAGAAAATGCTCAGAGTTTTTAATCGAGCTTTTCAGATTAGAAGTTCCAGAAGTAGGTCAAGGTATTATTGAGATATTAGGAGCTTCAAGAGACCCAGGACTGAGAGCTAAAATAGCAGTTAAATCAAATGATCCAAAACTTGATGCAATTGGAGCATGTGTTGGTATGAGGGGATCTAGAGTACAGTCAGTATCTAATGAACTTGCTGGAGAAAGAATAGACATCATCCCATGGGATGAAGATCCAGCAAAATTTGTTATTAATGCTATGTCTCCTGCTGAGGTCTTATCAATAGTAGTTGATGAAACGAGTAAGACTATGGATATAGCTGTTGCAGAAGAGCAGTTATCACAGGCTATTGGGCGAGGGGGTCAAAATGTCAGATTAGCAAGCGAGCTAACAGGCTGGAATCTTAATGTTATGAGTAAGGATGATGCTGATGACAAAAATACTAAAGAAGAAGAGGAAACGGCAACTAAATTTCAAAATGAACTTAATGTTGACAACGATGTTGCAAAAATACTTGCTGAAGAAGGTTTTACTTCTATTGAAGAGATAGCATTATGTGAAATTGAAGAACTTGAAAATATAAATGGTTTTGATACAGATCTTGTAAATGAACTTAGAAAAAGAGCTAATGATGAATATGATAAGAAACAAAAAGAAATAGAGGATAAGTCGTCGTTGAAAAACTTATCTGATCTTACAGATGATCATATAATATTACTTAAAAACAATGATATATTAACTATTAGTGATGTGGCAGATTTATCAATTGATGAATTGCTTGATTATATTGAGTTATCGAATGAAACTGCCGGAAAGGTTATAATGCAGGCTCGTGAGAGTTGGTCTGAAGAGGAATAATGTCAGAAAAAGACAACATAAAACTTAAAACGGATACTTTATCTTCAAGGAAAAGTAGCGCTTCAGTGGGCGTACATGTCAAAAGAAAAAGAAAGATTATTGCTAAGCCAGCATCAAAAGACTCATTAAAAAAAAATGACGTTTCCGTTTTAAAAAAAGAAGTTAAAAATTCCTCTCCACTAATAAAAACAAATAACGAAAAAAAAGTTAAAACATTAGTTAAAGTTAGTGAAGCACCAACACAGGATATTAAGCCTTCAAAAAAACAAAAAATTAATAAAGATGAAAAAATTGAAAAAATGGAGAGCAAAGAGCTTCATCTTAAATCACCCAAACAAAAAAAAGATAAAAATAAAAAGAACAAAAATCATATCAAAGATATAGCTCCAACTCATAAGTTTGAAAAGCCAACCGAACCTGTAAAAAGAGATGTGAAAATAAGTCAATCTATGACGGTAGCTGAACTTGCTAATCAGATGGCTTTGAAAAATACCGATCTTATATCAAAAATGATGAGCTTGGGAGTTATGGCTACTGTAAACCAATCTCTAGATCAAGATACAGCAATTCTTATAACAGAAGAAATAGGACACAACCCAGTTATACAAAAAGAGAATGAAGATGATATTACACAACCAGAAAAGATAAAAATAACTGATGGAAAAGCTCGTGCTCCAATAGTAACAATTATGGGCCATGTAGATCATGGTAAAACTTCACTGCTAGACTATATCAGAAAGTCAAAAATTACTGAGTCTGAATCTGGCGGAATTACACAACATGTTGGTGCATACAGAGTCAAAACTAACAATGGTGAAATAGCTTTTCTTGATACACCTGGACATGCCGCATTCACCAGTATGAGGGCTAGGGGCGCTCAAGTAACTGATATAGTAATACTTGTTGTTTCAGCAGATGACGGAGTAATGCCTCAAACTGAAGAGGCTATTGAGCATGCTAGAGCAGCGGGGGTACCATTAATAGTTGCTATAAACAAAATTGATAAAGAAAATGCTGATCAAGAAAAAGTTAAAAATGATTTAGCAGCAAAGAATGTAATTCCTGAGGAATGGGGTGGTGAAACAATTTTTATCCCTATATCTGCACTTACTGGAGAAGGTGTCGATACCCTTTTAGATTCTGTTGTTCTGCAGGCTGAAATTCTAGAACTGAAAGCTCATGACACTGGCCCTGCCACAGGCGTTGTAATTGAATCGTCACTAGATAAAGGTAAAGGACCTGTTGCAACCGTATTGATTCAAAATGGTATATTAAATATGAAAGATTTTGTTCTAGTCGGTCAAACATTTGGAAGAGTAAGAGCTCTTTTCAATGAGTTTGGTAAACCGGTTAACAATGCAGGACCAAGTACTCCTGTAGTTATTACTGGTTTGTCTGCTACACCAAATGTGGGTGATCAGTTAATATCAACAGATGATGAGAAAAAAGTCAAAGAAATTGCATCTACAAGAGAGAAAAAACAAAAAGAAATTGACATGCAAAGCAAACAAAAGAATTTTTCAATAGAATCATTTGGTGATGCTAATGGTACTAAAAAAATTATAAACTATCTAGTAAAGACTGATGTTCAAGGTAGCTGTGAGGCTATTTTAAATAGCTTACAATCTATAGAAAATCCAGATGTTGGTTTAGAGATAATATATAGCGGTGTTGGTGGCATAACGGAATCAGATATCAATTTAGCTCTAAGTGCACAGGCTCATGTAATAGGATTTAATGTAAGGGCAGATAGTAAAGCTAAAAAATTAATCGAATCACACGATATACCCTTACAATACTTTAGCATAATTTACGATTTAATAGATGCTGTGAAATTTGACTTGTCTGGTGAACTTGAACCAGAGGTTAAAGAAGAAATTATAGGTATAGCTACGGTTAAAGATGTATTTCGTTCATCAAAGCTTGGCGCAATAGCAGGAACTATAGTATCAGAAGGAACAATTCAAAAAGATCAACCCATAAGAGTATTACGCGAAAATACAGTTATTTATGAGGGAGAGCTAGAATCTTTAAGAAGGTTTAAAGAAGATGTTAAGGAAGTTAAAAGCGGAACAGAATGCGGTATTGGCGTTAAGGACTATAATGATATCAAGTCTGGTGATCAGATAGAAGTTTACAAGAGAACTGAAATCAAGCGCTCTGTTTAAAATGAGCAGAATGCATAAAATTGAAGATCTTCTTCATAAAGAAATTGCCAGTATAATCGTTACTAAAATAGATAATCAGGATGTTAAAAATACTGTAACTATCACTGACATAAAAGTCAGCAAAGATATCCGTAGTGCTATAGTATATTTTACAACTTTAAAAAATGATTTTAAGAAAATTGAAAAAATAATGAACACACTCAAACCAACAATCAAATTCTATCTATCAAAAAATGTACATCTTAAAAGAATTCCAGATTTTAAATTTATTTTTGATGACACAGTAATTAAGGGACAAAAAATTAATACTCTTCTTAATTCACTCAAGTAATTGATTTGTGATTAACGGAATAATTTTACTTAATAAATATAAATTTGTAACTTCAAACAAGGTTCTTACTCTTTTTAAAAGAAAACTAAAAATAAAAAAAGCAGGATTACTAGGAATATTAGATCCACTAGCTACAGGCGTCCTTCCTATAGTTATTGGTGAAGCTACAAAATATATTACTTATATTGAAAGCAATAAAAAAAGTTATAATGTTAAATGTAAGCTTGGTGTATATAGTGAATGTGGAGATTTTGAGTCCAAACCTATCGAATTCGGTGATGAAAAATTAATTATACATAATCTGCAAGAACATACAATTAAAGACACTCTAGCTAAATTTATTGGTGACTATACTCAAGTTCCGCCAATGTTCAGTAGCACAAAATATAATGGAAAACCTCTTTACACCTATGCTCGCAAAAATATTGAAATCAAACGTGAACCCAAAAATAGACAAATTCATAAAATAAAATTTATATCTCTTAAATCAAATATTTTAGAATTTTCAGTTGTTTGTTCTTCTGGTACATATATTAGAACACTTGTACAAGATATTTCAAAAAAATGGGACTTACACTCATGTTTATATAGTTTGCATAGATCCAATGTAGAACCTTTTGAGGATTTTGATAATGTTACGCTAGAAAATTTAACTACCAAGAACTTTCATGAGCACTTAATTACAATACCTACTATGTTATCAAAACTGCCAAGATTATTGTGCACTGAGGAAGAGATAAATAAGTTGTACAATGGACTTTATATAGAAAAAAATGTAAATACTACATCAAAGTCGCTTCATAGGATTACAAGCAGAGATGATATATTTCACGGTGTTGGATTTTTTAAAGAAAATTATCTATATCCTAAAAGATTGATGAAAAGATGATATTTAGTTTGTAATAGTGCAGGGACATGATAAAATCCACACGTTAAAGAAATAGAAAAGAAAATATGGCATTAAATAATGAAACAAAAGCTGAAATTATAAAGAAATTTAAACAGTCTGATGGTGACTGCGGTTCTAGTTCAGTCCAGATAGCTCTTCTTACAGAAAATATCAATAAGCTTTCTGATCACTTTAATAAAAATAAAAAAGATAATCACTCAAGGTTGGGTCTTTTGAAGATGATCATGAAAAGAAGATCTCTAATGAGATACCTAAAAAGAACAGATATAACTACATATGAAAAGCTAATCAAAGAACTAGGACTAAGAAAATAATGCAAACAAAAGAATTTAAATTAGGTTCCCAAACAGTAAAAATAGATACAGGTCTCATAGCAAAGCAGGCAAATGCATCGGTAACCGTAGAAATAGATGGTACAGTCATTTTGGGTACGCTTGTCGCCTCATCAGAACCTAACACAAGAGATTTTTTCCCTTTAACAGTAAATTATAATGAAAAGTCTTATGCTGCAGGTAAAATACCTGGAAGTTTTTTTAAACGAGAAGGAAGACCAAGTGAAAAGGAAACATTAATAAGTCGTTTGATTGATAGACCTCTTAGACCTTTATTTGCCGCGACTTACAATCAAGAAGTTCAAATAGTTTTAACATTAATGTCATACAATCCAGAAATAGATCCTGAAGTTCCAGCATTAATTGCCGCATCAACATGTGTGAAGCTTGCGGGCTTACCATTTAATGGAACATTGGGTGCAGTTAAAGTTGGTTATGAAAATAATGAATATGTTCTCAACCCTACATCATCACAGCTTGAGACATCTCTCTTAGATTTGACAGTAGCTGGGACAAATAATGCTGTCCTCATGGTTGAGTCAGAGGCTAAAGAACTTACTGAAAAACAAATGCTAGATGCTGTTAATTTTGGACATGACAAAATGCAGGATATTATAAAAGCTATCGATGAATTAGTAAGTGAAGTGGGTGTAAATGTTATGGAAGCAGAACCTGCAGAGGATAACTCAGAGTTATACAATTCTTTAAAAACAAAATATGGCAATGAAATATCTGATGCATATCAAATAACTATCAAGCAAGATAGATATGAGAAACTATCAACATTAAAAGAGGATATAATGTCTAAAGAAGTTTCTGATGAAGACGATAATTCAGACAAATTATCTGCAGTTTTTAATGATTTAAAAAAAGATATTGTTAGAGAAAGAATTCTAAGTGGTGAAAAAAGAATTGACGGAAGAGATAATTCGACAGTAAGACCTATATCAGTTCAAACAGGTGTCTTACCGAGGACTCATGGTTCTGCGTTATTCACTAGAGGCGAGACCCAAGCTTTAGTAGTCGCTACATTAGGCACAAATAAGGATGCTCAAATAATTGATTCACTAAACGGCAGAGTTGACGACCCATTTATTTTTCATTATAACTTCCCACCATATTCTGTTGGAGAAATTGGAATGATTGGTTCACCAAAAAGAAGAGAAATTGGTCATGGAAAGCTCGCTAGAAGAGGCGTACAAGCAGTGATGCCATCTTTAGAAGATTTTCCATACACAATTAGAGTTGTATCAGAAATTACTGAATCAAATGGTTCTAGCTCCATGGCTTCAGTATGTGGTTCAAGCTTGGCAATGATGGATGCTGGTATTCCTTTAAAAGGCCCTGTCGCAGGTATTGCTATGGGTTTAGTAAAAGAAGGTGATAGACATGTAGTTCTTACTGATATTCTTGGTGATGAGGATCATTTAGGTGATATGGATTTTAAGGTAGCAGGAACTGAATCTGGAATTAATGCACTTCAAATGGATATAAAAATTGATGGTATTACTTCAGATATTATGGAAACAGCATTAAGTCAAGCAAAAGAAGCCAGACTACATATTCTAAATGAAATGAATAAAGAGTTAAGCGAACCAAGAGGCGATGTATCACAATTTGCACCTAGATATACTACAATGAAAGTCGACCAATCGAAGATTGCTGAGGTTATTGGTAAGGGCGGTGCAGTTATTAAATCAATAGTCGAGCAGACCGGAGCAGTAATAGATATAAATGATGATGGCGTCATTAAAATTGCCGCGTCTGATCAATCAAAAAGCGATCATGCAAAGTCAATAATAGAGGAAATCACAGCTGGTCCACAAGTTGATAAAATTTACGAAGGTAAAGTAGCAAAAATAATGGACTTTGGGGCATTTGTAGCAATTACACCTAACAAGGATGGTCTAGTTCACATATCACAAATCAGTGAAGACAGAGTCAAAGATGTTAAAGATGTATTATCTGAAGGTGATATGGTTAAGGTTAGAGTTCTTGAAGTTGATAAACAAGGAAGAGTAAAATTAACAATGAAAGGAATAGATCAAAGCTAGCCTTGAATCAATCCATCTGAGTTTTTTCTAACTTTTCATGCCTTTCTTGAGCTTCAATTGAAAGAGTAGCTATAGGCCTAGCCTCTAATCTTTTTATTCCGATTGGTTCACCTGTATCCTCACAGTAACCATAAGATCCATCATCTATACGATTAAGAGCTTGGTCAATTTTTGATATTAACTTTCTTTCTCTATCACGTGTTCGTAATTCTAATCTAAATTCTTCCTCTTGTGTTGCTGCATCATTTGGATCTGATAATTTAGATGAGTCTTGTTTCATATGATCCATTGTTTTCTCAGCTTCTGTCATCAGTAATTTTTTCCATGAATAAAGAATATTTTTAAAGTGATCAATTTGCTCTAAAGACATATAGTCTTCACCTTTTTTAGGTTTATAGGGTTTGAAATTAAGATATTTCTCTAAATTGGATGTAGCCATACCGATAGATTATTTTGCTATTTGTTTAGCTTCATAGCAAGTCTTTTTTACTCTTTTCTCTTAACTTTTATTAAACCATCAGATACTTGTATTACAAGCTCACATTGGGGTTTAACATCATTAATACTTTTTACAATTTTATTATTTTTATCTTTTACAATTGCATAACCTTTGTTCAATATTAAATTAGGGTTAATTTGTTTTATTTGCTGAACTTTAAGATTAAGAAATTCTTTGTTAGCAATAATATTTGAATCTAAAGATTTTTTTATATTTTTATATAATTTATTGATATCAATATTATAATCATCAACACTCATTAATATCTCTTTCATTAACTTGATCTGTCTATCTTTACAATCTTGTACAGACTTATGATTTAATTTAATTTTATTATCTATTACTCTATGCAATAATTTTCTCTGCTGGATAAATTCTTTCGAAAAATCAATAATGATCTTAATAGGCTTGCTCATCTTAATAATAGTTAAAAAACCTTTTAATTTATTTTGCAATGAAATAATTAAATTATTAATTCGTTTTATAAATGAGATCTCAATATAATGTATGTCTTGTTTAAGTGTTTGGATGTCTGGAACTGATTTGATAGCTGCAGCTGTCGGAGTTTCTTGTGCACAGTCTGATGCATAATCTGCAAGAGTTATATCTGGTTTATGTCCAATCCCTGTAACCGTGGGTATTGATGAGGCAGAAATCTCTCTTACTAAATCTTCATCATTAAATGCCATTAGATCTTGAAGTGAACCGCCACCTCGCACGATTAAAATGACTTGAACGATAGCATCTTTATTTATTCTTTTGAGTTGTTTAATTAAATTTCTTGGAGCCAAATCACCTTGAACTATAGATGGATATACATAAAGTTTTGATAAAGGATATTTTTCGTTTAATTTGGAGCAAACATCTTTTAAAGCATGGCTATCTTGTGCTGTTAATATCCCTATTGCATCAGGATATTTAGGTAAATCTTTTTTTTTATCAAAGATACCCTCATAAGATAATTTCTTTTTAATTTTTTCTATTTCTTTTTTTATGAACCCATCACCAAACTCTGATAATTCAATTATATTGAGTTGAAATTGTGCAAAACCAGCATAAAAATCTACTCTAGCTGAAACTATTACTTCTTTATGAAGATATTCAGATAAATCAAGACTATTTAAAGACCCTTTCCACATAACGCAGCTAACTGTACTACTTGATTTGCTATCTCTTAATTTAAAATATTGATGACCTCTTGAGGACCTATAATCTGATATCTCACCTTTGACCGTAATAGGGTACTGAAAAGCAAGTAGCATTGCTTCTCTAGCCTCAGTATTAAGTTCAGAAACACTATATATTTTCATTTTTTAACTTTTCGTAAATAGGTATTCTATGTATAATATAGAATGGTAGGTACAACACATCAATCACGAAACAAAGTATTTTCTGGAGAAGCTCTAGCTTTTGATGATGTCTTACTCGTGCCTTCTTACTCTGATATTTTACCAATAAATGTAAATTTATCATCTTTTTTGACTAAATCTATAGAATTAAAAACTCCTATAGTATCAGCTGCAATGGATACAGTCACAGAATCAAAAATGGCTATCACACTTGCGAGTGAAGGAGGGATAGGAGTCATACATAAAAATTTATCTATAGAAGACCAAGCTAAACAAGTAAGATTTGTAAAAAAATATGAAAGCGGCGTAATAAACAATCCTGTTACTGCCAATGCGAATTCAACAGTTTCTGAGATTAATAAAATTACAGAACGATTTGGCATATCAGGTGTGCCAATAGTAGATAATAAAAATCTGATTGGTATTGTCACTAATAGGGACTTAAGATTTGTGGAAAACTCAAATACAAAAGTATCATCTATAATGACTCCTAAAGACAAGTTGATTACCGTGACAGAAAATTATACTAAAAATAAAGTTATAGATTTATTAAGAGAAAATAGAATTGAAAAGGTATTAATTGTTAACAGGAAATATCAATTAAAAGGAATGATTACTTTTAAAGATATACAAAAATCATCTACATACCCTAATGCATCAAAAGATAAGAATGGAAGTTTGTTAGTTGGCGCAGCTGTCAGCACAAGTAAAGAATCCTATGAAAGAATTGATGCCTTAGTTAGAGAAAATGTTGACGTGATTACTATTGATACTGCTCATGGACACTCTAAATCTGTTATTGATACTTTAAAATATATTAAAAAGAAACATCCTGCTCAACAAGTAATAGTCGGCAATATTGCGACTGCTGATGCTGCTGAACTTTTAATCAAGAATGGTGCAGATGCAATAAAAGTAGGAATAGGCCCTGGCTCCATTTGCACTACGAGAATAGTAGCTGGAGTTGGCGTGCCGCAACTTTCAGCAATCTATAATTGTTCTAAAATAGCAAGTAAACATAAAATTCCATTAATAGCAGATGGAGGAATACGATATTCAGGTGATATTGCAAAAGCAATAGCTGCTGGTGCTGACTCTGTTATGTTAGGAGGCCTTCTTGCAGGTACGGACGAATCACCAGGTGAAGTTGAGATGTTTGAGGGAAGAACCTATAAATCTTATCGTGGTATGGGATCAATTGGAGCTATGCAAAGCGGTTCTAAAGACAGATATTTTCAAGATCACCAAAGTGAAAGTAAAAAACTTATACCAGAGGGCATAGAAGGAAGAGTTCCATATAAAGGAACAATGAAAACAATTCTCCATCAATTAACAGGTGGGTTGCGATCAAGTATGGGATATTTAGGTTGTAAAAATATAAAATTAATGAAAACAAAAACCAATTTTATAAAAATATCTAATTCTTCAAAAATAGAAAGTCATACTCATGATGTTGCAATTGTTAAAGAGCCCCCAAATTATCAACCTAAATAATGATATCTGAAAGAGATTTAATTCTAATTTTAGATTTTGGTTCTCAATACACACAGTTGATTGCGAGGCGGATACGTGAACAGGGAATTTATAGCCTAGTAAAATCATATGATACTGATATTAGTGAAATAAAGAATTTGAACCCTAGAGGTATAATTTTAAGTGGTGGACCAAATTCTGTAAACTTCAAGAAAACGCTTAAACCTAATAAAGAAATATTTTCTTTAGAGATACCTATATTAGGTATATGTTATGGCATGCAATTGCTTTCCAAAGAATTTGGGGGAAAGGTAATTAAATCAAGCAAAAAAGAATTTGGTGACTCAAAGTTAATAATCAGAAAAAAATCTAAACTATTTAAAGATATTAAAATTAATGTAGAACATAAAGTTTGGATGAGTCATTCAGATAAAGTGATTAATGCTCCTTTGAACTTTACTAAAATAGGAGAAAGTACAAATTCAAAAATTGCAGCATTTGAAAATACAACTACAGATATTTTTGGAATTCAATTTCATCCCGAAGTAACACATACATCTATTGGGAAAAAAATACTTAAAAACTTTATTTTGATTTGTAAATGCAAGAAGTCATGGACAGCTAGTAAAATTAGTAAAGAGATGATTCATAAAATTAAATCAGATATTGGAGATGATAAAGTTATACTTGCGCTATCTGGAGGTGTCGATTCTTCAGTTGTAGCAGCAATATTAAGTAAAGCTATTGGTAAGCACTTATCATGTATTTTCATTGATACTGGATTATTGAGAAAAAATGAAATAATTGAAGTAAAAAATATCACTTCATCGTTAAAAATAAATCTTACAACTGTCGATGCTTCAAGAAAATTCTTGTTAGCTCTTCGTGGAGTTAAGGACCCGGAGAAAAAGAGAAAAATTATTGGGAAGTGCTTTATAGATGTCTTTAATGCTGAAGCTAAAAAAATTAAAAATGTTAAATATCTTGGCCAAGGAACAATTTATCCTGATGTAATTGAATCATCATCAAAAAATTCTGAATCAGATGTTATTAAATCACATCATAATGTTGGCGGTCTCCCTAAAAAAATGAAATTAAAGCTTGTTGAACCTATAAGAGATTTATTTAAAGACGAAGTGAGAAGGGTAGGTCTTGAGCTTGGTTTACCTAAAGCTTTGATTAACAGACATCCATTCCCAGGTCCAGGTTTAGCAGTTCGAATACTTGGAGAGATCAATCATGAGAAGATAAAAATCCTTCAAGAAGTAGATTATATCTTTATTGACGAATTAAGGAATCAAAATTTATATAATAAAATAGATCAAGCTTTAGCAGTCTTAATACCCTCAAAATCTGTAGGTGTTATGGGTGATAAGAGACAGTATGGATATGTTATTGCGTTGAGAGCAGTGAACACCACAGATTTTATGACTGCAACAGCTTGTCATATAAGTCATCAAACTTTAAATAATATTTCTACAAGAATAGTAAATGAAGTCAACGGTGTAGCAAGAGTAGTTTATGATATTACATCAAAGCCACCTGGAACAATAGAGTGGGAATAAGCCTTTAGCGTTCAAAATTATTTTAGATTATATGAAACATAATCTCAATTCTATTTATGATAATTGGTTAGTAATTACTATTGCATTATCAGTTGTCATAATTTTCTTCTCATTCTTTTCAGTAACTTCTCATTTTATGATACAAAACACTGATAAATATTTACATACAGCTGCTTATTTTTTTTTAAGCTTTTCTGCTTCTCTTAGGAAACCAACTAATTATATTTTAATATTTATTTATTTTGTCTTCTTTGGAATTGTAATTGAATTGGTGCAGCCATATTTTAATCGCTATTTTGAATTATTAGACATTTTGGCTAACTCTCTTGGTATTTTTTTAGCAATAACTTTTGCAGATTTCCTCAGAAAATATTATTCTTATTAAATGTCAGAGGCACTTTTTTATCATAATCCTAAATGTAGTAAATCCAGAAAAGCCCTTGACATAATTGATACTCATAATATAAATATTAAAGTAATACTTTATCTTAAAGATAAAATTACTAAGAGTATGCTTAAAGAGATACTTGATTCATCTGGACTATCGATTAGAGATATTATCAGAAGCAATGAAAAGGAATATAGAGAGAATAATCTAGATAATCTTAACCTTACCGAAGATGAACTTCTGAATCTTATACTCAAACACCCTAAACTACTTCAACGGCCAGTATTTGTTTTCAACAATAAAGCAATTATAGGTCGACCTCCTGAAGATGTTCTAAAAATTATATAAAATTTATAGTTGTACCTCTCAAATAGTTCATATATCATATGAGAACTTAATGAGAACTTATGAAAGAATATTCTACTTTAACTACCAAGGAACAAAACACATATGACTTCATCGTTAGGTATTCAAAAAAATTTGGAAAATATCCCTTATTAACAGAAATTGCAAAGGGTATAGGAATTACATCAAAAGGTGTAGCGCATAGATATGTAAAATCTTTAGAAAAAGCAGGCAAAATCTTAAGGTTTTCAAATAAACATCGTGGTATTTCTACAATAGATGAAGGCCCTCTTTTTTTAAAATCTTTAGGAAAGATTGCAGCAGGTGGGCCTATTGAAGCAATAACTGATCAACAAAGAATTGAACTTGAATACTTGTTTACCAATAAAAAATCATATGCGCTCAAGGTAAAAGGAGAATCAATGATAGATGCAGGTATAAATGATGGGGATTGGGTAATTATTGAAGAAAGTAAAAAATTCTATAAATCAAAAGTACATGTGATTTTAATTGACAATCAAGATGTGACTTTAAAATATATAGAAAAGGGAAGCCCAGGAGAGATAAAGTTAATTCCTGCAAACAAAACATATAAAGAAACAATTTACCCTGTTGAAAGAATTTCTATTCAAGGATATGTAGTTGGACAAGTAAGAATATACTAATGAGTGAAAAAATCTTTATTCACGTAGATATGAACGCATTTTTTGCCTCAATAGAACAAAGAGATTATCCAAAACTTTTAGGAAAACCTGTAGCTGTAACTAATGGAGAGCATGGCTCATGTATTATTACTTCTTCATATGAAGCTAGAGCATTTGGAATAAAAACAGGAATGAGGATTTCTGATGGAAGAAAAATTTGTCCTTACTTAGTTCAAAGACCATCAAGACCAAAAGTATACGCAGAAACATCAACAAGAATAATGAATATACTACATAATATATCTCCTGATATTCAAATATACTCAGTTGATGAAGCTTTTCTAGAATTAACAAATTGTATGAAAATTTATAAGGAAATTAATCATGTCATATACAAGATTAAAGATCTTATTTATGAATCAGAAAACCTTAAATGTTCGATTGGTATATCATTTAGTAAATCATTAGCAAAATATGCTTCAAAAATTAATAAACCAGATGGAATAACTTATATTAATAAAAATAATTATCACGAATATCTAGATAATTCACCAATAGATACTTTGTGCGGGGTATCAACAGGAGTTAAAAGTTTTCTAAATCACCATGGTGTTTACAAATGTTCTGATATGAAAAAGTTACCTATAAGTATACTTTCTAATAGGTTTGGCAATATTGGCAAAAAAATATGGCTAATGGCAAATGGAAATGATTTTGAAGGACTCATTCCAGACTTAAATCATCCAAAAAGTCTTGGACATGGAAAAGTATTAAAACCTAATACAAAAAGTAGCTATTTAATAAAAAAAGTATTCCTAAGGATGTCAAATAAATTAGCATTACGTTTACGTAAATCTAATTATGAATCAAATATTTTCTTAATAGGCATAAAAATAAAAGCAGGGTGGATACAAAAGAAAGTCAAAATAGAGAAAGCTACGTGTAATCGAAATGATATATTTAATATTTGCTTATCTTATCTAAATTTGTTCGAAAAAAATACGGGCATTTATCAAGTTCAAGTTACAGCTTTAAACCCCTTAAAGAAGAATACACAAATGGACATTTTCAGTAAAGATAATGATAAGAGTGAAGTTTTAGATCAAGCACTAGAGAACATACATGATAAGTTTGGCCCCGAGACTATTAAGCCCGCTCGCTTAATTAGTGACGATACAGATAGCCCAGACGTAATCGCCCCAGCATGGAGACCGAGTGGACATCGAAAATCGGTATAAAAAAAGGCCGAGGGGGTAGATTCGGCCTTTCATTAAAGGGGTGGGGATATGACATCTTGTCTGTATCCTGTCTATAACATTACTCTAACAAAATAGACATGTCAATAATAAATATGAACAAAAACTATACAAATATCAAAAATAATGGTACTGTCTGACAAATAATAGACAATACTTTGACAAATGCTATGGAAAATATAATAATTAGAAACAATGACAAGGATAAGTCCAACATTAGTTTGCAAATGAAAGAAGATTTAGCTGCTAAACCTAGACATTTGATTCAAGTTGTCAATAGACGGACGGGCTTAAGCTCAGATGTAATTAGAGTATGGGAAAAAAGATACCAAGCAGTAGTTTCTCATCGAAATGATACAAACAGAAGACTCTATTCAGATAAAGATATTGATAAACTAACTCTCCTAAAAAGAGCAATAGCTGCAGGCAGGAGAATAGGCGATATAGCTGCACTTTCATACGATGATCTCTTTGAACTCGTAATGGGAGATGAATCAACTGCATCCATAGGCTATAAAAGACCTAGCACAGGGACTATCATGGAATTGTTTGACGAGGCAGTTTCATGCATCAAAGAAATGAATAGCTGGAAACTAGATAATGTTTTATCAAATGCAGTAGCTATATTAAGCACAAATGATTTTTTAATTGAATTCATTAAACCACTGAGTAATTACATACAAGATGAGTGCTCAAGAGGGAGTATAAGATACTCACACGAAAAGATGTCGAAGCTTTGTATTAGGACATGTTTAAACAATCTTTACCTGAATCTTCGTTCATCAAAAGAGGATTGCCCTAGACTTGTTATAGCCTCATTGTTATCTGAGCATGAGAGTCTAGACACTCTGATGCATATGATTGTTGCTCAGAATATAGGATGGGATCTTACTTATATTGGAAATGGCGTCCCACATGATGAAATAACTTTTGCAGCATCTAAAGTCAAGGCACAGGTAGTCGTACTAGCCATAAACAACCCAAGAGATATCGCTAGAAAGATTTATGAAATCAAACATATTAGAGATAAAGCTGATAAAACAGAGGATATAATTTTAATCGGCTCTCAAAGTAGTGACTATAAACAGCTCAGTAATGAGTTTAACATCAATATATCAAATGATTTAACAAGCTTTAGACTATCCTTGGAAAGGCTCTATAGCTTAATTCGATAAAGTATTCTTTAGACTTTCCAAAGATAGAATATCATTTTCAATCTTTTTTCTGTTTGCAATATTTTGATTAATAATTTCAGCAGGGGCTCTTTCTATAAAGCTTTTATTGTTAAGTTTTGAATCAATTTTATTGATAACATCATTAAACTGCATAATCTTATTGTCTATTTTATTTAGTTCATCTTTGACATTAATCATGTTTTTGATCTGTAAGTATAAAATAAATTTATCATCTATTAGTTCGATATAATCATGATCGTCGAATTCAATATCATCAGCAATAGATAGTTCAATACCAGACAGGTTATTGATAAGCTTAACATTTTCAGTGATATCTAGATTAATCACTTCATTTTTTACAATTATTTTTGCAGCGATGTTAACTTTTGGATGAACACCAAGCTCAGTTCTGCTTTTTCTTATTTTTTTGATAATTTCTTGTATAACACTTACTCTTTCATATATATCATCCTCTTTTGAAATTCTAATTTGGGATGGAAATTTACTATTTATTAGGCCTGGTTCATCTACAAGCTTCTTATGGTAAAGATTACTCCAAATTTCTTCTGTAATAAAAGGTATAATTGGGTGGCAAATTTTAAGTATTCTAATTATAGAATATATCAAATAATTCTTTGTAGTCTCTGTCGTATTATTCTTAACTATCTCTAGGTACCAATCACAATATTCATTCCATACAAATTCATAAATACTATTTGCCATTAAATCAAATCTATATGTTGAACTATATTTTTTGAAATCCTTAGTAACATTATCTAGTTTATACATTATCCATTTATCAAATATTGTAGCAGATGATGTATTTAGATTTTCTTTGTATTCATACTCGTCACATGTAAGCATAATAAATCTTGATGCATTCCATAGCTTATTACAAAAATTTCTATATCCCTCTATTCTGTTTAAATCAAAGTTAATGTCTCTACCTGTTGAAGCCATTGCACAGAAATTAAATCGTAATGCATCGGCGCCATATTCTTTTATTCCATTAGGAAAATCTCTTTTTGTTTTTTTGACTACATTCGCTCTCTGCTTTTCATTGATTAGACTCTCAGTTCTTTTTTCAATAAGTTTTTCTATAGATATGCCCTCTATAATATCTATTGGATCAATAACGTTACCAATAGATTTAGACATTTTCTTGCCTTCTGAATCTCTAACAAGACCATGAATATAAATTTTATTAAATGGAATCTTTTTTGTAAACTTAAGACCCATCATAATCATTCTTGCAACCCAAAAGAAGATAATATCAAATCCAGTGACTAAGAGATTGGTGGGATAGTATTTTTCAAATATTCCATTATTCTTTTTCCAGTCAAGAGTCGAAAAAGGCCATAGTGATGACGAAAACCATGTATCCAAAACATCATTATCGCGAGTTAGCTCAGTTTCTTTTTTGATAGAATATTTTTCTCTTACATTTTCTTCATTTTTACCAACATAAACTTTTCCATCATTATCGTACCAAGCTGGTATTCTATGTCCCCACATTATTTGCCTACTAATGCACCAATCTTCAATATTTTCTAACCAGTTGAAATAAATTTTTTCCCAGTGCTCAGGAACAAAACTAATTTTTCCATCCTTAACCACCTCTACACCATTATTTGCTATTTCTTTCATATTCATGAACCATTGACTCGTGAGTAGTGGTTCGATTATTTCACCCGTTCTTTCTCCTATGGGTACAGTTGTCTTATAAGGTATTTGTTCTACAAAAACACCTATATCATCAAGATCTTTAACTAAATTGTCTCTTAGTTCATGTATATTCATTCCAATATATTTTTCATGAACATTCTCATTCATAGATCCGTCCTTATTTAGGATATTTATAAAATCTAAATTATGTTTCTTACCTATTTTGTAGTCATTAAAGTCATGTGCTGGTGTAATTTTCAGACATCCAGTTCCAAAATCTATATCCACAATTTCATCTTGTATTATCGGTATTTCTTTATCGATCATCGGTAAAACTACATGTTTCCCTATGAGATGTTTATATCGTTCGTCATTTGGATTAATACATACTGCTGAATCTCCAAAGAAGGTCTCCGGCCTTGTAGTAGCAACAGTGATAAACTCGTTTGAATCAACAACTTTATATCTTAAATGATACAAGTAACCATCTTTTTCTTCATTTATAACTTCTAAATCAGATACAGCTGTTTGGAGCTTAATATCCCAGTTAACAAGTCTATTACCTCTATAAATTAATTTACTATCATAAAGTTCAATAAAGATATCTCTAACATTTTCTGATAAATCATCATCCATTGTGAATCTATTTCTTGACCAATCCGCAGAGGAACCTAGTCTTTTCGTTTGATTGATAATTGTGTTTCCAGAAATCTCCTTCCATTTCCAAACCTCATCAATAAATTCATCACGACTAAGGTCTTTGATATTTTTACCTAAACTTTTAAGTCTATTTTCTACCACTAGCTGTGTAGCAATACCAGCATGATCAGTACCTGGTTGCCATAAAACGCTCTTACCAAGCATACGATGATATCTTACAAGAATATCAATGATAGTATGTTGGAATGCATGACCCATATGCAATGTTCCTGTTACATTAGGTGGAGGCAACACTATAGAAAATTTAGATGTAGATTCTTTTGCTGAAAAAGATTTTGTCTTTTCCCAAGAATTATAAATCTTTTCTTCAATTTCTTTCGGCTTATATTGTTTGTTCATTATATTTATTATGCATTAAAGTAAAATTATTTTTCCTATATTCCAAAAACTTATTTCTACTTATTGATTTTTTTGATTCATCAGTATCCACAAATTCATAGATATTAATATTATTTTCAAGGTTCACTAAAGCATTATCATAATTATTTATAATAGAGGTATAATCATTAAATAGTTTGAGTTTATCAAGATTCTGTATAGATAATAATATTATTGGCGTATCAATTACGTCTCCCTTATTATAAATCTTATGTGGTAAAAAACTATTCTGTTCAAAAGACCAAAGTAGTTTATCTAGCTCTTCAAGCTTTTCATAATCATCAATTATGATAATATTTTCATCTTTTTTGTATAAACATTTAACGAATTTACAAAGACATAACTTAATATCATGATTTATTTCAATTGAATAAAAATTTACGACTGATTTCAATTTTATTTATTTGTCATCACAAAGTCTGTAAGTAATTTTACTGGTCTACCTGTTGACCCTTTGTCATTTCCCGAATCCCATGCTGTACCAGCGATATCTAGATGTGCCCATTTTTCTTCCGTTGTGAAATTAGCTAAAAATGCAGCAGCAGTTATGGCGCCACCATACCTCCCACCTATATTTTGTATATCAGCAAAATTAGTTTTTAGTTCATCAAAATAGTCACTATATAATGGTAATTCCCAAACACGATCACCAGTCTTATCAGCAGAACTTTTAATCTTCTTGGTTAGAACATCATTGTTTGAGAATAAACCTGATGGATATTTTCCAAGACCGACTAGGCACGCGCCTGTGAGGGTTGCCATGTCTAATATATATCTAGGTTTATATTTTTTGGAAAATGTTAATGCATCACACAAGACTAATCTTCCTTCCGCGTCAGTATTTAGTATTTCGATTGTAATACCTGACATGCTTGTTACTACATCTCCTGGTCGAGTAGCTACTCCACTAGGCATGTTTTCAGCACATGCTAGTATGCCAATAACATTATTTTTTAAATTCATTTCAGCACATGCTTGCATAGTACCAATAACTGAACCTGCTCCTGACATATCATATTTCATTTCATCCATATTAGGCGATGGCTTTAGAGATATGCCTCCTGTATCAAATGTAATACCTTTACCTACTAACACGATGGGCTGTTTATTTTTTATAGGCATATATTTAATTATTACAAGTTTTGCTGGCTGTGTACTTCCTTGCGAAACAGATAGCAATGATCCCATTTTAAGAGTACGCATCTGCTTCTCATCCAGAACTTCCACTTTTAAGTTCTTATTCAATTTTTCTAATTTTCTTGCTTCTTTTGCTAAAAAAGTTGGATTACATATATTTGGAGGGGTATCACCAAGGATTCTAGCTTTATTAAGACCATTAGCTATCGCAATTGAAATATCTATGGTGCTACTCAATTGCTTATTACTAATTTTACTTGAAACGTTTAATAAACACTCCTTCAAAGATGAAGTATTCGTCTTTTTATAGCTATATTGAGTTTTTTCAATCTCTATAATACTAGATTTTATATGATCATAATTCCTAATAGATATGTTATTAAGATCAAGCGAGATGCTTTTAATATTATAACCATTGATTTTCTTTAACGCAGAATTAAGATTTTTTTCATAATTTTGAATTGTCAGCTTATTTTTTTGACCAAGACCAACAAGAAAGTAGTTTTTTTCATACATTTTACTAGAAAATATATTCATTGAACCTGATGCACCAGTGACTAATTTATTAGATATCGCCAATTTTACATCTTCAAACACGGCATCACTGAGGGCTGACTTATTAAGACTTGAAAGCTTATCTTCATAGACGAATAATAAGTTGTAATCGGCTTTTGAATTTTTGTTGAATCTTAGGTATTTCATGATATTTCCAAATAATAAAGTTATACTGATTTAATGGTTAAGATTAACACTTTTATTTGACCTTGTAATTATTACTTTGAATTTAATTAGCCAATATATTTATAAAAACTCTCTTCTGTCAGTGTTATCTGTTTTATTAATTCTTTCGCTTATACTTTTTGCAAATACAGGACTAAGATTGATGGAGGACGTTAATGATGGTGGTATTCCATCTGTATTTTTATTACAGCTACTGAGTTTAAAAATAATACAGTACTTCTCTTTACTTATACCTATCAGTCTGTTTTTTGGAATAATAATTGCTCTCAATAAGCTGTACGTATCTAATGAGATGGTAATTATGAAGATAAACGGCTATTCGAATAAATTAATATCAGCGATTCTCACAAGAATGATTGTCATTACAGCTATCATTGTCATGCTTTTCAATTGTTTTATTACACCTTATACAGTAGACATTAGATCTGAAATCGAACATCGAATCATTCATGAACAAAAGATATACTCTTTGCGTGATAAAAATTTCACAATTAGCAATGATGGATCAAAGGTAATTTATATTAACAATAAAAATAAGCTTACTACAGCTAATGTATTTATTAAATCTAAAACTAATGAATCAAACTCGATTAGTATCTCATCTGGAATATCAACATCAGAATCTAGTGACGACTTAATTAAATTAGTTGAGGGTAAGTCTTATGTATTCAATCCTGATGGAAGTTTTAGTTCTACAGAGTATCTAAATCAGGATATTTTATTATCCAATGAAGTTCCTAAAAATATAAATAATGATCTAGAGTCTAAGTCTATTTTACAACTACTTCAGCTTGATGATATTTTTTCGTTTTCTGAAATTCTAAAGAGATTCTCTATGATAATAGCAACATTGATACTTGGTTATCTTGCAATACCTCTTAGTCATATAAATGCTAGAGAAGATAAATATAGAAATATATTTATTGCTGCATTTTTCTATTTTAGCTATATAGTTTTGATTAATATCTTTACGAAGTCATTTGATACTAGAGTATATATTTCATTCAGCCTAATTACTCTTCATATCATTTATTTATACATCACATTTAAATTTCTTAATTACACGAATCGCACTAGATAATAAGATGAATAAAATATTTATATATATGTTTAAAAAATACCTATTAGGATTCTTCCTAACAATAAGCATACTCATAAGTATCAATTTACTAATTATTTTTTTATCTGAGTTAAGAAACTTAGGAATAAATGAATATACACTTTCTCTAATTGCTCAATATACTTTATTCTTAATCCCACAAAACTTCCTAGATATTTTCCCATACGCATTGCTAATCGGTAGCATGATCGCATTCGGATCTATGGCTTATCATTCAGAAATCCTTGCAATCAATTCCAATGGTGTAGGCGTTAGAAAAACTATTTTCATAATTATGTTTCAAACTTTTTTATTAGCATCTGCATTTACATATGTAGGTAATCATATTTCGCCACAGTTCTCTGTTCATGCACAAGAGATTAAAAATAAAGCTCTCAAAAAAAATAGTATTAATCAAGAGATATGGTTTAAAGGCAAAGATTATATTATTAATGCTAAAAGAATGATTACTGATAAGCATTTAGAAGATATCGAAATAATAAATATCAATAATGGTAGTATTAATTCAATCATTAATGCAGAGGTAGCGACTTATGATACTAATTGGATTTTGAATGGAATAAAAATTATCGACATCAATACTAATCAGATAGTTAATAAAGAAACACTTAATATATCTTCTGAGAAATTCATACCGTCTCAAATACTTAAAAATAAATTCAATAAGAAACGTCATCAATCGATTGAATCTCTGTATGCAAATATTATTTTCTATAATGAGTTGGGCATATATTATGAAGAGCATAAAGTCATGTTTTGGCAAAAAATGTTATTACCAATTTCCTGTTGTATAATTGTTTTTGTTGGCATACCTTTCTTATTTACAAAAATTAGATCTACCAATCAAAGTCAAAAAATTATTTTTGGTATATTATTTGGAATCACTTATTTTGTTATTTCTAGTATTATTATCAATATGTGCCTAATACTAAATATATCTGCATTAATATCTGTCTTGATATCTATGGGGATATTTTTTATTTTTGGATATTTCTTATTTAATAAGCTGGTTAAAAGTCATATTCATATTTAATCAACTCTTTCCAAATAGGTTTTCGATAACTTATCTTGTAGAGATTCTGAGTAAAATATTAACAGTAGATGACCACCTATTAGAGCAATTATAATTCTTACAAAAGACTGAAGATAAGATATGTCTGAAGAACATCTACTATATATTTTTACTTTCCATATTTTCATGCCAAGAGTTTGATTATATTTTTTCCAAAACCATGCATAATATAAAAAAACTATTAAAATAAGATATAGTTGATACAGATAGCTATTTAAAACTGCATTGCCCTGTGTAAAAAGGATAATTGGTATCGTGAAAAAATATAATACTGCAAAGAGTAGGATTACATCATAAAAATTTATTAATAATCTTTTAAATAAGCCTACATTATTCATAATGCTCACTTGATAGGACGAATGGGATTACTTTTACGTTTTCACCTTCTTTTATTTTATCTATGTGTTCTGCAAGTTCAATGTAACAATTTGCATCTTTTAATGATGATAATATATTTGAACCCTGAGCACCTGAGCTTTTAACAAAAAACTCACCATTATTAATTGTTAAAATACCTCTTTTATATTCTTTCCTGCCCTTTCTTTTTTTAATCTCGGATTGTAGTTTTGCAGTTAGAGTTAAAGATGTATTATTTTTTTGACCAGTCATTTTTCTTATTGCTGCACTCACAAATAAATTAAAAGTCACTACGACTGATACTGGATTTCCCGGCAATCCAAAGAAAAAGCATTTTTTAATTTTGCCAAATGCTAATGGCCTTCCTGGTTTGACAGCTATTTTCCAAAAATTTACTTTACCTAATTTTTCCAAAGCATCTTTGATAAAATCAGCATCACCAACTGATACTCCCCCTGTTGTAAGCAATAAATCACATTCCTTAGATGCTAGTACTAATTTTTTTTCTACAGATTTTAGTTTATCCTTTACTACCCCAAAGTCCTTTATTTTAATTGGATACTTTTGAAGTAATCCATGTAATAGATATCTGTTACTATCATATACTTGAGATTTTTTGATTTTAGTATCAATGCTTACAAGCTCATCACCTGTCGAAAAGAAACCTATTATAGGTTTAGAATAAACTGCTATTTTTGCTTCGCCTAAGGATGCTAAAATTCCCATATCTACATCATCAATTTGTCTGCCTTTCAATAAAACAGTAGTATTCTTTTTGATGTCCTCACCAGGAAACCTTATATTTTGATCTTTGAATATATTTGCATTAATAACTATCTTATCGTCTATATTTTTAACAAGCTCTTTCATTACAACCGCATTACAACTCTTAGGAACCATACCGCCAGTCATTACTTTTACTGCTTCATTTATCTTTACATTTTTATTATATGGACGACCTGCGAAAGATTCTCCAACACATGTAAAAGTATATTTATTATTTGAGTTTGTAATATCCATACAAACCGCGTAACCATCCATAGCAGAATTTTTATAATTAGGTATGTCTTGATTAGATTTAATGTTTTTTGCCAGAACTCTACCATAAGATTCTTTTAGGGGTACTAGCTCAGTATCTTTTTTGCTTACTATGGATTTTAATATTCTTGATAGTGCCTCCTCAACATTCAAGGCATTTGGATCAAATTCATTAAAACAATTATCTTTCATTTTTTTAAATTAAATAAATTATGTATACTGAGTATATCAAATATTATGCCGATATCAGATAATTCAATTGAATATCAACTTATAGATCAATATTGCAATGATGCATCGTTCAAAAGGGGCCTCTCTAGAAATACAATATTAGCTTATAAATCTGATCTTAAAATATTCCTTACATGGCTTGAGCACAATAAAAAAAAATTCTCTAATGTAGATAGAATTATCATTAATAACTATCTTGCTGATAGATTAGATAAAGGGACATCAGTAAGTACTATACAAAGAATAATTACTTGTATTAAATCATTCTATTTATTCTTATTTGAAAATAAAATTATAGATAATAATCCTGCGCAACTAATAGAAAATCCGAAAAAAAGAAGAAAGCTACCAACTATTATTTCAGAAAATGAAGTAGAAAAGCTTCTTGAATCACCTGATATAAAAACAGGCGTTGGACTTAGAGATAAATGTATTCTTGAGCTGCTATATTCTGCAGGATTAAGAATAAGTGAACTATTAAATGTTAGAGTCAATCAAATCTCTAAGGAAAAACCATTTTTGAAGATAAAGGGTAAAGGAAATAAAGAGAGACTCGTACCAATAGGTTCATCAGCGATGAGTCTATTGATATTATATATTGATACATATAGAGCTAATTTAAAGCCAACTAATCATATTGATATGTTATTTCTAAATGAAAATGGCTCTATTATTTCAAGGCAAGCTTGTTGGGAGATGATTCAAAAATACGCGACAGTTTCTCTTATTAACAAAAAAATATCCCCTCATAATTTGAGACATGCATTTGCAACACATCTGCTTAATAATGGAGCAGACTTAAGGACTGTACAGATGCTACTTGGCCATGCTAGTCTATCAACAACACAAATTTACACTCATATTGCTAAGGAGAGGTTGGTAAAATTTCATCAAAAATACCATCCTAGAGGATAACTATGAAAAATATTTTTTTATTTCTTACTCTTGCATTGCTTGTTTCATGCGCTAAAAGAGATGATGCTGATATTGATATAAAAAAAACAATTTCTAATGCATATCCAGATATTGCTGTAGATGAAATAAAAAAAATTGATGAAAACTTCCATGAGATTATCATAAATAATAAAATTTACTATGCTACGAATGATGGCAAATATCTAATCATAGGTAATGTAATTGATTTGAGTACAAAAGAAAGCATTACTGAAAATACCAAGATGAATCAAAGATTATCAATAATTGAATCGATTGATATGAAAAATCTTATGGTATTTAAGCCTAATAAAACTAATCATATTCTTACGATTTTTACGGATACATCATGCCCATATTGTCAAAAACTTCATAATGAAGTACCGAGTTTATTAGAAAATAATATTGAAGTTAGGTATGTTTTATTTTCACGAAATGGAAATGATGTAGATGCATATCAGCAGCTTGTAGCAGCATGGTGTTCCGACAATAAGGTCGAGGCTTTAGAGGATTTATTTGCCGGTGATATTTTAGAGGAGGGAGCTATGTGCGAGAACCCCATCTCTAAAAACTTTGAGTATGCTGGCTCATTATCTGTTGAAGGGACCCCAACTATCTTTCTTGAAGATGGAAGAATCATACCAGGCTATCAAAACTATAAAAATATCATAGCTTTTATAAATCAGAAATAACTTACAAAAATTTTTTTTCTATATTGTTTAAGAAATTATCTATCTTTTTAAATTGATCTTCCATACCAGAAAATCTTGAATCAGTTATCGCTTTATCTAATTCTCTGCGAGCTTTTGCAAGTGTAGTCCATGGTAATTTTTCCCCATTGTGCGATATTTTATCTTTTATATAATCTTGATGTTCTTTTCTAGTCTCTTCAGTAAGCAAATCATTTCTATCTGAATAAATTTTTCTTTTATATAGTTCTACTAATCTTTTATCTTCAAGAGAATTTAATTCTTTATCTAAATCATGAGCATTATCTATTTTCGATAATTGTTGAATTATTTTCCAGTCACTAGGACCTGTGAAGCCCTGATATAACATTTCATCTACATGATCGGATGCAGACATGTAATCTCCGCTGTCAATTTGATAATCAGCAAGCTGATCTACAAGATATTGATTAACATTCATAATGAAATTACTTGAATCTTTTACTAAGTTAGCTCTTTCTTCGTATAATCCTTTATTCTCTAGATATTCCTTTTTTTGAATATTATTCATATGTTTTTCTTCTAGAAAGATTGGATAATCATTACTTTTAATTTTTTTTAGGATTTTGTTTTTAAATAATCCTCCTATACTTCTTGTCCTTGAGTTTATTACATCATCTGTAACTTCTTCATTTAAATTATAAAATATAATTTCTTTTGCATTATCAGGGTTACTGGTAACCAAGGATACTGGCATATAAGTTCCTGTTGCATTTGTTGGAGGAATTATAAGAATATTATTATTATTAATATATTCATTAACATTTTTATAACTTCTAAACTGAATCATATGTTCCCATAATTCTGGTTCATTTTTTTTAATAATATTTGCTAAGTCTATTGTGGCATCAACATCACTCATCGCATCATGAGCAAATTCATGTTTTATTTCATTATTTTCCGCGAGTTTTTCTAGCTTTAAGCTCCTTTTGCCAGTTTTTTCATCATTTGGAATATTCAGATATGGCTTATCTAGATTACAGACTGCTAGAATTATTTTAAACAGGTCTGCTCTAGAATTATTGTTCGTGTTCGTAAGATAGGGAGCATGGAGAGATTGATAAAAACTACATCTAAGAAACTTCTCATCAAAATTAATATTATTATATCCAATAAAAATTGCAGGAGACCATGAGGCTAATTTTTTATGAACTCTATCCATAAATTCATAAAAGGATTGTTCACGACTTAATTGTTCTAAGTCAGTTTTTGTGATTAGCATTGCAACAGGTGATGGAATAACACCGTCTCTTAATCGACATTTTTCATTGAACTCATCGATAATATTAAAGTTCTCATCAACTAGTTTTGCTGCAAGTTGAATAGGCTGATCAAAGTACCAACTTAATCCAGAAGTTTCAAAATCATAAAAAACATAATTCATTTATATTGTATGTTGGATAGTGTAATCTTATTATACACAACAATGGTAAAAAAGACATACACCGCATCTGATATAGAAATTCTAAAAGGAATAGAGCCGGTTCAAAAAAGACCTGGTATGTATACTGACACATCTACACCTAATCATTTACTACAAGAGGTATTAGATAATTGTGTTGACGAATCTATTGCTGGATTCTGTAATAATATTGATATTACTTTAAACACTGATGGGTCATATACAGTTAAAGATGATGGACGGGGTATGCCAGTAGATATCCATCCAGAATACAAAAAATCTGGAGTTGAGGTTATTATGACCAATTTACATTCTGGCGCTAAATTTAGTAATAAAAACTACAAATATTCTGGGGGGCTTCACGGGGTAGGTGTATCCGTAGTGAGCGCATTATCTGAATCTCTTATTGTTGATATTGAACGCGCTGGCGATCAAAATCTTCATCAGATTTCATTTAAAAATGGAATAATCAGTAAAAATTTGTGTGCTATTGCTAAAACTACAAAAAATTCTCATGGTACCTGTATAACTTTTAAGCCAAATAAAAAATATTTTGATAGTGAAGACATTCAAATTACTAGATTACATAAGCTTGTAGAAGCAAAAACTATATTGAAGCCAGGCTTAAAGATAATAATTAATGATTTAAAGTACAAAACTGGTAATAAAGTATATTGTCATACTGGATCCTTAGATTTATATTTAAAAAATAATCTAAAATCTCAAACTCTACTTCCAATTGACCCAATTTTAATAGAACTTGATGATGATTTATTTGAAGTCTCTTCAACCGTTTGCTGGATAGAAGATATTGAGGAAATTATTCAAGATAGTTATGTAAACCTAATACCAACTTCTGATGGTGGTACCCATGTAAACTCTTTAAAGTCTGCAGTTGCTGATTCTTTACGAGATTTCATGATTACTCATAAAATTATGCCAAAGAACTTAAAAATTATCCCAGATGACATATGGAAAAATACATCTTATCTGATCTCAATTAAAATATCTGACCCTCAGTTTGTTGGTCAAACAAAAAATAAATTACAATCCACATCTATTGGATCGAAACTATCATCTCAATTAAAGGATAGATTAGAATTGTGGCTCAATAATCATTCTGATACCGCTGAAGAAATATCAAACCTTGCTATACAGAATGCTTATCAAAGGTTATCAAATAATAAAACTAAGAAGATAAAGTCTTCAACAAAAAGTATTATAATGCCAAGTCGTTTATCGGACTGTTCTAGTAAAGACAATAATGTGAATGAATTATTTCTCGTAGAAGGAGACTCTGCTGGAGGTTCTGCAAAACAAGCCAGAGATAGAACCTTTCAAGCTATATTGCCTTTGAGAGGAAAGATACTTAATACCTGGGAAGTTAGTTCATCAAAGATACTTGAATCAAAAGAAGTTCAGGATATATCGACTGCAATAGGTGTAAAACCTGGTGAAAGTAACCTTTCGTCATTGAGATATGGAAAAATTTGTATACTGGCTGATGCAGATTCTGATGGTTTGCATATCGCAACATTACTTATTGCTTTGTTTGTTAAGCATTTTCCTGATCTTATCCTAAATGAACATATCTACGTTGCTCTCCCACCTCTCTACCGCTTAGATTATAAAAATAAAACCTACTATGCTATTTCTGACGATCATTTAAATAAAATACTTAGTCAATATAAAATTAAATCTACAGATAGTAATTTAAGTATAACTAGATTTAAAGGATTAGGTGAAATGAACCCATCTCAGCTTAGAGATACAACTCTTACTCCAGCATCAAGAAAACTTATCCTATTATCCCTTGATCATAAAAGTAAGGATATAAAGAAATTAAATATGATGCTATCGAAAAAAACAGCTCCCGACAGAAAAGTATGGTTAGAAAAAAAAGGTAATCTTGCTCAAACAAGCTAATGACAAAAAATAGAGATATATTTTCATCAAATATAGAAAAAGTATCAATAGGAGACTTTAGTGAAGATGCATATTTAAATTATTCTATGTATGTAATTTTAGACCGTGCGCTTCCTAGTTTATTAGACGGCCTAAAACCTGTTCAGAGGAGAATAATTTATGCTATGAGTGAATTAGGGTTAAAACACTCTACCAAACATAAAAAATCCGCTAGAACAGTTGGAGATGTATTAGGAAAATTTCATCCTCACGGAGATACTGCATGTTATGAAGCAATGGTGATAATGGCACAATCATTTGCTTATAATATGCCGTTAATTGACGGACAAGGTAATTGGGGTACACAAGATGACCCTAAGTCTTTTGCAGCTATGAGATATACAGAATCAAAGCTCACACAATATTCACAATTATTACTTAACGATTTAAAAAATGGCACATCAGATTGGATACCCAATTTTGATGGCACATTAAATGAACCTAAATTTTTACCATCTCAAATTCCTAATATTCTTATAAATGGAAGTTCAGGTATAGCAGTAGGCATGTCTACAGATATTCCACCGCATAATCTTGGCGAGATTATATTAGCGGTTCAATATATTATTAATAACCCTAAGTGTAGTATCAGGGAACTTATGGAATTCATCCCAGCACCAGACTACCCAACTGGTGCAGACTTATTGCAAGATGAATCCGATATAGATGCTATCTATAATGAGGGTACGGGTAACATTAAATTGAGAGCTGAATACAGTCATCATGGTAAGACTATTGAAATAACATCCTTACCTTATCAAGCCTCGACTACAAAAATTATTGAACAAATTCAGTCACAAATCATTGATAAAAAGATTAGTTTTATAAACTCAATCGAAGATCAATCTGACGAGAAAAATCCTGTAAAAATCATTATAAAAATTAAAGGAAATAGTCATAACTCAAATGATGTAATGAATCATTTATACTTTACGACTGATCTAGAGAGAAGTTATAGAGTAAATCTAAATATGATTTCAATGGATGGTAAACCGAAGGTTATGAATTTGAAAGAAATCTTAACTGAATGGATCTCATTTAGAATCAATACATATAAAAGAAAACTTAATCATGAGAACAACAATATACTTGATAGACTTCACATTCTTGAAGGATTTTTAATTGTATATAAGCATCTAGATAAGATTATAGAAATACTGAGGAATGAAGATAATCCAAAACTAAAGATAATGAAAATAGGAAAGTTTTCTGAAAAACAATATGAATCTATTATTAATATGCGATTAAGAAATATAGCTAAACTTGAAGAAGATAAAATAAAAGATGAGTATAAGAAGCTTCAAAAACGAAATAAAGAGATAAACTCTATTCTTAAATCTAAAGCAAAACTCAATAAATTAATCATTCATGAACTTGATATTCTTAGTGAAGAGTATGCACATGATAGAAGAACAAATATTTTGTCTAATACAGACTCATCTAAACAAATCATACAAGAAATAAAAATATCAAGTGAGCCTGTATCTCTAATTTTATCCAGTAATGGATGGGTCAAAACTAGCAAAGGTAGTTCTGTATCACTCGATAACTTAACATTTAAATCAGGTGATTCATATCTTGCTCATTTAGATATAGAAAATAATAAGCAAGTATCTTTTTTAGATCAAAAAGGATTTATATATTCAATGATGGTCAATGATATTCCTTCTGGAAGGGGTTATGGTGAATCTTTAAAAAAATATTTCAATATTGATGACGGAGTACATGTCACTGGAATGTTGAATACCTCTAATGATTTACATACCCTGTTTACCTCTGAGTCAGGTTATGGGTTCTTATGTAAGAATGAGGAGCTTTTATCTTCAAACCGAAACGGTAAATCAATTGTAAAAAATAAACAATCAAATATTATTAAGCCACTTGAGGTTGATGTTAAAAATTTAGATTATTATTTACTTGTGACTAACAAGCAATACCTTATCTTATCTAAGCTTGATGATATTCCAATCTTGACAAAAGGTAAGGGTGTGAAGTTAATTAACATACCTAAATCCGAAGATAGCGAAAAGGTTATATTTTCTGGGGTAATTAGAGCAGGGCAAAGACTTGAAATATCTGCAGAAAATAAAAGAAGTAAATATATTGAATTTAAAGAACTTCAACCATATATTATGACTAGAACAAGGCGTGGAAAGAAAATTGAGCAAAAATTTATCCACAAGAATATGAAATTAAATTATAATATAGGATAACTATGAAAAGAATTTTTTATTTTATTGTAGTCAATATCGCAATACTATTTGTTTTAAGCATCTTTCTGTCACTTACAGGCTTTACCGGTATTCTTCAGTCGAATGGTGTAGATCTTGATTATGATTCACTTATGCTATTTTCACTTGTTTTTGGTATGGGCGGTTCATTCATTTCCCTATACATGTCTAAGTGGATGGCCAAATCCATGGCAGGTGTCAAATTAATTACTAATCCATCAAATGAATTTGAAAGATGGTATTTAGATGTCGTAAAAAAACAATCAGCACAACTCGGATTAAAAATGCCAGAGGTTGGAATGTTCAATTCTCCCCAACCGAATGCTTTTGCTACTGGTTCATCCAAAAATAGTTCATTAGTTGCACTAAGCACAGGGCTTGTTAGCGCAATGAGTAGGGATGAAATCGAAGCTGTAATAGGTCATGAAATGAGCCATGTTGCAAATGGTGACATGATAACGCTCACACTCATACAAGGAATAGTTAATGCCTTTGTAATATTTTTCTCCCGAGTAATCGGTCATTTTGTAGATAGAGTTATTCTAAAAAATGAGAGAGGATATGGTATAGGTTATTTTTTCACTGTAATATTCGCACAAGTAGTACTAGGGATACTTGCATCTACTATAGTATGTTGGTTCTCAAGAATGAGAGAATTTAGAGCAGATATTGGCGGTGCTCAACTAACTTCTAAAACTAAAATGATTAATGCTCTTAAAGCACTTGAGCGCCAAGTAGCAGCACCATTACCTGATCAAATGTTAGCATTCGGTATATCTAATAAAGGACAATCTAGTACGTTAAAAAAATTATTTTCTACTCATCCACCTTTAAGAAAAAGAATAGAAGCTCTAGAAAATTCTGATATCGAATCTGTGCCGCAAGAACAACTTAATTAATGGTCGATCATTCACTTCTCAGAAATGGCAACAAAGTTCTTGTTGATAATCAACCCTATGTAATCATGGATACAGACTTTGTTAATCCAGGTAAAGGCCAAGCGTTTACTAAAATTAAGATAAAAAATCTTTTAAATAAGAAAACTATTGAAAAGACTGTTAAAATTGGTGAAGAACTCAATGAAGCAGATGTTCTTAACACCTCAATGCAATTTCTCTATCAAGAATCAAACACTTTATTTTTTATGAATCTTGAATCTTATGAACAGATTGAATTAAATGTATCTTCGATAGACTTCGATCCTAGATGGTTAAATGATGGTGATGAATGTAACGTCACAATCTGGAATGAAGCTATCATAGATGTTGAGCTTCCTAATTTTGTTGTATGTAAAGTTACATCGACAGAAAGTGTTGCAAAAGGAGATACTGTATCATCCACACTTAAAGATGCAGAATTAGATAATGGTATTACTGTAAAAGTTCCTGCATTCATCAAACAAGGTGAGGATATTAAACTTAATCCAAGTACTGGCGAATATTCATCAAGAGCAAAAAATGACTAAAGCGCAAGAACGTAGAAAAGCTGTAGAACAAGCTATACAAGAGCATAAAGCAAAAAAAAATAAATACATAATAGCTGCAGTATTTTGGTTTCTATCAAGTTTATATATATATTCAAATGATGCGGGCTTTTCTGATGTTTATTCTTTAAAGCCATTTGTTTACTTTATAGTAGGTCCAGTCTTTGCATCTATCGTATTCGGTAACATCATGTTCTTCATGCAAAAAATAATAGAAAAAGGCGTAATTGGTTTTTTCGGAAAGAATTCTCAAAACCTTGTTTTACCCGTGATCTCATTCGTATTCTTTTGTGCATTAGTCGGAATGTTTATTATAATATTTAAATTTGCTGAACTACTACAAACCATTATCTAGATAAAATCAGATAAAACTAACCTGTTTTTATTTATCAATTAAATTAATAGATACAATAATATTAGAATCATGTATTATGATTTTTATGCCTATACTTATGAGAGACATATTATTACCAGTTCTTATATCAACTGTCTATTGGCTAGCTTTATATAATGGCGTCTTATTTCTTAACCTTTTTGTTTTTGTTGTATTATCTATTGTTTATGTTTATTACTGCAAATGGGTTAATGCGAATTATGAGCATATGTTTTCTCAAGAATCTGTTGATGAAAAACTTAAAGACATGAATGGATTCTCAAGGCGTATTATTACAGGTATATGGGTATCACACTTTGCATTCTTCTTCTTTGGGGGAATAAGCTTAGGTGTTTCAGTACCTTTTATCATCTACTTCAATTTGTAAATAATAGTTAATATTATCAATATTGTAATAGACCATGACTGATATATATGAACAAGCAAAAGATAAATTAGATAACTTTATAAAAAATGATATTCTTACTTACTCTAAGAATAGGAACTATGATTATGGACCTAAAAATAGATCCAATGTATCTCATCTATCAAAATACATAACCCATCGTGTCATCAATGAATATGATGTTATTAATTTAGCTTTATCAGAGTATTCTCTAACAAAAATAGAAAAATATGTTCAAGAAGTATTTTGGAGGGTTTATTGGAAAGGATGGCTAGAACATAGACCACAGGTATGGAGTGATTATTATGAATACTCAAACAACAATTCAAATAGTGAAGCCTATAAAAAGGCGATCGAAGGAACAACAGGAATTGTATGTTTTGATAATTGGGTAGAGGAATTAGTAAATGAAAACTACTTACATAATCATACAAGGATGTGGTTTGCAAGCATATGGATATTTACGTTAAATCTACCATGGCAATTAGGCGCTAATTTTTTTATGAGACATTTACTGGATGGTGACAGCGCTTCGAATACTCTCAGCTGGAGATGGGTAGCGGGCCTTCAAACAATTGGGAAACATTATTTAGCAACCGCGTCTAATATTAGTAAATTTACTAATAATGTTCATAAACCGCAAAACTTAAATGAAGATGCATTGCCACTCAATGAAAACAAAACCTATGACTTGATAGATATAAACTATTCTACTTTAGAACAAAGCAGTGATACGCTTCTAATAGCTGATAATAATCTTTCTTTGAAAAATCATGAAGATATCTATTCAAAATACAAACATGTCTATTTGTTGTACCTTTCTAATGAATGTAGAAACATCGAGCTCAGTGAAAATGTATTGAATTTTAAACATTCAATACTTCAAGATTTTTCTAATAAATATTCTAAATCACAAATAGTGAGTGGAAGTGATTTAAAAAAAGAGATGGATATAACTCAGAACATAGATGTTATTTATCCATGTATTGGAGAAAATCATTCATTTTTAGAAAATAACAAAAATAATTGCAAATTAAATTATATCTATGGACAAGAGGATTTGTTCTGTTGGAAATATGCAAAAAAGGGATTTTTCAATTTTAAAAAAAATATACCATTGATTATTGATAAAATTATCAAATCAAAAGATTTTTTTATCTAAGCAAGAGCATAAACTCTAAAAGCCTTTTTGTTTTGCAAAGGCAGCATAGTTCTTTTTACCAATTGCTATTTTTAGACTCATCTTGTAACTGGCTTTTTGATCATCTATACAAATTACTTTGCTCCTAACTATATTTTGATCATCATAAATCCCAGTTAAGGTGTCAATATCTATGCTTAGTAGAATTTTATTTTGACTATCATCTAATCTTTTATAAATGTTAATCTTTTTATCCAAATTATAGCTTCTAAACACATCAATCTCGCCATCATGGTAGTCTACTACCAAATCTTTGTAGCCTCTGTCTATCCACCATGAAACTATATGGACATGATCATCTAAGAATTTTAAGGAAAAATCTACAGTATTATTGGAAGTATCTGAAAAACTACATAGATACTCAGCAGTGGATAGGTTTCTTTTATCGATATTAGAGCAATTACTCAATAAGATTATAGAAAAGAAAATTAAAAAGATTTTCATTAGTTATTATTTCAACATCAAGGTAAGGATAATACCCGTAAACATTACTATAGATAAAGAAGCAAGAACGGGTAATTTTTTCATTATACCTTTTCTCCAGAAATCAGGCTCTTTTCGCCATGTATCTGTGTCTTTCCAAAATGCTGAATCTTTTTTATTTTCTGTCATAATTTTAATTATTTATATTATCATATTATTTTTTTAAAACTTAAGCTCAGATAAATTTATTGCTAATATGTCATATGTCAAATAAATATGATGTCATCATTATTGGTGCTGGTGCTGCAGGGATGATGTGTGCCATTGAATCTGGTAAACGTGGAAAATCTGTCTTACTGGTAGATCATGCTGCTAAAATTGCAGAGAAAATAAGAATATCAGGTGGCGGCAGATGTAATTTCACAAACATAAATACAAACCCTAAAAACTTTATTTCACAAAATCCTAATTTCTCAATTTCTGCACTAAATCAGTACACACCAGATGATTTCATAGAACTCATTAAAAAACATAATATTGCTTATCATGAGAAAACCCTTGGACAGCTTTTTTGTGATCATAAATCTCAGTTAATTATAGACATGCTATTATCCGAGTGTAACCAAGTTAATGTTAAAATTAAAAAATGTTTTGTTGTAGATAAAGTTGAAAAAGTAAATGATGACTATATTGTCATCAACAATAATGATAAGTATTTTTCTAAATCACTTGTGATTGCTTCAGGAGGTCTTTCAATTCCAAAAATTGGAGCTACTGATTTTGGATATAAAATAGCCAGTCAATTCAATTTAAATATTGTTGAAACACAACCAGCATTAGTTCCATTAACTTTCACAGATGAAATATTATCGTTATGCAACGAATTAAGCGGATTATCACTTAATGCAAATATTTCTCAAGGGAATATATCTTTTGAAGAGGGAATGTTATTCACACATAGAGGGCTGAGCGGTCCCTCAATACTGCAGATATCGTCATATTGGTCGCAAGGCGATAGTATAAACATTAATTTATGCCCACGTGATAATCTAGGTGAAATTCTTCAAGATAAAAAAAATACTAAACCAAAACAAAATATCATTAGTATTTTATGTGAGTTTCTTCCAAAAAGATTAGCGATGATTATTTGTGATAAAAATAAATTTAAAGGGAATATTTCTGAATTATCAAAACAATCATTAGATAAAATTAATAATATTATAAACAGCTGGCATGTAACCCCAAAAGGATCAGAAGGTTACCGTACTGCTGAAGTCACAAGAGGTGGTGTTGATACTGATGAAATATCATCAAAAACTATGATGTGCAGGAATCACCCTGGACTATTTTTTATAGGTGAGGTTGTGGACGTTACAGGCCATCTTGGTGGATATAACTTCCAATGGGCATGGTCATCTGGATTTGTAGCAGGCCAATATACTTAGCCAAAAATAGATAAATATTGCTTAGTTATCACCTTCTTTAACAAATATCCCATCTATCATCTTGCCTTTACGATTTTTTATGTCCGCGTAAGCAACTTTTAAGCAATCTTTCATTGTTAAGTTATTTCTTACCATAATATTAATCAAAACCACCATCATATCTCCAACATCATCACGAATATCTTTCCCTTTACATAAGCTATCTGATAATTCACCAGCCTCTTGAATCAATTTAAGATATTGATCTTTATCTGTACTGCCTTCTATTAGATTTCTATCCCTGTGCCATTGTCCAATTAATTCTTCATAATTTGATTCTGTCATTATCGCTCTCTGATTTATCTTTTAATATTTATAACTATTTAAACTAAAGTTTACAATAATAACTTTTATTCTTCTGCTTATATAATCGGCGAAGAATGATGAATCTTGATTTTTAGACCAGTCTCACTAGACTTTAATACAAAAGTAAACGCTACTCTCATAGATTCATCTGAATTGACTAATTTGAAATCTAGGATACCCATAATTGCAATAAGATCCTTCTCTATGACTGTATTTGTCTCATTAATATTTATACTTTCATATGCTTTTAAAGCAAAACCAGTATCTTCTGAATATTTACCACCTATGAAATAAGAAAGGGCTTCATCAGTTGAATTCCTAAATATAGTTTTATTAGTTAATGTAGGTTTGAACAAAACTCGCTCTTCATCAAATAGATAATGTTTATTGATAAATTCAAGCGCTATAGCCTTATAATCATCATTTTTTTCATAAGCAGTTCGAATCATTGAAAGACCATCTGCCCATGATGTAACAAACTCTAATAAATCTTGTTTTGTTGGCATAATTATTAATCTCAATACTCTAAGTACTAACTATTAAAGCATTTTATTGATTCTTTGTATTGTCAAAATTTATTTTATTAAAATCATAGTAAATAAATAAATCACTCCAATAACGAAGGTAAATGAAACAGCACCAGCAAGTAAATAGCTAGTTCCTTTATTTAAATACTTATTATTCAATAAAGCAACAGCACTTATAAATATTAAAATTAAAATAAAAGCTAGAGCCATAAGTATTAAAAAGTATATTTAGTGTTTATTACAATCCAGTTAAGGTCCCTTCCAACTGATTTCATTTTACTACGATAGTTAACATTTAGCTTGAGAGAATTAAAAAACGTCTTAGTAACACCAAATCTCAGATAATCATATGAAGCACCGGAGCCAATTGGTGTTCCCTCATTAATATCTTCGCCAAAACCTACTTCACCAAATAGTCTATATTTATCCAAAACGACGCTTTTTCCTACTTTGATATGATGTGATGTTTTATAGTAGCTTGAGTCACTGAACCATAGTTCTTGTCTTGTTGCTATATAACTATCAGCACTTAGATTTGATACTGAGACTATAAGCAAGAAAAAAATATATAATATATTACGCATTTATTTCTCCTTTAATATTTACTTAGTTGCCATAGGCTTGCACTGCCACTTGAATTTATTAAGAATATTTCACCTTTACTATTGATTTCTATATCTCTTATTCTTCCAATGTCATCTTCAAATACGATATGCTCTTTTTTCACATTATTATTTTCAAATTCCAATCTGTAAAGAGTCCTAAATTTTAATGATGTTACTAATACGTCTCCATTCCATTCAGAAAAATCATCTCCTTTGTATATAGCGATATTACTAACTGCAATGGAAGGCGTCCAAGTCCATATTGGTTTTGTGAATCCTGGTTCCCATGCATTTCCATTTCCTATCTTCGTACCTATATAATTTTTTCCTCCCCATCCAATAATTTTCCAACCATAATTTTCTCCGAATTTTACTTCACCAAAAAAATCACCGCCTTTTGCTCCATGGTTTGATATATACACTTTCTTATCGAAAGGCGAAACATACATCCCTTGAGGATTTCTCACACCAATTTGATAGACCTCTGGAAGCCACGTAGGCTTGTCTATAAATTTTGGATTGTCTTTGGGTATCGATCCATCTAAGTTTATTCTTATTATGCTTCCTGGATGATTAGTTATGTCTTGTGCAATCATACCTTTGCCTCGTTCACCCACTGATGCAAAAAGATGTTTATCTTTTATAACAATCCGAGAGCCAAAATGGTATCCGCTGTTAATTGGAGGTTCTGCTTGAAATATATTTTGAAAGTCTATTTTATTTTCGTTATATAACCCTCTGGCAATAGAAGTAGATGAATTTCCACTCTCTCTATCTTCAGAATAGCTTACGTATACATAACCATCTTTATAGAGAATGTCTAAGAGACCCCCTTGTCCATAATAATAAAAATCAAGATTATGTTCGATAGTATGTTTATTGCCACTATTCATATCGATGCGAACTATGTCACCGGTTTTCTCTGTTACAAGTAGAGTCTGATCATCAACAAAAGACATTCCCCATGGCTCACTAAGCTCACTAGTAATTTTTAAAACCTTAAATTTTTCGTTTGAGGAAACTCCAGTACTAAAGTATACGAGAGTCAAGAAAAAAAATATTAATCTAATCATGTATATAATTATATAGAATCATACTATTCAACTAATATTATAACTCTCTCGTTGGGTATATATTTCATAGTATTATTTTAACCTATTACCAAGTATTAACAGTTCTTTTATTTTTTTTCTTTTTGATGCTACTGAGTTTATGTTTCTACTAGCATCGATACGGATTATTTTGAAACCTCTATAAAGATCTTTAACTATTTTCGTATTACTGTTGGACGCTATGACATAGGCTCCTTTTGAATCAGCTAATTTGAAATGATCTGCCAGGTTTTTTTGTTGTTCTAGACCAAACTTTACAGAGTAATCTGTAAAATATGATGTTTCATTTAGAGGAACATATGGCGGGTCAAAATATACTAAATCATTTCTCTTAATTATGACTTCCTTATAATCTTTTGATGTAATATTTCTGTTTGGCGGCAATACTTTAGACAGTTGTAATATTTGCTCTGGTTTTATAAATGAAGCATTGGCATACCGACCTACAGGTACATTAAATTCACCTTTACTATTTACTCTGTAAAGTCCATTGAAACAAGTTTTATTCAACAGCATCAGTAAGGAGCTTCTCGTTAGTGAAGAAATATTTTTATCTCTAGAATTATATAAATCTCTCATCCTATAGTAATCTTTTTCACCTTTATAATTTCGCAATAATATTTCATATTCTTTTATTAAAGAACTACTTTTACTTTTGATATGTTTATATAGCTGTATAAGATCTTTATTAGCGTCATTGATATATAAATCTCTTTTTTCAATATTAAATTTATTTATAATGTTAAAAAATACTGCTCCTCCGCCAAAAAAAGGTTCAATATATCTATCGAATTTTAAGTTGATGTAATATTTTTCAATTATTTTGTTAAGTGAATATTTTCCACCAGCCCATTTAAGCAACGGTTTATTCTTAATAATCATTTGATTTAAAATTTATGCTCTCTTCTGTGCCAACCAAGATATTTAGCATGATGCTCTTGAAATTTAATTCGTTGCTTTTCATTAATACCTAATTTATTTAATAAAACTTTATCTATCTCATTAGATAAAAGTACCTTACCATCGTCTGTAAAGGATACATATCCAAGCTCAAAAACTAAATCAATATTTGGGGACAATAGGATTCCATTAAATTCGTCAAATGCTTCAGAAGGATTACATTTTGCGAATGGTTTTATATGTGCCCCAATCAAGAGCTTGATATCACTGATTTGTGTTATTGGACACTCATTATTCCAAATAATTTTAAGTTTTTCTTTAAAATACTTTTGATATTTAGAATTTCTTACGTTATGTTCTTGACGAACCCTGAGCTGATCTTCAAATTTTTTATTATCACCATAGACTTCTTTTTTCAATTCCCCATATGATCCTTTAGATATAGATAGCTCATAAAATTTGTTCCTTTTTTTATTGAACCATATTTTATAATTCAGGTCTCTGATTTCAGATTTATCAACTATTTCACATTCTGGATAGTCTTTCTTAATCTGTTCATGTAGATCATCAGTAAACCTAATTCTGTATAAAGGGGTTTTTCTTGTACCATCATCATTTTCTTTTTTAAATGTATTTGCTTTATAAATCTCTCCTGAATAATAAATATCTAGATCAACTGGAATCTCTGGCTTGCAAGGAAAAAACCCTTCTTCCATTGAAGGATAAGGTGCTACAGTGGTGCGATCAACAAAGAAGCTTTTATCTAGGTCTTTAGTCCAATAATTTTCTATTCTTTTCCAGGAACTCGCCATGATAGTTATGTAAATATAACATTATATGTTCACTAGAGTAACTTTAATATATATGGTGGCGATATCTATCTAATATTACATAAGGATAATACTTCTCCTTGTAGGATAGTTTAAAATAGTTAAAATAAAGATTATGTCTCTAAGAAATCTTGTAAGCCTAGGTAAGTTTGAAGATAGATATAATGTTGATTCAGGTGAGGAAGTTAAAAAAGTACTAGATAACTTTTTTATTCCTGCGTTAAGTAATTCTCATACATATGATCGTCAGGCTGGCTATTTCAGCTCCGCTATATTTTCTATTACATATCAAGCGTTGCCTAAATTTATAAAAAATGGCGGCAAAATGCGCATAATATGCAATGAATTTCTCACCAAAGAGGATATCGCTGCAGGTAAAGATATTTCGAGTCAGGAACAATTTAATGAAGAACTTCATTATCTGTTAGAAAATTTTCAACACCATAAGAGAACACAACTCCTTTGTTCCCTCATAAAGCAGGGTGTATTGGAAATGAAAATTTGCTGGAAACATCAACCCGGATTATTTCATGAAAAAACAGGAATATTTCGTGATAATGAGGGCACTACCGTAACCTTCAATGGCGGAGTGAATGAATCTTTGGGTGGATGGCTCAGTAATTATGACTCAATGACGCTAGAACAATCTGGCGGAACAGGAAGAAAAAATGTTATTGAAGATCAAATCAGAGATTTCGATAATTTATGGAAAAATTCACATGATGTGTGGCAGTGTGTCTCTTTGGATAAAGCGATAAAGAATAATATTATAAAAAATGCATTTGATGCTAAAGATTTTGATAGAGAATTGGATGAAATCATTCGTATAGAGGACTCTCTCAAAGATATCTTAGCTAAAAATAACACATTAACTTTTGAAGACATTAAATCAATTCATAGATCAAGCAAAGATGCATCACCACTCGACGGAGTTACACTAATGGATCATCAAAAACTAGCTATCAATTCTTGGAGAGCTAATGATAATAAGGCAATTCTTAAATACTGTACTGGAGCTGGAAAAACAATGATTGCAATGTTTGCAATACGTGAGATGTTAGCGAAAAATAAAAAACCATTAATAATTCTTGATGGTCTTACTCTTAGAAAACAATGGGAAATAGAAATTAGAAAGTTTGTGACAAATAATGTATTTATTGCCCAAGGGAAAAATATTACAGAACAGTTGTCGGCTGTATCAAAAGATGATGGAAAAGATATAGTCATTCTAGTATGTGAACAGTCTGCAAAAACGCAAAACTTTCTCAATAATTTTACAATCGGCGAACATATATTTTTAGTGGCTGATGAATGTCATTGTTTATGGGCTGACGGTGCTAATAGAATCATTCAACAAAGTTGGAACAACTGTCCACGCTTAGGATTAAGCGCTACTCCTGAGAATACCTCATTTGAACAGCTCGATAGAAAACAACCAAGTAAGATTGATGTCGTTGAATTTTTTGGCGGTAAGAAAATGCCTGATAATACTTACAAATTTACTGAAGTATTTACGATTAGGCAAGCCATTGCTGCCAAGCCTCCCGTCCTTACAAAATATTTCTATTATCCCATATCTGTGAATTTGACAGATACTGAAATGAGAGAGTATATGTCATTAACAAAAAAATATCACAACTTCCTTCATCAGCATGATGAGAATAATAAAGAAGATTTAGAAAGACTTAAACGTTATTTGATAGCAAGAGCACGAATTATTAAAAATGCCGAAAATAAACAATATAAATGTAAAGAAATTATAACTAGTAAAGCTTATAAAACACATATTATTAACCCAGAACGACAATCATGGTTAATTTATGTGGGTGCTGGCCAAGGTATTGACAAAGACGATGATAGAAGACAGATAGAGACTTATAGGGAACTTATAAATCAGTCTATGCCAGGTGTGAATGTAATTGCGTATTTCAGTGATAAAGTAAAAAGTAAAGATAGGAAGAAAACCTTAGATGATTTTAAAAATACGCAAGGCATTTTAATAGGCTGTCAAATGTTAGATCAAGGAATAGATATACCTCAACTATCTATGGGAATTATTCTAGCATCTTCTAAAAATGAAAGGACATTTATTCAACGTAGAGGTAGACTTCTTCGCATAGATAGAAGTAACAGGTTGCATAAAAAAAAACATGCTGTAATTTTTGATATAATCGTTGTGCCTAATTTCAAATCATATAATGATGATTCAGAAGAACAAGATTTTCTTAAAATGGTTGAGGGAGAATGTCACCGAGCAATGCAATTTGCAGCAGATGCTGAAAACGATGTTGAAAGTTTAAATGAATTAGACATAATAAGAAATAAACTTAGGGCTAGAGTCTCATAATGGATCGTCAAAGAAAATGAAAACTACAGATTCTATTAATAGAGAAAAACTTGATGCAATGATGAGGGAAGAGCTGACTCATTATTTTAGCGAGGAGCAAGCTAATACTGATGATCCTGTGGTTTCCATTGATATACTAATGTCTATATGGGATTTAGTAATAGAATACGAAGCTAAAAACTCTCAAGTATCTGATAAGAAAGCGGATAATTATAAAAACTTAGTTCACAAGATAAAATTATTAATAAATAAACAACAAAATGATTAAGCTTGATAAACTCATTTTAAACAATGTGGGTCCATACAGATACATAGAAAACTCTAATAGAGATATTGAGATTTCTGATAATTGTAACTCAGACTATATTTTTATTCATGGTAGTCCTACGCACGGAAAAACAACTTTTAGAAATGCTCTCTCATGGCTGTTGTGTAATAAGTTCTCCGATGATTCAGCTGTTGGTAAATATTCGGATAATCATACGGTGTCAGATTTTATTAATCAAAATTGTGTTCAGTTTCCTGATCATCATTTTTTTGTCAAAGGTGAACTAGTAGATGATGTAAAAAATAAAAGATATGTAATAACAAAAACAATTAATTTAAAAGAAAAGGGAATAAAAAATATTGAGGACTTAAAAAATAATCCACCCGATGTTAATACAAATATAAAGGTCATAGATTTAGATACACAAGAAAACTATCATCCTCAAAATCCATTAAAGTTTTTAGATAATTTATTTCCAAGCAGATTACTGGATTATTTTTTTGTTTCAGGGAATGATGTAAAAGCAAGGCTCAAAAAAAAGGATCTAGCTGCTGATTTTGAAACTATTCTTGGATTAGGCGCTTTCAATACTCTCAAAAGTGTATTGCAAGATATTAAAGAGGATTTAGCAAGTAAAAATGCAAGAGATGAGAAAGCAGATAAGGAGAGCAAGGCATTAAATAATGCTAAAGAAACGTATAAATTAGAACTTAACGGCAATGATAATGGAGCAGAAGGAAAAATTACTGAACTGGAAAATGTCACAAGAGAAATTACAAATACAGAAAATAAAAGAGACAATGCTATTTCTGAGTTATCTAAGTATGATGAATGTAGTAAGCTAGCAAGTGAACGAGATAACATAAAAGCTAAAATTGAGCTTAAGATTGAAAGCATGAGAGACGATGCAGAATGGTTACGAGCTCGAAGCTCAGAGCTCTGGGCTATTCATGCATACAATCATGTCATTGTACCAATGCAAGATGCCCCTCAGATTTATAACTCAGCAGATAGAACTCTTATTGATATAATTGATAGTATTACGTCGCATGAAGCGCCTTCACATATATTTCAAAATCTTAGTGATAATGATAAAGCAGTACTTGAAGAAATTGTCAATTTACACAAAGAAAAATTAGATGTAGATACTAGTGATATTTCAAGTTTTGACAAATATAAAGGGGCGGATAAAGAAATCCTAAAAAAAACTAGAAACTTAGCTCAAAATAAAAATAAATTGCAAGAACTACAAATAGATTTAAGTGTTAAGACTGCTGAGATTGCAAATACACCATTTCAAAATGAAACAGAAGAAAAAAAAGTTAAACAAGCTAAGATTCAATTAAATGGCATAGAAGATTTAATCGAATCATACAGACACAAAGAACAAAAACTCAAAGCTGAAATTCAGGTTACACAAGCTAATCTCAAAGAGATTGAAGAAAAATTATCAAAGAACATCGAACATCTAACAGCTGAAGAAAAGAAACAATTCGATGTTGCAAGTGTACTTATCCCAGTTGTTGAAAAATCATCAGATGCTTGTAAAAAAGCATACAGAAAAACATTTGAGACAAAAGCAAATGAAATATTCGAAGTAGTTAAAAATCCAAAAAACCCTAATGATTCATTAAAAATTGATGAAAAATACAATCTAACTATCACTAGACCTGGGCTTAGAGACAGCGAGGATCAAAAAACCAGAGAGCTTGAAAGAAAAAGGGAGTCAGGCTCAGAGGGCTTTATTGCAGCAACTGCTGTTACACTAGCGTTATCACAACTTGCTGTAAAACATTTCCCTGTTGTTCTTGATACGCCATTTGAACAAGGTGATTATCAAGATGACCTAAGGTTAATTGATGGTTGGAAAGAAATAAAGCAGCAAGCTATTATCTCATTTCAGAAACCTAAGGATGGTACAGATTCGCCTCTCTCATATCATAATCTTAAAGATAAATTTCCGATGTCAAAACATTACCGTCTACACAAAGATGAAACCAAAGAGATGAGTTGGTTCGAGGAGATTAAGTAATGAATGATACGAATCATACATATTCAGCTTCGGATCAAGAGTGGCTTCAAAAAGGAGCTAGTGATGTGAGTCTGAGTGAGAAAAATATTGAATGGGTAGACAAGTTGTTCAAATCTACAGATAACCCTTATAAATTTATTGATAGTAAAGAGGATTTTTATTTAGTAGGTTTCGTCGTTGCTTTAGCGCACGATAAGAAGCCAGAATTCTGGAAAGGACGCAAGGGCAAAGATAGGTTTATTTCTAAAATCGTCAGAGGTTGGGATGCAGGAAGAGGCGATCAAGCAAGAACACTTCTGCGAAAAGTATTTGGGACAAAGATATTAGAAAATGGAATGAATCCTGATATCGGTGCTAATAAATGTATATCCTCGCTTGTAGATCAAGGCCTAACTATCATTCATGAGAAGCATCTTATGGATGCGGGTGATACTACAATGACATATACATGGTTTGGAATATCTATGCTACTTGCTGCACCAAAGTTGTGGGGGAAAACAATATAAATAATCTTTTGGAGCAGATTTATTTTATCAACTTACATGATGAAAGCAATAATCTAAAATTTATTATTATCCTCCCCGCCCGGACTCGAACCAGGAACTAAACCTTAGGAGGGTCCTGTTATATCCTGTTTAACTACGGGGAGATATTTTTGTATATTCTATAGTATAGTATGCAATATGAATATACTTTCAATTGATACTTCAGGAAAATCATTTTCCCTGACTCTAGTAAAAGATCAAACAAAAACTTCATTTATTGATACATCAGAATCTGTATCTAGCGAATCTGTGTTAGTTGAAATTGATAAATTAGTATCAGAATGTAAGATTACACCAAAAGATATTTGTAGTGTTATCTATAACAATGGTCCAGGTAGTTTTACTGGAGTTCGTGTATCGTCCGCTATAGTCCAAGCAATTGGGTTTAGCAATAACTGTCCAGTATATGGAATTAATTCACTGATGCTTATAGCTTACTCTGAGTATATAAAAAGTAATGCATCTAAAATTCAAGTTATCAAAAAAGCTTTTGGTGATCAGGTCTTCCATGGCTTATTTCATCTGACAAGCGATTCTTGTATATCGAATGATCCAATTAGAACATCTACATTTTCAGATGTAGAGATAGACTCTAATTATATTTTAATAACTGATGACAATAATACTATTAAAAATTTAAAAGATGATCATTTACTAATAGATAACTTTGTTGGCTCAGAACTTCTTATTGATTATTACAATATTTATTGCGCGAAAAAAAATAATTTTGATTATAAAGATGCCTTACCAAGCTATGCTGGGCACACAATTTAAATTTTAACGCCAATTTTTTGTCCCACTCTTACAGCTTGATTAATTTTAAGGCCATCAGATAAGTTAATTTCATCCGTGAACAGTAGTATCACAGTAGAACCTGATTTAAACATTCCTATTTCGTTGCCTTTATCGAAGCTAATATTTTTATTACCATATTTTGTAGAAATAACTTTTTTAGGCATAGGAGGTGACACTTCTCCTTTCCATTGAGTCTCTATTGATGATACGTTAATCGCTCCAACTAATATTACAGAAAAGAAAGAATCATTATTTTTAAAATGACAAACCAGTCGTTCATTTTTTGAATAAAGGTTATTTATACATTCCACTGCATGATCTGCTACACTAAATAATCTACCAGGTACATGAAGAGTCTTCATTAGTTTTCCAGTAAAAGGAATATGTACACGATGGTAATCTTTTGGTGATAGGTAAATTGTTAAAAAACTTCCATTAGCATAGACGGATGACAATTCTTTATCATTAACCAGTAATTCTTTTATAGGAGTATTTTTACCTTTCACTTGTAATATAGATTCGTTTGTAATTTTTCCAAACTGTAGAATTCTTCCATCACAAGATGAAACAATAGAATTATTATCTTGATTAATCTTATGAACTCCTTTTTTAAGTTTACGTGTAAAAAAATCACAAAAGGTATGATAGTTTTCAATATTCTCTTCTTCACATTCTTTAAGATTGATTTTAAAAATTCTTATATAAAGTTTAATCAAGTATCGGGTTAACGGATGATGTGTTCTAGTGATGATATAAGTAAAACGTGACATTAAATGATGTGGAACTAAATACAACCAATAGGAAAGTATCATTTTTTTTGCTTTTGAAAGGTAATTATCCATTTATTCGTATGTTATCGTTATGCTTGGTACATTTATACATGCTCCAATCAAATTTATCAGCAAATATATGATATTTTGTCTATAATGCAATAAAAATATATTAATTATGTCAGGAAATACATTCGGTAAAATTTTTAGAGTAACCACCTTTGGTGAAAGCCATGGGAAAGCGCTTGGTTGCGTTATAGATGGTTGTCCACCTAACATTAAAATAGATGAATCTGATATTCAAAAAGACTTAAATAGGCGCAAACCTGGACAGTCTAAATATACTACTCAAAGAAAAGAAGATGATAAGGTAGAAATACTCTCAGGTATTTTCAATGGAGTCACTACAGGTACACCAATCACTTTAATTATTTTCAATAAGGATCAGAAATCTAAAGACTATTCTGAAATTAAAAATAAATTTCGTCCAGGACATGCTGATTTTACTTATCAGAAAAAATATGGCATCAGAGATTACAGAGGCGCTGGAAGGTCATCTGCAAGAGAAACAGTTGCAAGAGTAGCAGCTGGGGCTATAGCTAAAAAATTTTTAAATAAGATTAATAAAACAAAAATATTTGGATATGTTTCACAACTTGGTGAGATAACGCCTGATAAAATAAAACTCACTGATATAGAAAAGAACTCCTTCTTTTTTCCTGATGGAAAAAAAATATCTGAATTAGAAAAATATTTGATGAGTATTAGAAAGTCCGGTGACTCTATAGGTGCGAAAGTTACTATTGTAGGCAAGAATATTCCTATTGGTATAGGCGAACCTGTATTTGACAAACTTGATGCAATGCTTGCTCAAGCAATGATGTCTATCAATGCTGTAAAAGGTGTTGAGATTGGAGCAGGTTTTGATGTGGTTACCCAAAAAGGTTCAGAAGCTAGGGATGAAATTACACCTAAAGGTTTTTTGAGTAATTTCTCAGGCGGAACACTAGGTGGGATATCGACTGGGCAAGACCTTAAGGTTAATATTGCACTTAAACCTACATCTAGCATTTTAGTTCCTGGCAAAACAGTCGATATTAAAAACAAGCCAACTACAATTAGAACGAAAGGTAGACACGACCCCTGTGTTGGCATAAGAGCGGTACCTATAGCCGAGGCGATGATGGCATTAACACTATGTGATCTATACCTTCGCCACAAAGCACAAAATTTATAAGTCATTTAAAATGAAACATACTCTTTACGATAAAATATGGGCTGATCATTGTATTCATGAGAACGAGGATAAATCGTCTCTTATATATATTGATCGACATTTGATACATGAGGTGACATCACCTCAGGCATTTGATGGTTTAGATATTAAAAAAAGAGATATCTGGAATAAGCAGTCTATTATGGCAACGACTGATCATAACGTACCCACTATTAATAGAGACAAAGGTATCACAGATCCAGTATCAAAAATTCAAGTTGAAACATTAAGGGATAATTGTAAAAAGCATAACATTGAATTATACGATCTTGATAATATCAAACAAGGGATAGTCCATGTTATTGGACCCGAGCTTGGCATGACACAGCCTGGCATGACATTGGTTTGTGGTGACTCACATACTTCAACTCATGGTGCACTTGCATCTTTAGCTTTTGGAATAGGAACAAGTGATGTTGAACATGTTCTAGCAACTCAGTGTCTTAATTTGACAAAAGATAAAAATTTTAAAATTCATGTGAATGGAAAACTTAAGCCCTTTGTAACATCAAAAGATTTAATTTTATACATTATTGGTAAAATTGGTACATCTGGTGGAACAGGTTTTACTATTGAGTATGCAGGCGAAGCAATTACTGATTTATCTATTGAGTCAAGAATGACTATGTGCAACATGACTATAGAAGCAGGTGCAAAATCTGGTCTAATGGCTTTTGACAAGACTACACATGACTATCTAAAAGATAGAGAATTCTTACCCAGCAAAAAGCATTATGATAACGCCCTTAAATATTGGGAATCATTGGTAAGTGATGAAAGTGCTCATTTTGATAGAACAGAAGTATTTGACGCTAATGATGTTGAGCCTCAAGTAACATGGGGAACGTCACCAGAGATGGTTACACCTGTGGATAGCAAAATCCCAACACCCGATACTGTGACCAATGAAGAGGAGTATATCGATACACTAAAATATATGGGGCTTGAACCTGGTGTAGAAATTAATTCAATATCTCTTGATAAAATATTTATAGGTTCTTGTACTAATTCTAGAATAGAGGACTTGAGAGATGCCTCACAAGTAGTCAAAGGCGAAAAAGTATCTAGCAGTATCAAACAGGCTATAGTTGTTCCAGGCTCAGGACTTGTAAAAGCGCAAGCAGAAGCAGAGGGCTTAGATAAAGTATTCATTGATGCTGGCTTTGAATGGAGGGATCCAGGATGTTCAATGTGTTTAGGCATGAATGATGACTTCTTACAACCATATGAACGATGTGCGTCAACATCTAATAGAAATTTCCAAGGTCGACAAGGAGATAAAGGCCGAACACATCTTGTTAGTCCAGCCATGGCAGCAGTTGCTGGCATTAAAGGTCATTTTTATAATGTTAAGGAATTCATGAATGAAAAATAATAATTTTCAAGGGCAAGTTATTCCTATAAATAGAGATAATGTAGATACAGATTTAATCATCCCAAAGCAATACTTAAAATCTATTAAAAAATCTGGTTTTGGTCCATTTTTGTTTGACTCACTTAGGTACACCACCACAGCTACGCTTGACAGTAATAGTGATAGAACTGAAGTCTCATCTTTTATATTAAATCAAACACCTTATAAGAAGGGCACAATATTAATTGCAAAATCTAACTTTGGGTGCGGTTCATCTAGAGAGCATGCAGTATGGGCTATACAGAATTATGGAATTAATATTGTAATTGCTGAAAGCTTTGCAGATATCTTTACAAGAAATAGTTATGCTAATGGCCTTTTGTTAATTTGTTTAGATAAAAATATCATTGCGAAGATTATTAATGATGCTTTGTCATCAGATTCTTATAAAATTAAAGTTCATCTAGAATCTAATATTATAACTTTGCCAAACGAAGAAAATATATCATTTACTATTGATGATTCATATAAAGAGAGAATCTTAAATAACTTAGATGATATAGAATTAACCTTACAATATAAAAATAAAATTACTGAATATGAGAATAAAATAAAACAAACGAAGCCTTGGCTATTTGATAATGAATAAAAAAAATATATTAATTTTCCCAGGAGACGAAATAGGTCCTGAAATTATAACTGAAGCTATAAAGGTTATTGATTATTTTAACGAGTCCAAGTTAACAAATATATCATATGATTTTGCAGATATTGGAGGTGCAGCTCTTGATAAATATGATACGCCGATTAAAACTGATGACTTAGATAAAGCAAAAAAGTCTGATGCAATTTTATTGGCAGCTGTGGGTACTCCTAAGTATGATAATAATCCTAGAGAGAAAAAACCAGAATATGGTCTTTTAGCTCTTCGAAAGCACCTTAATTTATTTATAAATATTAGACCAATATTTGTTTTTAATTCTTTGTTAGGATATTCATCTTTAAAATCAGAGCTTATAAGCGACTTGGATATTGTAATTATCAGAGAACTAATAGGTGATGTATATTTTGGAGAGCCTAGAGGATTTAAAGATATTAATGGAGATAGAGTAGGTTATAACACAATGTTATATTCAGAATCTGAGGTACAACGTATAACTCAATTTGCTATAGAAGCTGCTAAAAACAGGCAGAAACAGATTACATCAATTGATAAGGCTAATGTTCTAGAGTGTTCACAATTATGGCGTCAGACTGTTGATCGCATGATGATTAAACATAGCGATATTGATTTACAACATATGTATGTTGATAACGCTGCTATGCAAATTATAAAAAATCCTAAACAGTTCGATGTTATTTTAACACCTAATTTATTTGGTGATATCTTATCTGATGCAGCATCAATGTTAACTGGCTCTATAGGGCTATTACCTTCTGCTTCATTATCTAATGATACTGGAATGTTTGAGCCAATACACGGGTCAGCACCTGATATAGCAGGCCAAGGAATAGTAAATCCATTAGCAATGATACTATCCTTAGCTATGATGTTTGAGTATACTCTCGATAAACCTGAGCTCTCTAAGATAATTAAAAAAGCTGTTGATGAAGTGCTTAACGATGGATATTTCACAAAAGATTTATCTTCTAAAGACTTTATTTCGACATCTCAAATGGGTGATAAGATTTTAGAGAGAATAAAAAAACAATGTTAAAGAAACAAGATAAATACAATATTGCAATAGTAGGCGCTACAGGAATAGTAGGTGAATCTTTATTAAGTATCCTAGATAGTAGAAGCTTTCCTATTAATAGTATTCATGCTGTTGCTAGTCAAAAATCTAAAGGAGTAAAAGTTAAGTTTGGCAATCATCTACTCACAGTCGAAGCTTTAGATGAATTTGACTTCAGTAATATTGATATAGCATTTTTCAGTGCAGGAGGCTCCATTTCAAAAGAGTATGCACCCAAAGCAGCTTCTCAAGATTGCATAGTTATAGATAATACATCCGAATTTAGATATATTGATAATATACCGCTGATAGTTCCAGAAGTTAATCCGAATGATATCGATAAATATAAAGAAACTAATATAATTGCCAATCCAAATTGCTCGACAATACAGATGCTTGTTGCACTAAAGCCGCTTCATGATGAATTCGGTGTAGATAATATTAATGTCTCTACTTATCAGGCTGTATCAGGTTCAGGCAAGGACGGTGTAGAAGAATTACTTCAGCAATCATCATCTTATATAGATCAAAGAACCATTGAAAAAAATGTCTATCCTAAACAAATTGCATTTAATGCAATACCTTTTGTAGATTGTTTTCTAGACAATGATTACACAAGAGAAGAGATGAAAATGGTATGGGAGACACAAAAGATTTTAGATAAAAGCATTAAAGTAAACCCTACAGCTGTAAGAGTACCTGTACTTGTGGGTCATGCAGAGAGCATTTATATTGAAACAAAGAAGGATATTGATATTGATATAGCAAAAGAGGTACTTAGAAATTTTAATGGCATTAAACTTATTGATGATACTGAATCTATCGATTTTCCAACTCCTTTTGAGCATGGTCATGGTACAGATGATGTTTATGTTGGGCGTATTAGAAAAGGTTTAGATAAAAATAATACTTTAAATTTATGGGTAGTAGCTGATAATGTAAGAAAAGGTGCTGCGCTTAATAGCATTCAGATTGCAGAATATTTAACTAGGAGTTAATTGTGAAACTATTCTTATTTATAATTATAATACTTTCAGTTTTAGGAATATTGGAATACAAAGCTATAGTACCAGCATCATCATTTGGTATTTTATTAGCACTTGATACTATTGCTAACTTTATAAAATCTTTAAACATACACACATATTATTTAATTCTTCCGGATATCACAATTACAGTCCAAGGATTACTCTCATTATTTTTAGTATTATTTATAGTTGGCTATATTTCAGATAGATTTAGAACTCTTGACCTAAAGGTTAAATCATTAAATAAAGAAATTAACAAACTCAATGCTATTAAAGAGGAAACTAAGATATCTGAGCCAGAATCAAATAATGAGATGCAACAAATTGCCTCGGATATTAAAGGCTTTTTAGAAACACTTGCTAAATCAGTTACAGCCAATCCATCGATGCCAATACGTTCAAAAAAAATAAGAAGAGTTTCTGCTGAATCAGTTCATGAAGAGATAGATCAAGACGATAATATACCTGATGAGACAATCGAAAATGAAAAAATAATACAAAATATTGAAAATGAACCACAAGAGATTAACCAAGAGACATCAGTCTTATCTGATGATAACTTGTCAGGCATTGATCTAGCCAGGGCATTAATTCAAAGTGATGAAAAAGACAAAGCAAAAGAAGTATTGTTAGATATCATTAAAAATGGCTCAGCTAACGATGCACATGAGGCGAGAGTACTTAATCTACAAATAAGTTAATGAGGCTTGCCTTATCAATTGAGTATATTGGCAGTAAATATTATGGCTGGCAAAAACAAAATACTAATTCTACTAACACTATCCAGTTTTATGTTGACGCAGCGTTAACGAAAATTGCAAATCATGAAATTAAAACTGTTTGCTCTGGGAGAACGGATACAGGTGTAAATGCTCTTAATCAAGTAGTTCACTTTGATACAACATCGAGAAGGCTCGATAAAAATTGGATCGATGGTGTGAATTCTAATTTACCAAACGATATAAGAATCAAAAATATTTATCATGTTGATACAGAATTTCATGCTAGATTCCAAGCACTGTCAAGAACATATCATTATTACATTAATAATAATGCTGATAGTACAATCTTTAATAATTCTTATACATGGATAATAAAAGATAAGCTTTCAATTACTAAAATGAAATCATCATTGAAATATTTAAATGGATTACAAGATTTTACAAGTTTTAGATCTTCAGGTTGTCAGGCTAATACTCCATTAAGACATATTATAAATACATCAATAAAAAAAAATAAAAATATCATTATATTTTCAATCACTGCAAATGCTTTCTTATATCATATGGTAAGAAATATTATTGGGACTATTGTTGATGTTGGGACTAATAAAATAACACCTAGCGATCTACGTAACATTATTAATAAAAAGGATAGAAAATATTGCAGTAAAATGGCACCTGCGAATGGACTTTTCTTATGGAAAGTATCCTATCCTCGCAAATATAAAATTAATTATAATAGTGAATCTATCTTGTTGTAATATAAAGATATGACAACTCAAATTAAACTTTGTGGATTTAAAAATATTGAAGATATTATTTTTGCTTCTTCGCTTGATATTGATTACTTAGGCATGATTTTTGTTCAAGATATGCCGAGAACAATTGATATCAAAACTGCAATTAGAGCTGTTAGTATTTGTAAAGATAATGATATTAAATCTGTAGGGGTCTTCTTAAATCAGAGCGTGGAAGATATCTCAAGTGTTATAAATAAAGTGGATTTAGATATTATTCAACTACATGGCAATGAGAATATAGATGACTATACTATTTTTAATAAAGATATTATTAACACGATACATGCTTCAGAAAATATTCAATCTCAACTATCAAAAATAAATTTAAATAAACATATGCATCTTATTGATGCAACTGATAATCAAATGAGAGGCGGTTCAGGCATAACATTTGATTGGAATATTTTAAAAGACCTTAACTGTGAGAAGTTATTTATTGCTGGTGGTTTGAAACCTGATAATATATTAGACTTACTCAGAAGATATACTCCAAGATGTGTTGATGTTAGTAGTGGAATTGAGCGTAAGGTTGGATACAAAGACCATAAAATTATGAGTGATTTTGTAGAAACCATAAGAACATATTATGAAAAATAAAATCAACTTAAAAGACTATCCCGATAGATCAGGTCATTTTGACATTTTTGGAGGTGTCTATGTATCTGAGACATTAATTCATCCACTAAAAGAGTTATTCAGCGCATATAAGTCTATTGCAACATCTGCAAGTTTTAGAAAAATACTTAAAGCTGAACTTAAAGATTATGTTGGGAGGCCAACTCCAATTTACTATGCTGAAGCTCTGAGCAAATATCTTGGTAAATCTCACATATACCTCAAAAGAGAGGATTTAAATCATACCGGTGCACACAAAATCAATAACGCTCTAGGACAAGCATTACTTGCAAAGAAAATGGGCAAAACAAGAATTATTGCAGAAACTGGTGCTGGACAGCATGGAGTAGCAACAGCAACAGCATGCGCAAGGCTAAATTTGAAATGCGTTGTTTATATGGGAGAACAAGATATTCAAAGACAGTCAGTGAATGTTTACAGAATGAAACTTTTAGGTGCTGAAGTTGTGTCAGTAAATTCTGGCACCAAAACACTCAAAGATGCACTTAATGAAGCACTGAGAGATTGGGTTACTAATGTTGATGATACACATTATATAATTGGTTCAGTTGCTGGGCCTCACCCTTATCCAATGATAGTACGTGACTTTCAGTCAGTAATTGGTCACGAGGCAAGAGCTCAATTTAAGCGGGACTATAAATGTCTGCCTGATTACTTAATAGCTTGTGTGGGAGGCGGATCTAATGCTATAGGGTTGTTCCATCCTTTTTTGAACGACGATGTAAAAATTATTGGAGTAGAAGCTGGTGGTTCCGGTATTAAAACAGGTAAACATGCAGCACCCTTAAGCGCGGGAACTCCTGGAGTGCTTCATGGCAACAAGACATATATTATGGAAGATAAGAATGGTCAAATTAAAAATACACATTCTATTTCAGCTGGCTTGGATTACCCAGGAGTTGGTCCTGAACATTCCTGGCTTAAAGATTTAAATAGAGTGGAATATACATCTGTAACAGACAAAGAAGCTTTAAATGCATTTTTTACATTAACTCAAAAAGAAGGAATTATCCCTGCTCTTGAAACAGCCCATGCGCTTGCATATGCATTTAAACTTGCAAAAAATTCTAAACATAAAAAGTTATTAATTAATTTATCTGGAAGAGGAGATAAAGATATTGATACGATTGCCAAATTAAAAAATATTAAATTATGACTTCAAGAATCCCGTTTATATTTAGAGAAAACGCCAAGAAAAATAAAAAAACATTTATTAGTTATTTAGTATGTGGGGATCCATCTAAAAATGACACTCTGATAGCTATGAAAATAATGGCTGATTCCGGAGTTGATGTAATTGAGCTAGGTATACCTTTTACTGATCCTATTGCAGATGGCCCAGTAATACAAAAAAGCATTGATAGAGCTTTAAAAAATAATGTCTCACTAAAAGATGTTATATCTGTTGTTGAAAAGTTTAGAAAAACTAATAAAAAAACTGCAGTTGTACTCATGGGTTATATGAACCCGGTACATAAGATGGGTGTTGAAAAATTTACTAAATCAATTAATAAGAATGATATCGATGGAGTTCTGATTGTAGATTCACCACCTGAGGAATCAATAGACTTAAATTCATCTCTTAAAAAATATAATAAATCTCATATATATCTTGCTTCACCAACTACGACTGACCAAAGAATGAGAAGTATTACTCAGATGTCATCAGGTTATGTTTATTATGTCACTGTTAAGGGAATAACTGGTTCAAAGTTGACTGATATATCAACAATTAAGAAAAATGTAGCTAAAATAAAAAAGTATTCTAAAAATAATATTCCTGTTGCTGTTGGTTTTGGAATAAAAGACAGTAAATCAGCCAAACAGATGTCTAAGTTTTCAGATGGTATAATAATAGGGAGTTCTATAGTAGAATTAATCCATAAGCATTCGAATAATAAAAATGTTATGAAAAAAAATCTTACAAGCTACCTTTCATCAATCTCTAGAGCTATATAATGAGCTGGTTAGATAAAATATTGCCTTCAAGAATTCGTGCCACTAAAGATGATAAAGGTTCAGTCCCTGAAGGACTATGGCATAAATGCAGTAATTGCGGTGCTGTACTATATACTGCTGAATTTGATAAAAATTCCCATGTTTGTCCAAAATGTAATCATCATGAAAGAATATCTGCGAGAAAAAGAGTAAACATTTTTCTTGATAAGGGTGATCATGAAGAAATGTTTAATAATCTCTCTCCAAGAGATATGCTCAAATTTAAAGACAAACAAAAGTATCAAGATAAATTCCAACAGTCTCAAGAGAAAACAGGTGAAAAAGATGCGCTTTTAGTGTTTAAAGGAAACCTAAAAAACATACCTGTGATAGTTTGTGCCTTTGAATACTCTTTTTTTGGAGGATCAATGGGGTCTGTTGTCGGAGAAAAGTTTATTAGAGCAGTAAAGCTGTCTATCGAATTAAATAGACCATTAATATGTTTCTCTGCAAGTGGTGGAGCAAGAATGCAAGAATCATTGTTCTCATTATTTCAAATGTCTAAAACAAGTGCTGCATTAGCAGAATTATCTGATCATGCGATACCATACATATCTGTATTGACAGATCCAACCATGGGTGGTGTGTCAGCAAGCCTGGCAGTATTAGGTGATATAAATATTGCTGAACCTAATGCTCTCATCGGATTTGCTGGGCCAAGAGTTATAGAGCAAACTGTTAGAGAAAAACTACCAGAGGGTTTTCAGCGTAGTGAGTTTCTTCAAGAACATGGAGCTATTGACATGATTGTAGAAAGGAAGGACCAGCCAGATAAGATTGCTAATATATTAAGTATTCTTGGTTTCCCTTATGAAAAGAAGATTTGATACAGTTAATGAATGGTTAGAATGGCAACAAACTGTCCATCCTTTAAACATTGATTTTAAACTTGAAAGAATACTTAGCGTTTATGAAAAACTTGATGTAGCTAAGGTTGCTAAGAAAGTAATTACAGTTGCCGGCACTAATGGAAAAGGGTCAACTGTTTCTTTTTTAGAGTCTATACTCTGTAAGAATAATATCAATGTTGGCACTTTCACTTCTCCTCATATATTAAAATACAATGAACGAATAAAGATTAACGGAAAGGAAGTAGATGATGAATCGTTGTTAAATGTTTTTGAATTAATCGATCAAAGAAGAGGTAACACAACCTTAACGTATTTTGAATTTGCGACGTTAAGTGCTTTTTATTTATTTAGTAAAGCAGACCTAGATGTCGTGGTATTAGAGGTTGGTTTAGGTGGACGATTAGATGCAACTAACATTATCGATTCAGATGTCTCTATTATTACATCCATTGGAATTGATCATACTGAATTTCTTGGAGATACCATTGACAGTATCGCTCTTGAAAAAGCAGGAGTTATGAGATCATTTAAAAAATGTATTTTTGCGCAAGAAAATCCTCCTTCTGTACTATATAAATATTCTAAAAATAGATCTGTAAATCTGCTAACCCATAACAATGATTATACTGTTAATAGATACTCAGATTCCTGGTCCATAGTTTCGAAAGCTATGGAAATACACGATATTCCGAACTTAAAAATGATCGGAGATTACCAATATAATTATGCTACAGCATCTGTAATAGCTCTAAATGATATTTTACCCGAAGCATTATCTGATCAAGAGCTCCTTAAAAATGCACTTTGTGATACTTTGATACCAGGAAGGTTTCAGTATCTTCAGCATTCACCAGATATTATTCTTGACGTAGCTCACAACGAAGATGCAGCAAGAAGTCTTGCCACGAATATAAAACGACTAGGCTATAATAACATCCATGTTGTTTTGGGAATACTCGCAGATAAGGATGTCTATAGCATTGTAAAGCCATTTTCACATCTTGTTGATCATTGGCATATTGGGACTATTAGTAGTGAGAGAGGTATGAATGCTGAAGAAATCAAATTTCGGATAAAGTCGTTATTCAAAAACAAATTCTCAATAGAAACATATAATTCTATTTCTGCAGCTTACCATGAAGCAGTAAAACAACAAGATGATAACACCCTAATACTAGTCTATGGTTCCTTTTATACCGTATCTGAAGCATTGCAATCAAATAGCTATATATTAAAAAAAGAAGATGCGATTTAGACTAATTCTATTTATTTTTTTAATAACATATATATTTTCAGGCGTACTCTTAGGCTACTTTCAATCTACGGAGTCTATATCTTTTAAAGACATACAAGAACAAATTATTCTTGATGAAAATGAATTGAATGTTTTTGAAAAAAAATCATTAGATGATATTAATGTTACTGAAAAGAGAGTAAAAGCATGGCTCATACTAATTAACTATAATGAATCTAATGAGGTCGGCATTAAATCTATATTAGATAAAAGTGGTTATAAAACTAATCATAATGAAAAAAAAATGTATTTCTCTTTAGGACCTTTTGCTGATATCTCTCATGCAAATAATGAGGCAAAGAAGTTAAAAAAAATATACAGCATTGATAGTAAAGTTGTAGACTTTATTTTCTAATGGCCATAGTCGATTATATATTTATTCTAATTACCATCATCTATTCGATTATTGGTCTTACCCGTGGTTTTTCTAAACAACTTATTTCATTTATAGTGTGGGTTATTTTTCTTTTTATCGTCTTTAATTATCTATCAGAACTTACAGATATAATCTCGAGCTACACTGCTCTTAGTTTGCAATATAATAGAATTATTGGCATCACCACACTTATATTATTGAGTCTGTTTAGCATATTTATATTAAATTTAACACTAGCAAAAATTATAGCTTCTGTAGTTTTTGAAAATTCTAACAGGATCCTTGGTCTACTCATGTCATTTGTGAAGGCACAAATTTATATATTGGTATTTATTCTTATTATAGTAGATACATCTTTTGCTGATGATATTCTAGATGAGTCATATATAACGCCATATTACCTTTATTTTATTGAATATATTTCTAATTATGATGATTCACTCTTTAATACTTTTAAAATATAAATATAATGTGCATATATGTGTGGCATTGTAGCTGTATCTGGAAGTAAAGATGTGATTCATGACATCTACGAGTCCCTGACTGTGTTACAGCATAGAGGTCAAGATGCTTCCGGAATACTTACCAATCACAAAGGTAAAATTACACTACGAAAATCATTAGGATTAGTTAGAGACGGTTTCTCTAAAAAACACATTGATAGATTACGTGGATCTATAGGTATAGGACATGTACGTTATCCAACTGCAGGACACGCAGACAATTCTTCAGAAGCCCAACCTTTTTATGTAAATTCACCCTATGGTATAGCATTAGCGCATAATGGAAATTTAATAAATTCTGATAAATTAAAATCTGATTTATTTAAAGAAGATCTGAGACATATTAATACGAAATCAGATTCTGAAATTTTGCTTAATATCTTTGCTCATGAGTTATATCTTCACAGTAAAGTGGCATTTACGCCAGATAGCGTATTCTATGCTGTAGCTGGTGTACACAGAAGAGTAAAAGGAGCTTATGCTGTCGTATCTTTGATTACTGATAAAGGTGTAGTAGCTTTTAGAGACCCTCATGGTATACGCCCCTTATGCTATGGCCACAGAATTGTTGATGGTAAAACTGAAACAATGATTGCTTCAGAATCAGTGGCACTTGATTCAGCTGGTTACACATTAGAGAGGGATGTTAAACCTGGTGAGGCAATATTTATTGATATGGATGGTAATGTTCACACAAGATTATGTGCAAAAACAAATAGCTTCAACCCTTGTATATTCGAATACGTTTATTTTGCAAGGCCTGATTCTATAATTGATGGAATCTCAGTTTACAAAGCTAGAATGAATATGGGAACAGCACTTGCGAATAATATCAAAAATGCATTCCCAAATAATGATATAGATGTTGTTATACCTATTCCTGATACAAGCAGAATATCAGCATTAGAATTATCTGCTAAACTTAAAATTCCATTTAGAGAAGGCTTTATAAAAAATAGATATATTGGAAGAACGTTTATCATGTCTGAACAAAATGAAAGATCTAAATCTGTAAAAAGAAAATTAAATGCCATTAAATCGGAATTTAAAGACAAAACAGTTTTACTGGTAGATGATTCGATAGTTAGAGGCACTACATCAAAACAAATTGTTGAAATGGCTAGAGAAGCTGGAGCAAAGAAAGTTTATATGGCATCCGCTGCACCTCCAGTCAAATTTCCTAATGTTTATGGTATTGATATGCCTGCTAGTAAAGAATTCATAGCAGATAATCGAACCATCGATGAAATAGCTCAATTTATTGGTTGTGATAAAATATTTTATCAAGATATTAATGATCTTATTGAATCTGTAAAATCTGAAAGCAAAGAAATATCAAGTTTTGACTCATCATGTTTTAGTGGCAAATATATTACTGGAAATGTGGATAAAGAGTACTTAACTGCTCTTGATAAATTAAGAAATGATGCTGAGAAAATAAAGAATAGTCAAAAAGAACAAACTTTTGATGAAGTAGTTGTTTACTAATTTTTATTATTTTAATTATTGAATGATATTTATTAATACAGCCAGACAAAAACTTTATCTCTTAGATGATAATAAAATTAAATATGAATTTCCTGTATCAACTTCTTTCAATGGAACAGGTTGTCAAGAAGATTCATATAAAACTCCTATTGGTCTTCATACTGTAATATCTAAAATTGGCGCCGGCTTACCACCAGGAACATTATTTAAAAATCGTAGGCCAACAAAAAGAATAGTAAATCTTTTACCACAAGATCAATATGATTATATTACATCAAGAATAATTAGGCTGAGTGGATTAGAAGATGACATTAATAAAGGAGGAAATGTAGATACGTACAATAGATATATATATATTCATGGTACGCCACATATTGATAGACTAGGGGAGCCGGAATCACATGGGTGCATTAGAATGTCTGATGATGATGTGATTACTCTCTTTAATGCTATAGATTATAAGACCCTTGTCCTGATTGATTAAATATAATCTTTTAATTCTAATGCATTATAAATTATTAAGTCTGAGTTCCAAGATCTCACATTAATATCGTTACTAATGAAACCAAAATCTGCTGCTACAGTATTCATTCCTGCATCTCTACCAGCAATAATATCTCTTTCATCATCACCCACATAGATAATCTCATCAACGTTGCATTGAATCTCTTCAGCTGCCTTAATTAAACCATCAATTGCTGGTTTAGCATTAAGAACCATATCGCCAGTTATTACGCAATTTAATTTTTTGGTTAAGCCTAGACCATCAATTATTTTTTTAACATATCTAGAATGTTTATTCGTTACTATACCAATCATTATATTTTTTTTTATCAGATAATTTAGTAGCTTATCCATATCTTTATTTAATTTTGTTTCAACAAAAGGATGATGTTTATAGTCATCTAAAAACTCTGATCGCAATAGTGATGAGTCAATATCTCTCCCATTAATATGTGATGCATATTCAATAACACCGACAGCCCCTCTAGATATATGCTTTTTTAAATTCATACAGTCTACAGTTTTTAATTTATGAGAAACTAATACTCTATTAAGAGATGAACACATATCTGGAGAGGTATCTGCAAGAGTACCATCTAGATCGAATAAGACAGCTTTAATTTTATTTTTCTGCATATAGAAAATAATTAATATCAGTATTGTTTGATAAAACAAACGATTCATCTATAGGGTTAAAATTTAATCCACTTATATCACTTAAATTATAATTATTATTTTCTACCATTTTTGATAGTTCATATGGCGTTATGAATTTTGCATATTGATGAGTTCCTTTTGGTACATAATTTAGGATATATTCAGCCATTATTTTAGCTAATATAAATGATTTCAGATTCCTGTTAATTGTAGATAAAAACAATCCAGATTTTTTTGCGCTTAGCTCATTAATTTTTTTGATTAATTTATTTGGTTTGTCTATGTGCTCAATCATTTCAAAACAAACAATAAAATCAAAATTGTCACTACCAGTAATGTCAAAAATAGATTTGTTAATATATTTTATATCATAATTTTTCTCTTCAGCATGTTGTCTAGCGATTGTGATTGATTTACTTGATGAGTCTATACCCGTTACTATAGCTCCTTGTTTATGTAATTGTTCAGAAAGAATCCCACCTCCACATCCAATATCTAAGACTCTTTTACCATGGATGTTACATTTTGATAATATATATTCTAGTCTTACGGGGTTTAATCTATGAAGAAGCTTATAGTGACCAGACTTATTCCACCAATCATAAGCGAATTCATCAAAATGGGATTCTTGATAAGACTCTTTTTTATTCATTACATTTTATATTGTTCACCTGCTGACCATACATGAGTTAAGCTTTGCTTGTCAAGAATGCTTAGTTTGGGATTACAATTCTTATTTTTAAGAAGTTGATTTGATGTAAAGTCAAATAAGTTAAAAGATGCCTTATTACCTCTCTTTATAGATCCTGCAGATATGAAATTAGAAAAAAGGTTTGATGCATTTTCTGTAACACAGTTGATAATTTTATTTTTATCAAAAATATTATTTGGGTTAGTATCTAGTTTCTCAATTATTTTAATAATTTGGTATAAATCATATGAATTAAATGTTTCAGTTATCAAAACACATTTAGTTTTCTTTTCAAGTAGATGTAGGTATTTCATTATATTATCAATACTTAATAATTCATTATATGAAATTATAGCTGTGATGTTCTTTTTTTTAAAATTAGTTATCCAATAATTATTTAAACTAAGAGCCCCATGCAAGTAACTATTATTAATTAGATTTATTTCACTCCAAAAAGTTACTAGATCATTAATTTTTTCCTTGTCTGTTATATTTTGAAGACAATTTCCTTTGATATGTAAATTAATATCAATTTCATTTAAAATGGACGATAATTTTATAATAATATCTTGATCAAAATCTATAATATTATTTAGACTTATACAAAACTGCTTACTTGAATCAGATTTATAAAAGTCCAACACATCAGTCATTTCCTTTATGTCTGCCTGCTGAATGGTTTTCCCATCTAGTTCTATTATATGAACTATATCTACCTGACTAATATCAATACTCATTATATCTTTATAATTCTTGCCATGTATGCATAATCTGGTGACACCGTTTTTTAATAATGACTTCATTTTTGTTTCAACTTCTATTTTATTTAAACAATTATTTGAATTAAGATAGCTTTCTGTAAATGTAGGCATTAATACATGGTTTGGATATTCGATTCTAGATATTCCTTTGTACTTTTTTTCAATAGTTTCATTTTTTAAAATTTCTGTAATTATAGGACCATCTATCAGAATAGATTTATCTATTTCTAGTTTAGTATTGTTCAAATAAATCCATTTTGGAGATACAATTAACATTATAAAATTCTATCCTGTTCGTGACTCAATTTATATCGTTTATAATCACTATTTATGCTAAAATAATGAGCATAAAATGCCTCAAAAATTAACCATTAATGTCTGAATATTCGCAAATTAAACTTGACGATGAAATGCGTCATTCGTATATAGAATATGCGATGTCAGTCATTGTTGGTAGAGCATTGCCGGACGTGAGAGATGGGCTAAAACCAGTCCACAGAAGAGTACTTTATTCAATGCATGAACTAAACAATGGTTACAACAAGGCATATAAAAAATCAGCTAGAATTGTAGGCGATGTTATTGGTAAATATCACCCACATGGTGATACTGCAGTATACGACACAATTGTAAGATTAGCTCAGCCCTTCTCAATGAGATACCCACTGGTTGATGGACAAGGTAACTTTGGTTCAATAGATGGAGATTCTCCAGCTGCAATGAGGTATACGGAAGTAAGAATGTCTCGTCTATCTCACGAGCTTTTATCTGATATAGATAAAAATACTGTGGACTTTAATCCAAATTATGATGGGTCGGAAAATGAACCTACAGTTTTACCAACTAGGATACCTAACTTACTTATAAATGGAGCATCTGGTATTGCAGTAGGCATGGCTACAAATATTCCACCTCATAACTTGAATGAAGTCGTTGATGGAGTCATAGCTATAATTAATGATCCGACATTAGGCCAGGATGATTATATAGAACAATTTATAATTCAAACAGGATTTAAAGGTCCAGACTTTCCCACGGGAGCTGAAATCAAAGATAACGGAGGGATTAATGATGCTATAAAAACGGGCCGTGGTTCTTTTAAAATTAGAGCCATTCATTCTATCGAAGAAAAAAAAGATAAAAGCTCTATAGTCATTAATGAACTGCCATACCAAGTAAATAAAGCAAAGCTAATTGAATCAATAGCTTTATTAGTTAGAGATAAAAAAATCACAGGCATAAGTCATCTTAGAGATGAATCTGATCGAGATGGCCTTAGAGTTGTTATTGAACTAAAAAAGGGCGAACAACCTGATGTTATTTTAAGTAGTCTATACAAACAAACCAACTTACAAACTTCATTTTCAGTGAATATGGTTTGTTTAGTTGATGGCGAACCTTGCACTATAAGTGTACCAAGAGCTCTGCAAGAGTTTATTAAGCATCGTAGGGAAATCATTACAAGAAGAACATTATATCTTTTGAATAAGACATACAGCAAAGCTCATGTGCTTGAAGGTCTAAGTATAGCCTTAGATAACATAGATGAAATGATTGATTTGATTAAAAAATCAAAATCTACAGATGAAGCTAAGAAAAAAATAATAAATAAAACATGGGGAACAACTAAAAATAAATGGGTTCTATCTAAACTAATAAATGACTGTAAAGACTTTATGACAGTTGATAATAAAGTTGGATCGAAAGATGAAAAATATAAAATTAGCGAGGAGCAAGCCCAAGCTGTATTAGATATGAAACTTAACAAGTTGACAAACTTGGAGCAAGACACAATTTTAAATGATTATAATTCTGCTATCACATCTATTAGAGAATATTTAAGTATCCTATCTAATCCTCAAGAGCTCAATAATTTAATGATTAGTGAATTATTAGAGATTAAGGACATATATGGACAAGAGCGAAAATCACAAATCTCACAAGATGAAGGTCTATTAAATAGAGAAGACATGATTAAAAAAGAAGATGTTATAGTTGTACTTACAGATGCAAATTATGTCAAGCGTATGCCAATTACAGAATTTAGAAGTCAAAAACGTGGTGGAAGAGGCATAAATGCTGCAAATTTTAAAGAAGGAGATAAAGCAAAGCTACTTGTATGTGCTCATACTCATGATACGGTACTATGCTTTTCTACCAAGGGCAAAGCGTTTTCTATAAGAGTATTTGACATACCAGATACTAGTAGACAGGCTAGAGGAAAATCTATAAACAATATTATCCCCCTTGAATCTGATGAATCTATATCAGCAATATTAGCGATTAAAAATTTCGATGAGGATAGTTATTTATTCTTAACAACAAGAGATGGCATGGTTAATAGAATGTCATTATCATCATTTAAAAAGGTACGTAATAGCGGGCTTAAGGCTATTCTTCTAAAAAGCAATGATTATTTATTTAACGCATTGCATACGACTGGAAATGATAAAATTATTTTGTCTTCAACAAGTGGTAAATCAATTATGTTTTCAGAGTCGCAAATTAGAGAAAGATCGAGAGGAACGCAAGGTGTCACAGGCATCAAACTTCCTAGAGGCTCAAAGATTATTTCATCACTAAATGTACAATGTAGCCAAGTTATATTTGTTACTGAGAATGGCTTTGGTAATAAAATATCTGTTGATTCGTACAACGAACAAAATAGAGGCGGGCAAGGGGTCATTTCTATAAAAACCTCAGATCGAAATGGTCAGGTTGTAGGTGCTGCAAATTTAGATAATACAGACCATATAATACTAATAACAAATAAAGGAAAAACAATTAAGATATCAGCCTCTGATATGAAAACAATTAATAGAAATACTCAAGGTGTTCGATTGCAAGATATGTCGGATGATGAGAAAATATCAGCTGTATCATCTGAACGCGCGAATGATTAAATAATGCTAAAGAAATTTCGAACTAATATAGATAAAATAGATGAAAAGTTACTAGATCTTTTGAATCAAAGAGCAAATATTGCTAAACAAGTTGCTGACTACAAAAAATCATCAAATAATAAAATTATATTTAGACCTGAAAGAGAATCTCAAATTATTAAAAGTTTAAGAACTCTTAATAAAGGACCTCTTAATGCAGATCACATTCATAATATATACAGGGAAATAATATCGTCTTGTCTATCACTTGAAACAAATCTTAATGTCTCCTTCTTAGGACCAATAGGAACATATAGTGAGATTGCTATGACCAAATTCTTTGGTAGTAGTATTCAAAAAAATAGCAAAAATAATATTCATGAAGTATTTGATTCTGTTAAAAACAACACTTGCGACTATGGAGTTGTTCCTGTTGAAAATTCAAATCAAGGAAGCATCAAAAGCACATTAGATTTCCTCATAAAATATAAAGTTAACATTTGTGGAGAGCAAAATATCCCAATTAAACACTGCTTAATGTCACAGAGTAACTCTGTGACTGGTATTAAAAAAATATATGCACATAACCAGACGTTATCTCAGTGCAGCTCATGGTTATCTAAAAATTATCCAAATGCCGAATATATAGCCTCAGATAGCAATGCACAAGCTGCCCTTATTGCAAAAAAACACAAGAATTCATCATGCATAGCCAACGAAATTTGCAGCAAACTCTATAAGTTAAAAATCATTGCTAGAAATATACATGATGTTCATAATAATACGACACGTTTTCTAATAATTGGTAATACTGAAGTCTCTAAATCTAAAAATGATAAAACTACCTTCATTATGTCGTTACAAAATAAAGCGGGAGCGTTATCAAAAGCGTTAGAAGTTTTAGCAAATAATAAGATATCAATGACTAAAATTGAATCTATACCAACAAAAGAAAAAAACTGGGAATACTTATTCTTAATTGATATATCAGGGCACATAAGTGAAAAAAAAGTTTATAACGCACTTACTAAAATTGAGTCGTTCGCTGGATTTTTTCAATGTCTGGGATCATATCCAAAGAGCATAGATCAGTGAATCTAAAAAATATAAAAAAATACACTCCTGGATTCAATATTCATGATATCCAAAAAAAATATAAATTAAAAAAAGTTATTAAGCTTGCTTCAAATGAAAATCCATTTGTTTCAAATGACGTACTATCTTTCATTAAAAAATCAAATCATAAATTAAATCTTTATCCAGAAAGTAATCCTGATGAGCTACATAAATTATTAGCTGATACTGTTGGTCACAGGATGACTAGAAATAATATTATTCTAGGCAATGGTAGCAATGAAATTCTAGAATTTATTGTCAGAGCAAAAGTAGATAATAAATCTGAAGTTATTATACCAAAGCATTCATTTCTAGTTTATGAAATTATATCAAAACTTCAAAATGCAAAAATTATCGTAACAAAACCAGATAATGATAAAGCCTCTGAAAACTATTTAGGCATTAATTTGGAATCAGTTATAAAAAAGATTACAAAAAAAACTAAATTAATATTTATTGCAAATCCTGCAAATCCAACCGGAACCTACATTGATTTATCAAAAATTGATAACTTTCTTCAGTCGTTACCTAAAAATACTTCTGTAATTATTGATGAAGCTTATTATGAGTACTTAAATCCAAAGATTAATAAAACTGCAGTCAGTCTAATCAATAAATATAAAAACTTATATGTGACAAGGTCTTTTTCTAAAATTTATGGCTTAGCATCCCTGAGAGTTGGATACGGGATTTCATCACGAGATAATATATCTATATTAAAAAATTATAAACAACCATTTAACAGTAATCTATTTGCCCAAAAAGCTGCACTATTAGCCTTAAAAGATTTTAAGTTCACGCGAGTAAGTAAAGAGAATAATGATATTGCTAGGATTAAACTTACTGAACTTTTTAATAGGTTATCTATTGATTATTTAGGGACCTATTGTAATTTTATTACTTTCAGAGCGGGTAAAAGATCAAAACAACTATTTGAATATCTGCTTAAAAATGGAGTGATAGTTCGACCTTTGACTAATTATGGACTCACGGATTACCTTCGTGTTTCACTAGGAACTCCCCATGATAATAATATTTTTATTAAACATATGAAGTTGTTTTATAGTGATAAAATATAATAATATACTTATTGTCGGTATTGGCATGATGGGTGCTTCATTATGCAAGTCAATTAAAAAAAATAAAATTTCAAAAAAAATAACTGGTTTTGATACTAACTCTAAATCCTTAGATTATGCTTTAAAAAATAAAATAATAGATAATGCTATATCTAAAATAAGCGATACTGAGCATCCTGATTTGATTATATTATGCACACCTGTAAGTTCGTATGAAAGACTTACTTTGAAGTTGAGTAAGGTAGTAACAAAAAAATCTATACTTACAGATATTGGAAGCTCTAAAGGGAATATGCATAATAATATTTATAAAATATTATTAAAAACAAAAATAAGTTATTTAAGCTCTCATCCAATGGTTGGCTCTGAAAAATCTGGTGTTCAGAATAATCAATCAAATATGTATAAAGATAAAATTATTTTTTTAATCGACAAACCTAAGTGTAGTAATTCTACCTACAAATCATTAAATAACTTTTGGAAATCATTAGGTTCATTTACATATAATTTAACAAAGAATCAACATGATACTTTAATGTCACAGACTAGCCATATCGCACATTTAATGTCTTATATTTTTGTACAGTCATTACCTCAATCAATTATAAATGATAATTTATCATTACTTCTTGGAGGAGGCATAAAAGAGCATATTAGACTTAGTAAAAGTGACCCTAAGATGTGGACAGATATATTTGTAAATAATAGATCTAATTTAATTAAGTCTATCAACCGCATTGAAAAAAATATTTCAAATCTAAAAAAAATGATATCAGAATCAGATGTAAATAAAATAAAACGTCTTTTAAGTAAAATACAAATTAAAACTAAATGAGCTCTTCGAATAATCTGATTGTTAACAAATCTAAGCCATTCCTTGGCAAGGTGATTATTCCAGGAGATAAATCAATTTCACATAGAAGTATAATTCTAGGTTCCATGGCTAAGGGTAAAATTATAATAACTAATTTTCTTAAATCTGATGACTGTCTTAAAACTATTTCTGCTATGAGAAGTCTAGGGGCTAAAATTACAGCCTTTAATGAACAAATAATGATAGAAGGAATAGGTCTTAATAATCTTAAAAAGCCAAATAAGACTATAGATGCTGGGAATTCTGGAACTCTTATTCGGCTATTAACAGGCATTCTCTCTGTCCAGAATTTCAGTTCAACTATCACTGGAGATGAATCACTTAATACAAGACCGATGAGGAGAATTATAAATCCTTTAGTCGCGCACGGAGCAATGATAGATTCTAATAATTTTAAGGCACCTTTAAAAATTACAGGTAATACAAAACTCTTACCTATAAATTATAAACAAGATGTAGCAAGTGCTCAGGTGAAATCGTGCCTGATGTTAGCTGCGTTATTCATAGAAGGAGAATCAAAATTTTATGAAGATATTGTTACACGTGATCATACTGAAAACTTACTTGAATATTTAGGCTATGATATGAATAAATCTGAACATGAGATTAGTTTTAAAGGCTGTCAACCCCTCATAGCAAAAGATATAAATATCGGCTCTGATATTTCATCAGCTGCTTTTTTTATTGTTGCTGCGCTAATATTAAAAAATTCTGAAATCAAAATTCCTAATATAAATATAAATAAGTATAGAGTTGGTATTATAACTGTTCTAAAAAAAATGGGTGCTAATATATCTATAATCAATAAACGACTTGATTCAAATGAAGAAATAGGAGATTTAATAATTAAATCAAGTCATCTTAAATCCTTAAATTTAGGTGGAGAAATAATATCAACATTAATAGATGAATTACCTATATTATTTATTGCATGTGCTGTTTCATCAGGAGTTTCTAAAATATCTGGTATAGAAGAATTAAGATATAAAGAAAGCGATAGGATTAAATCAATGGAAGAGGGATTAAATGCAGTGGGCATTAAATCTACATCAACACTTGATTCAATCGAAATAAATGGCGGAGAAATATTGGGTGGTAAAATAAATAGTTACGGTGATCATCGAATTGCCATGGCATTTTCGATAGCTGCACTAATCTCAAAAAAATCTATTACTATTACTGATACGAAAAATATCTCTACATCATTTCCAAACTTTATTGATCTAATGAGAGAACAAAGAGCTGATATTTATGAACTTTAATCCTACTTATATAATTACTATTGATGGTACTAGTAGTTCAGGAAAATCAACAATATCGAGATTACTTGCAAAAAAGCTAAACTTTAAATTATTAGATAGTGGTAAATTATATAGGTCAGCAGGTTATATTGCATGTGACATGTATGATTCACTTGATATGGTCAAAGACTACCCCGGATTAGTATCTAAAATATCATTAAAACCAAATATCAACTCTCATGAATATGAAGTCTATTATAAAAATAAAATAATTGACTCTCTTCTCTATGACGAAAATATTGGTTTAGCTGCATCGATAGTTTCAAAAGTACCTCAAGTTCGAGAAAGTATGTATAACCTTCAACATTCTTGCGTTCAAGGCAATGGCTTAATTGCAAATGGTCGAGATATGGGTACAGAAGTATTTAAAGATGCACAATTGAAAATATATATTACTGCGGAAATTAATATAAGAGCAAGAAGAAGATTTGAAGAACTTATAGATAAAGGCGATGATGTCCACTATCAGGATATATACAATTCTCTCAAGAAAAGAGATGATAGTGATATAAATAGAGACATATCACCCCTTAAAATACCTAATAATGCACATATATTAGATACTTCTCACGTAAAACCCGATGCAATTGTTGATAAAATATTAAATTTGTATACTATTACAAACAATTAATTGAATATAACATATGACTACAACATCAGAATTTGAACAACTAATAGAATCAAATATTTCACAGCTAAATATGAATGTCGGAGAAATTATTCCTGCAACCGTCATAGATATAAAAAATGACTTCGTTATCACAAATGCAGGTCTGAAATCTGAAGGTATAATTCCAAAAAGTCAGTTTATAAATTCGAATGGAGAGTTAGAAGTTGCTATTGGAGATATAGTCGAAGTTACTCTTGATATAGTTGAGGACGGATATGGAGAAACAATCATGTCCAGAGATAAGGCTAAACGGAAAAAAGTTTGGTCAACATTAGAAGGATTATTAAAAAACCAAGAAATTGTTCCAGGTAAAGTTTGTGGAAAAGTCAAAGGTGGGTTTACTGTTGAGCTAATGGATGTAAAAGCATTTCTTCCAGGATCACTTGTTGATGTAAGACCAACCAAAGAAACTGATTATCTGGAAGGTAAAACTTTAGACTTTAAAATTATAAAAATGGACAAGATTAGAAATAATATCGTCTTATCAAGAAAGGCAGTATTATTGGATCAAAATTCTAGTTCTGAAGAAATAAAAGAAAAATACGCAGAAGGAAATGTTACTAAAGGGTTTGTTAAGAATTTAACAGATTACGGTGCTTTTATTGATTTGGGTGGTATGGATGGTTTACTTCATATCACAGATATATCTTGGAAACGTATTAATCATCCTCAAGAAATATTAAAAGTTGGTGATGAGATTGATGTTAAGGTACTCAAATTTGATGACGAAAAAAATAGAGTGAGCCTTGGAATGAAACAACTTACTGATGACCCTTGGGATAAAGTAGAGGGAAATATTGAGCTTGATGCTACATACGAAAGTAAAGTTGTAAACATCGCTGATTATGGTGTATTCGTTGATCTTGGAGATAGTATTGAAGGATTGATCAGAACGTCTGAGCTTGATTGGACTAATAAAAATATAAGTCCTAAAAAAGTACTCAACCTCGGAGATAAGATAAATGTTAAGGTCATTGAGATCGATGATGAAAAAAGAAGATTGTCTCTGAGTTACAAACAATGCTTGCCAAATCCTTGGTCAGATTTTTCGTCTCGACATAACAAAAACGATGTCATTAAAAGTGAAATTAAATCTATAACAGATTTTGGTATTTTTGTTGGTCTGGAAGGTGGCATTGATGGATTGGTTCATATATCTGATGTCACAAACCTAGGTAAACCTGAGGATTTTATTCGTACATATAAAAAAGGTGATGTGATAGAGACAATTGTTCTATCTATTGACGCCGAAAGAGAGAGGATATCTCTAGGGTTAAAGCAATTTATTGAATTAAATTTTAATTCTCTCACGGATAGTATTGAAGTCGGTTCTGAGATGTCTGCTGATATAGTTAGTATTTCTGATACTGGTGTATATCTGAAATTAAAAAATAATCTCAATGGTACACTTAAGCTTCTTCAAAAAGAACTTCGTGAAATATTAGAAAGTAATACGTTAGAAGTAGCTCAATCTGTAAAATGCAACATAAAATCAATTGATAAGAAAAACTTTCAAGTAATTTGTACTTTATCAAGTGATAGTAAATAAATCTGACATTATAAATCTTGTATCTGAGAAAAACAGTCTTAGTCTAGCTGATACTGAGTATTCTATAAAAAAGCTCATTGATTATATGGGTTCGAACCTATATTCGGGCAATAGAATTGAAATTAGAGGTTTTGGTACATTTTGTCTTCACACACATAAGTCACGCATAGCTAGAAACCCTAAAACGGGTGAAAAGATTGCGCTAGAAAGAAGGAACACTGTGCATTTCAAACCTAGTAAAGAACTCAAGTCTAGAGTTAATAATATATAATCTATTCAATTTCGTTAAATTACATTAGAATATAGATATGGGTAGACTGTTTTTTCTAATATTCACATCTATATTAATTATAATTTCAGTTGTAATATCAACTTATAACTTTAAAGTTACAGAGATTAGCTTTTATTTACAAACCTATGAACTACCATTATCTATTATAATTCTATACTCTTTCATAGCGGGTGTAGTAACAACATCTATATATCTTATTGCTACAATCTTCTCATATAAAAAAAAATATCGTGAAATGAAGATCTCACTCCAGAATAACCAAGAGGAACTTGATAATCTTAGAAGAAATCCATTAAGAGATGGAACTGAATGATAGAAATTTTTATTATACTTATTGTCATTTTTTTGCTTTTCATTTTTCTAACAACCAGAAAATATCAAAAAGAAAGCTTATCAAACAATGTTTATAGTGCGGAATACTATCGTGGCCTTAACTACCTTTTAAATGATGAAAATGATAAAGCTCTAAAAATATTTACAGATCTTATAGATGTGGATAGCTCTACTATTGAAACCCACTTAGCGTTAGGAGGCGTCTACAGAAGAAGAGGAGAATTTGATAAGGCCATTTTAATACATCAAAATTTACTATCAAGACCAAAACTAGATAGAGGAATTAAAAATCAAACTCTTTATGAGCTTGGTAAAGATTTCTTCTCTGCTGGTCTTTATGATAAATCTGAAAAAATCCTCTATAACTTACAAAAAAATAAATCATATGAAGAATCATGTTCAGAATATCTCTTGTTGATATATGAACTTTCAAAAGATTGGGACAGTGCTATCAAATTAACTAAAAATATCAATAAGGATCAAATAAGAAATCTTTCAATTAATGATTTAATCTCACAATACTATTGTGAAAAAGCGAGTGAATATCAAAAGGATAATCAATTAAATAAAGCTATTACAGTATTAAGAAAAGCAATTAATATTAATGACTCTAGTAGAAGACCATATTCAATGTTATTTAAGTTAAATATTCAATCTAACCCAAGTAGTGCTATAGAAAATCTTCTTAATCTCGTCCGTTTAGATTCTTCATTTCTAGTAATATTGGCTAATGAAATAATTGAATTATCCACTATTCATCAAGACAAAGATATTGATAAAAGGATTTCAGATATTATTCTTGAATTTTCTAGTGAAGATCGATTTTCACCTCAAATTTATGAATTTATGTTTAATATTAACGGTTATTGTTCACCAGATGAATATATAAACAGAATAAGAAAAAATGTATTTGCAAATATATTTGATAATTTATACTCAGAGAAGAGCATGAACAGTAATGAGTCGAAAACTAATTTAGATATACTAACTCTGATTGGAGAAAACTTCCTCACATATAACTGTAGTAATTGCGGACATTCTGTAAGAAATCATATATGGCAATGTCCATCATGTAATCATTGGGAAACATTTAAGCCTAATACTATAAGTGATAGGGTAGCAATTAATGATTGATTCTAAAAAAATTATTATTGCTTTAGATTATAATAATAGTCAAGAAGTATCAAAATTGATAAATAACATAGATCCAAATCTTTGCCGTCTTAAAATTGGAAAAGAACTTTTTACAAAATATGGCCCTAAAACTATACTTGAACTTCATGATAAGGGATTTGAGGTTTTCCTAGATTTAAAATTTCATGATATTCCAACCACAGTCTATAAAGCATGTATATCTGCTTTTTCACTAAATGTTTGGATGTTAAACATACATTTGTCTGGCGGTTATGATATGGCTATAGCAGCGATGAATGCAAAGAAGGACTGTCAATCTAATTCAAAACTAATCGGAGTTACTGCGTTAACGAGCTTAACAGATGATGATTGTATAAGAATATATGGCTGCAATAGATCAGATCAACTAAAAAGATTAAAAGATATTGGTCTAGATGCAAATATAGATGGTTTCGTGTGTTCACCATATGATATAGATACTCTTAAAGCAGATAATAAAATATTTGTAACACCTGGTATAAGAACTAATAATAATACCAATGATCATCATAAAGTTATTGCCCCACAAGAAGCTCTAAAACTAGGCTCTAATTATTTAGTCATTGGAAGAAGTATCACCGAGAGTTCAAATCCAAATAAAGAGATAGAGAAAATTGTAAATTCTTTATAAATCTGAGTAAAGCGCTTTATACTCACTTTCACTATCAAACTTAGGACCATATTCTTGAATAATTTTTCCAGAACATTTATTTGCAAATTTGATAGATTCAGAAATATTTTTATTTTTAGCTTTTGATGAAAGATATGCAGCTAAGAACATATCTCCTGCACCTGTTAGATCAACTGGTACAACTTTTTCACAGGATACATGTGTAAGAGCATTGTCATGATACACATATGCGCCATCACTACCTGAAGTAATTATTATTTCATCAGAAAACTTATTAAGAAATTCTACAGCAGCATCTATGTTATCTGATGAAGAGATATTATATGCTTCTTGTTTATTACAAAATATAATATCAAATTTCTTATTAATCAATTCCATCATATTATCTTTAAAAAAATTTACTACATTCGGATCTGATAAAGTAATGATTTTTTTAATATTATTTTCATTTGCTATATCTAAGCAATGTTTTGCAACATTATTTGTTTCATCGGAAGTGACTAAATAACCTTCAATCAAGATATACTCCGAGTTCATAATTGCTTCTTTCGAAACATCCTTTATAGATAAATCAGATGAAACGCCAAGGTAGGTGTACATTGTTCTCTCATGATCAGGCGTTATAAGTACAATACATTCTCCAGTAATTCCATCCTTGACTTGTTTAATCGCAGATTGCATTCCAACAAATTTCAAGGATTCTTCAAATGTTGCACCTACATTATCTTTTGCGACTCTTCCAGTGAACGACACGTTTTCTCCAAATTGCGCAAGTGCATATAATGAATTTGCAACTGATCCTCCAGGCATCATTTTTACAACCCCATATTCTTTTTTAAGTTGATTGCTTAATTTATTATGATTATCTACATCATTAAGTTCCATGCAGCCTTTTGTTAAATTAAGTTGTAAGAGCTCTTCGTCAGTGATTTTATATTCACTATCCACAAGTGCGTTTCCAATCCCATATATAAATGTTTTATTCATTTTAATCCTCTTGATTTATGTTAAATATTCTAGTGTCTGCATTTCATTAAGTCTACTTTTACATCTTCTCCAAAGTTCTATAAGTTTATCACCTGTATAAATATGATTATATGAGCAGTTATTAAAAAAAAATTTAATCTTTATTTTGTTTCTATAGCAAATATCTATAAAGGATATAAACCTTCTGATAAGATCGGCTGAATCATCATTACAAATAATAAAATCATTTATAAAGATCCACTCTATGTTTTCTGACATCTCAATATATTCTTTATCTCCTCCAGGCTCTTTGAAGAAGTCTGAAAAAGAAATCCATAAAAAATCACATGATGTTGCTTTACAACTAAAACTTCTAGAATTGATACAGTACTTTTTATTAAAAGTTAGATTTTCAAAATTATTTTTTAAAAACTTTACAATATCTTTATCATCATAATTTTGATTTACATTATCATTATACATATTAACAATATTTCTTGATCTATAATCTACCAAGCCTTCTACTTTATATAGATTAATTGATTCTTGCATAATCTTCATCTCATTAATAAACACTTCTCTCTGTAGACCATTTTTATATAATTCTTCTGGATGTGTATTAGAAGTTAAATACAGAGTAACATTTAATTTAATGAGCTGATTTAGTAGGCTTCCGATAATCATCGCGTCTGATATATCCTCAACTTGAAATTCATCAATAAATATAACTTTACATTTTTTACTTAAAGATCTAGCTACAATATTCAAAGGATTTTTTTTACCTGACAAGCCAGATAATTCATCATGTACGATCTGCATGAGCTCCATGTAATGGAATGATGCTTTTCTTTCTGTTAGTAAATTAATAAAAGATTTTGTAATTAAAGTTTTACCTGTTCCAACATCTCCCCATATATAGAAACCTTTCTTGGAATCTTTATTTTCTAATTTATTTGTTAAATCTTTTTCAGGTTGAATAGATTCAATCATTTTGTGAATCAAATCTGATTGTGCTGAATCTAATTTAATCCCTCTTTTTTTTAAACTTTTTTCAATATACTCAAACATTTTTTTAATACCACTGATCGGACTCGAACCGATACTTTCTTGCGAAAAAGGGATCTTGAGTGCATTGTCTGCACCAACCCAACAGTTACAAGATTTTAACACATTTTTTAATATTTTTTTTACATAAGATATTCATAAGTGCTATAATAGAGTCTGTCTTGATTTAGAAATTACTCTACTTGCTGGGACATTAAACAAACGCTAAAGGAGAATATAATGAAATTATCTATTCAGACTATCAAAGACTATTTCAAAAGTAAAAAAGATAAAAATAAAGATCTCATCTTTTTTGAAGAAATAGGAAATCAAAAAACTTCTAAAGATGACATCATGAAAAATTTGGTCAAGATCTTAGAAAAAAAAGGTTTCAAATATATAGATACAAAATATAAAGACTAAACACATATAATTGTGTAATACAAAAAGAGAGTAACGAGTGCATCTCAACTACTCTCTTTTTTTGTGATAATCCATTCAATCTGATATCTATCCGATCAACAATCCTACTCTATACAGATTGTAGTAGAAAATTTGACTTACAAATATCAGTAAACATAATAATTATTTTTCATAATAAAAAAGTATTTTTTTTTACTTGCTTTTATTATTTATCAGAATAAAGATACTAATATGGATAAAGAAAAAATTAAAAATAAAATCTTAGATATTGAAACCAAGTATAATTTTACCGAGGGATACAAATTGCTATATTGTCCATGGTCAACTATTGAACACTCTTCGATTGCGTTTATATCATTAAACCCTGGCAGTAAAATGCCTGATGAGGCAGATATTAGATTGTTATCTGATGAGAGAGGTAATTCATATGAAATAGAAATGCATACTACTAAATCTCCTATTACTCATCAATTTTTAGAACTGTGCAAACTTCTCAATAAGAATCCCTCAGATATTCTTACTGGCACAATTTGTCCATTTAGAGGTAAATCATGGACATCATTTTCTCGTGATCAGAGAAATGCAGGTCTAATGCTAGGCAAATATTTCTGGCACAAAACTCTAGATAAGATTAACTTACTCATTTGCGTTGGTAATGATGTTGCAAAAAATATGACTTCTATTTCTGATTTTAAAAAAGAGAAAATTTTTGATTCAGGTTGGGGTGATATTAAAATAACAAGATATAAAGACAGCACAGGTAAGATACTTATTCATTTACCACACCTCTCTACTTTTAAACTTTTTTCTCGAAAAGAGTGCTTACTTGTTCTAAAACAAGTTTTTAAGTTATAGACTATAATTTAAATAATGATTGATATACATGATAAACTGCCCTCTGATCTAATTATTGGCAATGAATATACTAAACAAGAATTAGATAAGTTGTTTAAGACATCTGAAATTGAAAACATTTATGGGGGTATTGGAAAGATAAATAATCGTTTAATCTTGCTTATCACTCTAGACAAAACCTACACCGCAGAACTTCCTAAAAATGAGTCTGAAATGTCAAGAGAAGAGAAGGAAGAGCATAATTATCGTCATCTTGACTATTTTGATATGGAGGAAAATATTTTCTGTTGGGATGGACCTACTAATATGAATCTTGAGAGTCCTTTAATAAAAGACTTTACCTCAAAATTATATCAATGCCTGTTGTTTGTTAGAGAGTATTATCATAAAGATGAATATGAATTTAAGAATAAAATTACTAATGATAAGTATTTTTACTGTGGGAAGATAAGATATCAAAAACATATTGATACTAAAATTAAACATTTTATTTCAAGTTTAGAAGATGAACCTAATAAGAAACTTAATCATTTATATAAATTCATACCGACTGAATTAGATGAAAGAAAGAAAGAATTTAATATCTTAAAAGAAAAAGAGAAAAATGATTTTATTGAGTTAGTGCATCAAGAAGAATCTCGCACTCATGAAAGGAAAAGCACTTTTTCTGGAAATCCAGGCATTAAAAAAGAGTATATGGTTGAAAGTAACCTCAAAGCAGTATGCGGTTTTCTTAATGAAAGAGGTGGTAACCTTATGATTGGTATCGAAGACGATGGGGAGGTTACTGGTATAGAGAAAGATTATAATTATAAAGACAATGATCAATTTGAGAGACATATTCTTTTTCAAATGAGAAAACTAATGGATAAATTTGAAGTAATTGAAAAATATATTAAGTTTCAATTTGAATATGCTTCTTTAAGTGATAAAGACTCATCTAGAAAAATAGTATGTAGAATAAATTGTAGACCATTACCTGATGATGAAGTTTCTTATGTTAACGGTAAACTTTATTTAAGAGTAGGACCCCAAACTAATGAATTAAGTGTAAAAGAGGCGTTATCATGGTTAAAGAGAAGACAAAAGTAAAGATATACCAAGGTGGTTCAACAGGTTTAGTTCAACAAAATAAACGCATGATTATGAAGTCTTCTCACACCAAAGGTGATGTAGGGATTCAAAGACAATTAAAAGATATGTTAAAAGCGAAATTTTCTTTTCATATAGTAATTATGCACTTTGGTGATTTTTTCAGGATAATCGAAGAGGACGCAGAGTTTTTTAATAAAGAATTTAATTTTAAACTTTCACAACCAGGACGATACACTTTCGTTACAACTGCGTTCCCTCTAAATAGTAGGCAAAAATATATAGATAAACTTACTGATATGGAAAAACAATTTTGTCTTCTAGATCAATATAAAGTTGACGGTACAGAGGAATTTTATAGGAAGGTAAACATATCAACAAATAAAGATGCACTAGGGTTCTGGTACTAAATAAGAGAAGTCTCTAGTTCATGATTGATATAACTTTTGATATGTTCTCGGATACTCCTGAAGGAAAAGATCCAGATACATGGAGTCCAACGTTAAGAAAGTACCATCAAATTTTATGGAATAAACGATTACCCAATGGAACTATGTTTAGTCTTGATCTTGAGACAAGACAGTTATTACATCACAGATCTCAATTAGGAGAATTTTATTTATCAAGTGATTGTATAGGTCATACATACAGTCGTACTAAAAGTATTTCTGATATAGTCAATCAGATTCCCTTAAGTGAAATAGATTCGTTTTATAAACTATGTAGCACAATAGGTTCTTATATCATATATCCTTGCAAAAGAATTGATAATAAGATGACATTTAATGGTGCTCGAGGTACTAATCGCAAGATAAAAGATAGATTCGACCTAACATTAGAATGTATTCGATTGTTTTATCAAAATGAAAAAAGTCCACTTAGTGAGACTATAGAAAGATATAAATCATATTTTAAACTATTTGATAACTTTCAAGGTTATGTTGATTTCTTTTTACTTCAAGATTTAGTATCAAGTGATTATTCGTCTATTAAATATCTTATACCTTTTAAAGATTTCGATAGTCCAGCACTACCATGCAACGTAGAAGAATATATTACTTATAAAGATAATACGACAAAATTTATTTCACAAAGAAATGAAAGAATATTAAAATCAATACAATGAGTAAATTTAAACCTATCTTATACGACGAACTATTTAAATTAATAACACTTGGTGATGATGAAGAATGGGAAAAATTTTCTTCAGAGTACGAACATGTCTTTACACCAGGGTTTTTCTCACAACTTTCTGACACCGAAATTTATGAACTATTTAATCATTATCAATTTTTATCCATTGAATATTGGAATATTTATTCTTCTTCATTAATTAACTCAGAGAATAATAAAATTAGATCCAATCAACTTCTAAAAAAATATCGTGAAATATGGGAAGGAAAAACACATAATAAAAATAGCACAGTCACTCCTGGAATTAACGAAAGAAAAATTAAAGAAATTGATGATTTTGAATTTGCAATTAATTATCCAGTCGAGGAAATATTAGATCCATCATTAAGCGCCGCAGGACCACATTTCTCAGAGATTGTATTTTGTTCAATACTTTATAGTTTTTTTGAGGAAATACTAACAACCTTCGTATTTAATGTATCTGGAAGTAAGTGTTTTTTTAATAATATAAAATATAAAGATCATTACTTCTATAAAACAAATAGATATACAGACTTGTATAAAGATTATATGAAACATTCAATCAAAGAACCAAAGAGAAAAGACTATAAGAATTTAGATGATTTTTATTCGGAAAGATTAAGATATAGAAACATTACTAAAAAAAGTCTTCCTGAAATTAAAAACAATGAATGGTTAGAGTTTTATAGAAATAATAAGGGTATTGATGGTCGAGAAGTCCCTGATTACATTATTAAAGCAAAATATATAGATCAAAGATGTGACAGTACATTATATTCTGACTTAATATCACAGAGTAGATTTAAAGAATTCAAAATTAAAAGGAACAATGTGATGCATGCAAAATCAAATGAATCTAATATATCAACTCTTGCATGTTTTGATATTATAACTGATTTGCTTAACTTCTTAATTAATGATAAGAATATTATCAATCAATATTCTAGTTGTATAAGTCAAAACAGTCTAAGATTTGATATTGATAAATTAGATGACGATGATGCTATTTGGGTATTTCAATCTGAGATGACTTATTAATATTTATAGCGATAGACAGACTCGAACTGTCACTCTGTTGCCAGAATCGGATTTTGAGTCCGACGCGTCTACCAATTCCGCCATATCGCCATGAGTAATTTATTCTATCAAAAACACAAACACTTTGGAAAGGTGTATGTACGGATAAATGTTTGTGCAATGTTTGTGACTAAAATTTACAAATTATAAGCATTACCAAGGCATCTGATGCATCCGTCTTCGTTTTGAGTCCCTCGTGTCTACCAATTCCACCACAGTGGCATAATATTATTTATTTATGTGTTATCATTACAGAATAATGGATTATATCACATATATTGTTCTCATTGTTCTCGTAATATTCGGTGTCATATATTTTAAAAAACAGTTTTTACTCTCTAGAGATATTCGTTTAGAAGATACAACACTAGAAGAACTAGATGAAAAATTAAAAAAGCATAAATTAATTGGCGGACGCCATAAAAGAACTAATAAAAAGAACCCGCCAATAGTTTAGCTGTTTTCTTCTTTTGCAGACTGAGCCATTTTAGCCATCTCAGGCGTATATGCCTCACCTTGCCAGAGCATATCATAGACTATTTCTTCATTTCCATTTTCACAAAGATCTATTACTTTTTGGAATAAAGGTTGGAACTTATCACTTTTATGAGAGTTTTCATGTTCTTCATATGATTTCCAATAAGTTATTATAAGAGCTTCCTTGTCCTTTAGATCACTTTCTAGAGCTTTACCTAAATTACTTCCTTCATTAGATATTTGTCCACTATTCAAAACAACCATACCCCCTATAAAACCAGTTTCTGAGTGATATGTTTTTACATTTTCGCACATTAAAGCCACTCTTTCTTGCAGTTCGTCTAAAGTACGGCCTTTTTTAAGAATTACACGATTGATGGTAACGATACCATCATGAGGGAAACCTTTTATTAATGCCATGTTACACTCCTTTGTGTATTGATTGAATCTATGAACTACCTATTTTGTAACAAATTTCTTTTTAATTTGCAATGATGATGATCTATAATTCAGCCCTATGAAAACAAGTATTAAATTGTATGATTATAATTTACCTAAAAATTTAATTGCTTGCCATCCAACCAAAAATAGAGATGATTCAAAGTTAATGATCATTGATGAGAGAAACTCTATTGAACATAGAGTATTTAAAGATTTACCTGATCATATCCAAAAAGGCGACTTATTAATTTTAAATGATACTAAAGTGATACCTGGGAGACTTTTTTTGAAAAAAGATACTGGAGGAATAGTTGAACTACTTTTTCATAAAAGTTTAAATTCAAACACAGCCGTTTGCATTTATAGCTCATCCAGAAAACTTACAATTAATTCTAAATTATATATCAATGATATGGATTTTCTTACTATTGATAATATTGAGAAAAATTATGTAACCCTTTCTAGTAACAAAAATCTAATGGACGTGTTCATTAAAAAAGGTGAAGTCCCGCTCCCTAAATATATTAAAAGAAAAGTTACGGAAGATGATATCAAAAGATATCAAACTACTTATGCGCAATATCAAGGATCTGTAGCTGCACCTACAGCAGGTTTACATTTCACAAAAAATATTATTGATCAATTAAGATTAAAAGGGGTATTAATAGAATATTTAACACTTCATGTTACTTATAATACATTTAAACCTCTAAATAGTGATGATTATTCTATACATGAAATTGGATCAGAATACTGTCGTATCAAAGATAGTTTGATGAGGACCATCATGCAGGTAAAGTCCAATAATAGAAAAGTGATAGCTGTGGGTACTACTACAACACGTGCTCTAGAAAATTATGCTACTAAAGGATTAACAGGTAATTATGAAGGAGAAGCAGATTTATATATAACACCAGGGTACAATTTTAAAATAATTGATGGTCTCATAACTAATTTTCACCTACCAAAATCTACTTTATTATTATTAGTAGCATCATTGATTGGTAGAGAAAAATTATTAGGTTTATATGAACAAGCTATCGAAAATAACTATAGATTTTATAGTTATGGCGATAGTATGTTAATAAAAGTATGATATGAAATTTTCTATAGAATCAAAACAAGGACACGCAAGAGCTGGAAGCTTAAGTGTGAATAATAAGACTATTAATACGCCTGCATTCATGACAATAGGAACGTATGGATCTGTGAAAACTATGGATACAAATGATTTAAAAAAATGTAATGTAGAAATAATTTTATCTAATGCTTTTCATCTGATGCTTAGGCCTGGGACTGACCTTATTGAAAAATTTGGTGGTTTACATCAGCTTATGAATTGGGATGGCTTAATACTGACAGATTCCGGTGGATATCAAGTATTCAGTCTAGGCAAAGACGTAAAGATCTCCGATAAAGGAGCTGAATTCCGCTCTCCTTTTAATGGCGATAAAGTATTTATGTCACCAGAAATTTCAATAGATGTCCAAACTAAAATCAATACAGATATAATGATGATATTTGATGAGTGTATTAAATATCCATCTGATCTATCAACGACAGAAAAATCTATGGAACTATCTCTTCGTTGGGCTGAACGCTCAAAAAAAGCTAACTATGCATCAAAAACACTTTTTGGTATTGTACAAGGAGGTATGTATCCAAAACTAAGAGAAACATCGAGAGAAGCTCTCATAGATATGGACTTTGATGGATATGCGCTTGGCGGGTTATCTGTTGGTGAGCCGTCAGATGTTATGCATGAAATAATCGATGAGAATGCGCATAAGCTTCCAGACAGTAAGCCTAGATATGTTATGGGTATAGGTAAACCATTAGACATAGCCTATGCTGTAAGAGCTGGTGTTGATATGTTTGATTGTGTAATACCGACTAGAAATGCAAGAAATGGACAGTTATTTACCTCAGAGGGTATAAAGAGAATTCGAAATGCAAAATACACAAACAACACATCTCCAATAGATCCTAATTGTCAGTGCTATACTTGTAAGAACTTCAGTATTTCCTATATCAAACATTTAGATAGATGTAATGAGGTATTAGCTGCGAGACTTATGACAATCCATAATGTATACTTTTACCAGAATTTAATGGCACAACTGAGAAATGCTATTATTGCATCATCATTAGATGAGTTAATTAATAAATTAGAAAATGATTTTAAAGAGGTAAAAGAATGATTGAGACAGCGTACGCGGCAGGACAACAAGAACCATCTATGATTGGTTTTCTACTTCCAATATTTATCTTGGTATTAATGTATTTTATTTTAATAAGACCGCAATCAAAAAAGCTTAAAGAACACAAAAAAATGGTAGCGGCTCTTAAGGTTGGAGATGAAATTGCTACATCAGGAGGTATCTACGGTAAGATTACAAAACTAACTGATACTTATGCAATGCTAAAAATATCTAGTAACTCAGAAATAAAATTACAAAGAAACTCCATAAATCAAATATTACCTAAAAATACGATTGACCATATTAAGTAATGCATAAGTATCCTACCTGGAAATATATTTTAGTACTAATAGTTTTAACTTATGCAGTAATTTATTCATTACCAAATTTTTATAACACATACCCATCTATTAATGTTACAACGTTCGAGAACAAAGAAATATCTAAGGAAGAGTTATTAACGCTTTCAAACAAACATAAATTTTCTAATATTGGTATTGATGGAAATAGCATCTTTTTTGAATCGATAGATAATCAACTAAAAGCATACAATAAATTATCTCAAGAAAAACTGTATCAGTATACGCTCAGTAATTATAATCAAATTCCTCGATGGTTAAGTGCTATTAATGCAAACCCTGTTTCATTGGGCCTTGACTTAAAAGGAGGGGTTCATTTCTTACTTCAAATAGACAGTGAAAACGTAAAAAAATCTAGAGTGAATCAACTAGAGAGTAATCTTAGGAATTTTTTTATTGATAATGGCATAAGGTATAGCAGCTTTGTAAGTAATGATGAAAAAGTCACTTTCAATTTATCGAATAAAACAATTGATCCAGAAGTTATGACTATACTTGAAGATAACTTTTCAGACTATGAAATAATTACTACTGATTCAAATGATGGATTAGATCTAATTGCCAACTTATCACAAGAATCATTAGATAATGATATTAAAGCCTCAATGAAAAAGAATATCACTATTCTAAGATCACGAGTGAATGAGCTTGGAGTTTCTCAACCCATTATTCAACAACAAGGAAAAGAACGTATAATAGTTCAGCTCCCAGGACTTCAAGATTCTACAAGAGCTAAAAATATACTTGGCTCTACGGCAACACTTGAATTCAGATTAACAAAAGGGACTCCTGATGATTGGAATCAATCACTAGCAGCGGGAACAAATACCATCAGTGAATCACTTCTTTACAGGCACAAAAATGGTTCACCAATCTTGCTTTCAAGAAATGTAATTGCTTCTGGAAAAGATATTGAAGGAGCAAATTCAGGTTTTGACGGTCAGACCAATCAGCCTGCTGTCTTTGTAAACTTAAGCTCATTTGGCGCTTCTAATATGTTAGAGACTACTTCGAGAAATATTGGAAATAGGATGGCTGTAGTCTTTGTAGAACAAGATAAAAATCAAGTTATTAATGTTGCTACAATTAGAGAGGCATTCAGCAAGCGTTTTCAAATTACTGGCCTTGATCTTCAAGAAGCTAAAGATTTAGCAATACTTTTAAGGTCAGGTTCATTGAGCGCACCTATGGCTATAGTAGAAGAGAGAACAGTTGGACCTAGCTTGGGTAGTCAAAATATTATCTCAGGACGAGACTCAATGGCATTAGGGATGATGTTAGTTATTATATTTATGTTTATTTATTATAAAAAATTTGGCTTTGTAGCAAACATAGCATTAATAGTTAACATCTTAATAATTACTGCAACATTATCATTATTTCAGGCTACTTTGACTTTATCGGGTATAGCTGGAATTGTACTGACAGTTGGAATGGCCGTAGATGCCAATGTACTCATATATGAACGAATAAGAGAAGAGCTCCTTAATGGGAATAGCCCAAATGCTAGTATTATTTCTGGGTATAATAAAGCATTCTCAACAATCTCTGATGCAAATATTACTACGTTAATAGCTGCTATTGCTCTACTAACCATAGGTACTGGCGTTGTAAAAGGGTTTGCTGTCACTCTTGTCATAGGAATACTATCCTCAATGTTTACAGCAATCGTTGGGACGAGAGCTATAGTAAGTATCATTTACGAAAATAAAAATAACAAAGGACTGTCTATATAATGTTTAGAATTGTCAAAGATTTAGATATTAAATTTATGAATATTAGAAGAGTTCCATTAATCATATCTGCTCTATTAATATTTATTTCTATGTCAAGTATAGCAGTGAAAGGCTTCAATTTCGGTATAGACTTTTCAAGTGGGTACATTGTACAGCTGAAATTTGACAATCAAGTTACAGTTGCAACTATTCAGGAAAAACTATATGAAAACAACTTAAACGATGTTTCGGTTCAGTTATATGGCTCTAGTAATGAAATATTAATAAAGCTTAGAGATGAAGAAATATTTAAAAAAATAAATATTAATAATCATATTAATGAAATCTTTAAAGATGATACTTTTATTATAACAAAACTTGAATATGTTGGAGCACAGGTAGGTAGCGAATTAAGAGATAAAGGAGAATGGGCAATGTTAATTGCACTATTTAGTATTCTTATTTATGTTGCTCTAAGATTCGAGCTGATCTATGGATTAGGTGCTATATCAGCACTAGTGCATGATGTGATAATTACTCTTGGAATATTTTCGTTTTTCAATCTAACCTTTGACCTTAGTGTCCTAGCTGCAATTTTAGCTGTAATAGGTTACTCACTAAATGATTCGATTGTCGTTTTTGATCGTATAAGGGAGAATAATATCATTCTCAGGAAACTTTCAATATTTGACGTTCTTGATAAATCGATAAATCAGACTCTATCTAGAACGCTTGTAACATCACTGACTACACTATTGGTCATAATATCGTTGTTAATGTTTGGAGGCAATGCTGTAGAAAACTTCGCTATCGCAATGCTAATAGGCATAATAATTGGGACTTATTCTTCAATCTTTATAGCGAGTGCAAGCTTATCTTATTTTGGGATAACTAGGCCTGAGGAAAATTAATTTAGTTTTTTCATATTATTTTCATTAGCCAGTATCAAATAATCGCCAGATGTTTCTATGATAATTCCAGCTTCTTTCGCAATAAGTATACAATCTTGATTATGATTATATTCATCCATACTTAATAAATAAAAGTCAATTAGACCTCTTGAAAGGTAAATTAATTCAACAGATACAGAATTAAGAGATATTTTTTCCATAGTATTAAAATATTCAGGAATAATTATATCTTTAGAAGTTCCATAAATAAGTCTTTCTGTACTAATATTTGATCTAATCTTCCTCTGATTATTTACAGAACCAGAACCTTTCTCGCTAAATAGCAATATATCTAGAAATGGGTTTAATAAGAACGAAGATATAACATTTTTTTTGTGAATAATTGATAATGATAAAGTCCAAAAAGGTAATTTCCTACAAAAGTTATCATAATCATGTATAAAGTTAATTGCCCATACATACGACTCCTCTTTATGTTTTGATGCGTTGTAGATAATATTAGGATCTTCTAGACGAAGTCGCTTCTCATCCTCTATATATGTAAAACTAATAAAATCATTTTCACCAAACTTATAATATGTATTAATATGTTCTACAGCTTTACTCGTAAGTATTTCTCTTACAGGCATATTTTTTAGTGCATCAGTACTTTTATTAATAAAGAATCTTCTGACTTCCTCTTCAATAAGTTCGCCTGCAGATTTTGCTATATTCAGTCTTGGTTGCATAATATAATTTTGTTAGATAGTGTATATTACATTATGTCTAGTAATATTAATATTGTTTTAGTTAAGACCAGTCACCCAGGAAATATTGGCTCTACAGCAAGGGCTATGAAAACTATGGGTTTAAAGAATCTCACTCTCGTGCAACCAAAAAACTTTCCATCCGATATTGCAAAAGCACAAGCTGTTGGATGTGTTGACATTTTAAATAATGCTAATATTACTACAGTTTTAAAAGAGGCTTTAGGTTCTTCAAAATTAGCAATCGGCTTCTCAGCAAGATCTAGAAAATCAAATATACCATCACTTTCAATGAATGAATTGATGGACCTATTGAATGTGTATGATAAAGAAAATGTTTCTATTGTTTTTGGAAATGAGCAATCAGGTTTATCTAATGAAGAACTTCAATTATGTAATTATCTAGTATCTATTCCTACAGACAGTGCTTATACCTCTCTAAATTTAGCATCTTCAGTTCAAATATTTTCTTATGAGTACTTTAAATCATGTGACGCTAAACCAATCTCCAAAAAACTTCAAGATTTAGCAAGTCATTCCAGTAAACTTGTCTTGATAGAGAAATTTTTATCAATAATGTCTGACTTAGATATCATTACAGAAAAGAATAAAAAATCACTTGTCCAAAATATTCATATAATTTTTAATAAAACAAATTTTACTGAAAATGAAGTCAATTTATACCTTGGTATTCTTACTAAAATAGGAAAAGCCTTAAAAAAATAATTGTTGACTAGATAAGTCAGGTATATGATAATTCACTCATGAAATTAAGTACTAAATCAAGATATGCTATCACAGCTATAATTGACCTTGCGCAAAATCAAAATGGCGCAGTTTCTCTTAAGGATATCTCTATTAGACAGGGAATATCCCTTTCTTATTTAGAACAGCTTTTTTGTAAATTGAAAAATAAAAAAGTTGTAACAAGTAGAAGAGGGCCTGGTGGCGGATACACTTTGAATAGAAAAAGCAGTGATATTTCATTGTTTCAAATTATTACAGCTGTAGATGAAAATATTGATCAAACCCAATGCGCAGGAAGCATGAATTGCTTAAAAGATAAACCATGTACAACGCATCATGTTTGGACCGGACTTAATAAAATTATAAAGGACTATATGAAAAGCATAACTATTGAAGATGTAATTACAAATCAAGTTATACATAATTTGCATGATGCAAGGGAGAGCAAGACTCATGTCAGCTAACACTAAAAAAATAAATTCTACTTTAAGTATTCCAATATATTTGGATTACTCATCAACAACACCTGTGGATAAACGTGTTGCTGATAAAATGTCGGAGTGTCTAACACTAGATGGAGCTTTTGGAAATCCAGCTTCAAGGTCACACTCTTTTGGTTGGGATAGCGACCATCTTATTAAAACAGCACGAGCAAATGTTGCTAATCTTCTTAAATGTGATAGCAAAGAAATTGTTTGGACTAGTGGTGCAACCGAATCTAACAATCTTGCAATCAAAGGCGCTGCACATTTTTATAAATCTAAAGGTGATCATTTAATTACACTTACAACTGAACATAAAGCAGTTTTAGATACTATGAGACAGTTAGAGCTTGAAGGGTACAATGTAACATACCTTGATCCTGAGCCAAATGGATTAGTAGATCTTAAAAAACTAGAAGATGCCATAACAGAGAAAACTCTTCTTGTATCCATAATGCATGTAAATAATGAAATAGGCGTCATACAAGATTTGGAAAGTATTGGTAAATTATGTAAAAAGCATAAAATATTATTTCATGTTGATGCTGCTCAAAGCCCAGGGAAAGTTGATATTGATGTAAATAAATTTAATGTTGATTTAATGTCATTATCTGCTCATAAAGTCTATGGGCCAAAAGGCATAGGAGCTTTATTCATTAGAAGAAAGCCTAGAGTTAGGTTAGAAGCTCAAATGCATGGAGGAGGCCATGAAAGAGGTTTTAGATCTGGTACTCTACCAACTCATCAAATAGTAGGAATGGGAGAAGCTTTCAGAATTGCAAATGAAGAAATGGAAGTTGATAACATACGTATAAGAAAACTTAGAGATAAATTTTGGGCTCAACTTAAAGATGTTGAAGAAATATATCTAAATGGTGATTTAGACAGCAGAATCCCTGGAAACCTTAACGTTAGTTTCAATTATGTTGAGGGTGAAAGCTTAATCATGGCAATTAAAGATATCGCTGTATCATCAGGTTCAGCATGTACCTCTGCCAGTCTAGAGCCTAGTTATGTTCTTCGTGCACTTGGAAGAGATGATGAACTGGCTCATAGTTCAATTAGAATTACTATCGGAAGATACACAACTGAAGAAGAAGTCGATTATGCAGTGGAATTGTTAAAAAAATCTGTAGCCAAGCTTAGAGATTTATCACCATTATGGGATATGTATAAAGATGGTGTGGATATTAAATCTATCAAATGGAATACACATTAATTCATGATTAGTATAACTGAAAAAGCAGCAGATCATATTAAGGGACAATTAAGCCAACGTGGTAAAGGTCTAGGCATAAGACTTGGTGTGAAAACTACTGGATGCTCAGGATTAGCATATGTTATAGAGTTCGCTGATAGTGAAAATGACGATGATAATGTATTTTTAGACAAAGGAATTAAGTTAATAGTAAATCCAAAAAGCTATGTTTATTTAAAAGGCACTGAAGTAGATTTTGCAAAAGAGGGTATCAATGAAGGATTTAAGTTTAAGAATCCAAATGTAAAAGATACTTGTGGTTGCGGCGAAAGCTTCAATGTGTAATGTCACCACTAAACCTTACTTATTTCGAAATATTTGATGTAGAAATTAACATCTCTATAGATCTTAATGATCTAGACTCGAAATATCTAAAACTACAATCAAAGTTCCATCCTGATAAGTTTGTCAATGCATCTTCAATTGAAAAATCTATGGCAGTGAGAATATCAACTCATATCAATGATGGTTATAAAACACTAAAAGATCTTGTATCAAGAGTAGATTATATTTTAAAAATTAATAACTTTATTATTGACGAAAATAAAACCTTTAAAAACAGTAAATTCTTAGTTGAACAAATGGAACTTACAGAGATAATCAAAGATAGTGAAAAATCTAAATATGACGCTATTAGAATGGATATTAAAAATAAAATATCTTTATTAATTATAGAGATGAAAAATAATCTTTTTAACAAAGATTTTGATATACTTCACCAAAATAATTCAATGATAAAATTTTACAAAAAAAACATCAATCAACTCAGTATGTAATATGGCTTTAATACAGATATCTGATCCAGAAATTAAAACCGAGATAAAAAGAAAATTCTCTGTTGGTATTGACCTTGGAACCACCCATTCATTGATAGCAGAAAGAGTAAACAATAAGATTACAATCTTTGAGGAAAATGGCTCTTCTTTAATTCCGTCTATAGTTTCAGAAGTTGAGGGAAACTTAGTTATTGGTCAAAAACATCATAATAATTCAATATCATCCATAAAAAGACTTATGGGCTTGACTTCAGATGAAACCTTAAAAATTGACTTTGGTAAATTATTAATTGATTCAAGCCTGGATATGCCAACAGTAAAACTCGGAGAAAAAAAATATAATGCTATAGAGCTATCATCAAAAATTCTCTCCCATTTATGCTCTATTGCACATAATGATAAGTCTGTTGAATCTGCTGTTATAACGGTACCAGCATACTTCAATGATATGCAGCGGCAAGCTACAAAATTAGCTGCAGAGATGGCAGATATTGAGGTATTACGCTTAATTAGCGAACCTACAGCGGCTGCAATTGCTTATGGTATTCAAGATAACCAGAAAGGAAATTTTATTATTTATGATTTAGGTGGTGGCACTTTTGATGTCTCAGTTCTAACAATTGATAAAGGTATATTTAAGGTTCTCTCTACTAAAGGCGACACACATCTGGGAGGCGATGATATAGATAGATTGTTGGTTGAGTATATATGTACTAGATATGAAAATTTATTAAACCTATCTACAATTGATTTGTATAAACTAGCAAGATCGTTAAAACATCAGTTATCACAAAAAAATATTGCTATAGAGAATAGTCATAATGTCTCAGTTTCTATCGATGATTTTAATAGTATAATTAATCCGCTAATAGAAAAAACTATCAATATTATAACTGAGGCACTCAATGAATCGTCATTAAGTATAGATCAAATAAATAATATCATTTTAGTTGGAGGATCATCGAGACTTAAGCTTGTTAAAGAAAAGCTTAATAAAAAATATAATATTAATATTTTAGATCATCTTAATCCAGATACTGTGGTTGCTGAGGGTGCTGCTATACAAGCAGAGATTTTATCAGGAAATACTAAAGATGATCTACTATTACTAGACGTATTACCTCTATCACTTGGCGTTGAAACATATGGTGGGCTCTCAGAAAAAGTTATTACTAGAAATACTCCAATTCCTACATCATCAGAAAAAACATTTACTACATTTAAAGATGGACAAACTAAAATGATGATTAAAATAGTCCAAGGTGAGAGAGAGGACATATCGGAATGTATATCTTTAGGTGAATTTGTTTTATCTGATATTCCACCTCTTGTCGCTGGTGCTGCAAGAATACTTGTTAGGTTTCAAGTTGATGCTGACGGCCTATTAACTGTTAGTGCAAAAGAACAAACCATAAATAAGGAAGCATCAATAGTAATTAAGCCTTCACATGGTTTAACTCCTGAGAAAATTCAAGAAATGATCACTTCATCTAATAAAAAAGCTGAAACTGATAAAGACTTTAGAGCTCTAAAAGAGCATATTGTTGAATCTGAAAGAGCAATTTATGCAATAGAGGAGGCCTTGAAGACAGACAGCGATGAATTATTGAATAAAACTGAACTTAAATTGATCAATGATGCCGTTACAAAGTTAAAAAATACCATCAAAACAAATCATCTAGATGCTATTAAAGACGCAAATAAAAATCTTGAAAATATTTGCGAATTTTATGTAGAACGAAGAATGAATAATAGCATCAAGTCATTAATTACAGGCAAAGATATTAATGATATAGTGTGATTATGCCAAAATTAACATTTCTACCAAACTCTGAACTCTGTCCCGAAGGAATTACAGTTGATGCTAAAAAGGGTGATTCGATTTGCAAAATTGCCTTGGATAATGGAATAAAAATTGAACACGCATGTGAAATGTCATGTGCCTGTACAACATGTCATGTTTATATCAATAACGGTTATGATACTTTAGAATCACCAACTGATGATGAAGATGATTACCTTGACAAAGCATGGGGATTAAGACCGGAGTCACGACTAAGCTGTCAAGCCAAGATCGCAGATGATGATTTGGTTATAGAGATACCAAAATATACGATTAATCATGCTTCGGAGAATCACTAATGCCACTTAAATGGACAGATAGCCTTGATATTGCAATTGATTTAACTGAAAAATACCCTGATATAGATCCAAAGTACATTCGGTTTACTGATCTCCATAAGTGGGTTGTTGAGTTAGAAGATTTTGAAGACAATCCTGATAATTCAAATGAGAAAATACTTGAAGCAATTCAAATGAACTGGATAGAGGAATCACAATAATGGAACAGACCTTGGCGCTAATAAAACCTGATGCTGTTGAAAGAAATATAATTGGAAAAATATTAGCAATGATAGAAAATGATAACTTCAAAATAAGACATATGAAGTTAACTCAAATGTCTGAACAACTTGCTAAAACATTCTATGCTATTCATGAAGGAAAGTCATTTTATGATAAATTAATAAAATATATGACCTCTGGAAGTATTATTGCGTTAGTACTTGAAAAAGAAAATGCTGTTGCAAGTTATAGAAAATTAATTGGAGCAACTGACCCAGCTAAAGCTGACGATAACACTATAAGAAAGCTTTATGCGCTTGATAAATCATTCAATTCAGTGCATGGCTCTGATTCAGTTGAAAATGCAAAGATAGAGATTTCTATTATGTTCGGTGACTAAATGAGTAATCTAATTTCTAAAAAAATACGTGGCTTCCGTGACATTCTTCCTATTGAAAGTAAGAAATTTCTTTATATCGAAAATGTAATTCATAGAATTGCACCATTATTTAATGTTCAACAAATTAGATTACCTGCTCTTGAGTCAATTGATTTATTTAAAAGATCAATAGGTGAAACATCCGATATAGTTACAAAAGAAATGTATTCCTTTGAGGATAGAAATAATGATATTTTGTGTATGATTCCTGAGGGAACAGCTTCATGCGTTAGACTGGCATTAGAAAATAATCTTATCTATGATAGAGGTCCTAAAAAACAACGGTTATACTACATAGCGCCTATGTTCAGACATGAGCGCCCTCAGAAAGGAAGGTATAGACAGTTTACACAATTTGGCGCAGAGTTCTTTGGTGATACATCATACACAAATGACATAGACCTTATTTTGTTAATAACAAAGATTTTTGAAAAACTTAATTTATTAGATATTAAGTTATCTATAAATACAATTGGCACTGCTGTTGACAGAAAAAAGTATTCTCAAGAATTAGTTACATATTTTCATTCTTGTAGTGAGGAATTATCCGATGCACAACACGATACTTTAAGTAAAAACCCCATGAGATTACTTGACAGTAAGGACCCAAAACTAAAATCTATCATTGCATCTGCCCCGCTTATTAGTGGTTTTCTTAATGAAGAATCACAAGCTAATTTTGATACTATCAAGGAAAAACTTGATAGATTAAAAATTCCTTTCATACATGATCCTAAATTAGTACGAGGACTTGATTATTATAATGACCTTGTATTTGAATGGAAAACCAATAAACTTGGTTCCCAAGACGCTGTATGTGCGGGTGGAAGATATGATAATCTATCCGAAACTATAGGAGGCAAGCCTGTCCCATCTGTAGGTTTTGCGATGGGCTTAGATCGAATTGTAGAGCTTGTAGACTATGAATCAAATGTATTAATTATTGGTCTAGCTGTCATTAGTAATTCAAATGATGAAAGTTATAAAATTCTGAACTCATTAAGAAAAATTGACTTAACATTTAATCTTATTCATATGGATGATAATAAATCACTATCCAAGCAAATAAAGCAAGCTGATAAGTCTAACTGCGATATTTTAATAATTGTAGGCAATGATGAAATAAGTAATAATACGTTTACTGTAAAACACTTGAAATGTGACAGGAAAGACCAAAATATTCCATTTGGGCAGCTAATTGATTTAATAACAGAGTATAAGAAATGAGTGATGAAGAAAAGGTTGTAAGTTGGCTAGAAGAAAATTATAAAGGTTTGATTGTAGGTGTAATTATAGGATTAAGCATTCTTTATGGTTACAAAGCCTACATATCAAATCAAAATACCAAACAGTTGAATTTATCTCGTGAGTATGATCTCGCAATAAACGAATATAATAGTGGAAAGATAAATGAAGTTTTAAAATTTTCCAGAAATAATATTTCTCAAAATCCTGAAAATATATATACAAGCTTAGCAAGCTTGTATTCAGCAAAGGAAATGTATAAGCAAAATAATTTTGAGGAGGCATATGTATTTTTAGAGCACATCATAAAATATTCATCTGATAAAGAAATAAAAAGCCTCGCTAAATACAGAAAAGCTAAATTACTTATTGAAGAGCAAAGATATGAGGAGGCTCACTTATTAATAGGAGATGAGCCAGATAATTATCAACATATTGAATTAAAAGGAGATCTATATTTAATTCAAAATCAATACACCAAAGCAATCAATCATTATAATGATGTTCTTACTTATAGCATCACACCAAATGAAAGAAAAAATATTATTGCTAAAATAAATTTAATCAAATGATTACTCTTAAACCCTTTATTATTGTATTTCTTTTGTTTATTACATCATGTTCTAATTTATTAACTTGGCATCTTGATAAAGGTATCCACAAACAAGCTAAGATTGATGCAAATCAATCACCATCCGCGCAGGATGATGATAATGAAGTTATAGTCAAGGTCGATATCTCAGCGAATATGGTATGGTCGAAATCTATAAATTCTGGATTAGAGGGCAATAGTGGATATCTGTATCCAGTAAAAAATAATAACACTATTTACACTGTTGACACTGATGGACTATTATCTGCGATAGATTTGACGAACGGTAATGTAAACTGGGCTATACCTACAAATAGAGAGATCAGTTCTGGCTTAAGTGTGCTAAATGATTCGATATGTCTTGGCACAGCGAGAGCTAAATTAATATGTCATAATATTAATCAACTTGCTTCAAATAAACACACACCTATAATTACCTCATTGTCCAATCTGACAAAATTCTCTGAATATCCAGTGGATACTGAAGTGGATTTGATCACTGAACTAGCAGCCCCAGTTGTAGGTATTAATAACCTATTTTTACTTAAACTTGATAATGATGATTTATATTTAATAAATCCAGATAACGCAGAAGTCATTTGGAAGTCTGAAAGTCAAAATATTCCTTTGAGAACGAAAGGTTCCTCTAGACCATTATATCTTGATAATGCTGTCTTTGTTGCTAGAGACAATGGTTCTGTTTCTTCTTATAGTGCTATCGATGGAACACTGAACTGGTTTACAATAATCTCCTCAAGATCTGGAAGAAATGATCTAGAGTCACAAAGAGATGCAGAAATGGAGATTCTCATAGACAATGATAAATTATATTATGGGCATTTCCAGGGTGAACTCAATGCTCTTGATATTAATACTGGGAACATTATATGGACTAGTCCATTTTCATTTATCAATAATATTATTATAAATAATAATTCAATCTACGGGTCTACATCAGATAATATGATTGTTTCTATTGACCAAGCATCAGGCTTTGTAAACTGGAAAAGTAAGACCTCAAGTGAGCAACTTACGCAGCCATTCATTATTAGTGATGTGGTTATGGCTTTTACTACCAAAGGAACATTAGTAGCATTTAATCAGGATGGTTACCTTATTTATGAAAAAGCATTTGACTTGGACATACACTCTCAGACACAATTTATGCAAGATGGAAATAAACTATATTTTCAAACCATAGATGGTGATATAGTTCATTTTATAATTAATCTATAACTCCATGACTGATTCAATCGCCCTTGTTGGCAGAACTAATGTAGGAAAATCTCTATTATTTAATAAATTAGTTCAGTATAAAAACTCGATAGTTCTAAATAAACATGGCGTTACAAGAGATGTCAATCAAGGCAAACTTTTGTATGAAGATAAATATCTACATTTATATGATACAGCAGGTATAACATCTCAAGATGAACAGTTCACCAAACTAGCCTATGAAAAAACACTGCAAGCTATAGATAAATCATCAGTCGTACTATTTGTTACCTCATTAGAAGATGGTGTTACATCCAGCGATAAAGAAATATGTTCAATATTGAGAAAACTTAATAAAGAGATTATTTTGGTAATTAATAAATCTGATAAACAGAAATCTATCCTTAAAAAGTATGAATTTTCAGAATTAGGAATTAATAATTCTTTTGAAGTCTCAGCTAAAACAAACAAAGGACTGCTTGATTTAATAAAAAAAACTTTTTCTTTAACTAACTCAGGTATTTATTCTGAAATAAAAACCAATCGAATTGCATTCATAGGAAAACCAAATGTAGGAAAATCAACTTTGATTAATAGCATTTTAAATGAAAGTAGATCCATAATATCTGATACTCCAGGCACAACTATAGATTCACTTGAAATACCTTTTACATTTAAAGATCAAAACTACTTGATTTATGATACTGCTGGTATTATGAAAAAATCCTCTACTAAAGATATTATCAATAAATATTCTATAAATATGTCATTAAAATGCATTAACGATGCAAATGTATGCATACTAGTCATATCGGGTACTGAACTTGTATCAAAACAAGATAAAAATATATTTAATATAATTAAAGAAAACAATAAACCATTTATTCTTGTAATAAATAAAGTTGATTTAATAAATAAAAATGATATGAAAAAACTTAGAAGTAGTATTGATTATTTTTCTAATATTTTATTTGGAACAAAAATTATCTATTTATCGGCACTTGAAAATAGAAATATAAGAAAACTTCTTTTTACAATCAAAGGATTGGTTTCTAACTTACATAAAGAATATAGACCATCAAAGCTGACAAAAATATTAAATGACGCGTGTAATAAACATCCAGTAAAAAATAATCGCAACAGATTAATAAAACTTAAATTTGCAAAACAGAACAAAAGTTCTGATTTCTCGATTTCAATACATGGAAATCAAACTGATAAGATTCCAGATTCATATCGGAAATATTTAGTAAATTATTTTTCAGATCAGTTGGGACTTTCAGGTGTTCCTATAAGATTAATTTTTAAAAAAGAAAAGAACCCATATGATATGGGTTCTAATTCAAAATAATTCAATTAGTCGGCTGTTTTTGGACTAATTATATTTTTTACTTCTGAGATACTATTTGCAGGAAAACCACCTGTGTTAGCATGCTCTTTGATAAGTTCTGCATTATCAGCATTATAGACACAGTAAACTTTATCTCCTGTTACATAACTTTGAACCCATTCGATACCAGTACCCATATCTTTAAGAATTCCACATGATTTTTGTGAAATACCCTTTAGATCATCAGATGTAAGATCTCCAGCACCTGCTATCTCTCTTTCTATTACATATTGTGGCATATTACCCCTCCTTTATTTATATCTTGATATTATCTTATTATATTAATTAATTATCAAGCATACATAGTCTAGTTATTAATCAATTCTAGCGGATCTATGTAACTATTATTGAGCATGACCGACCAATGCAAGTGTGGCCCTGTTGATAGACCCGTTGATCCAATGGCTCCTATGATTTGACCTTTCTCAATAATGTCATCTTTTTTCACAGCTATTTCATCTAGATGAAGAAATATACTAATAAGATTATTTCCATGGTTTACCATTATAAATTTACCATTATAATAGTAGTCTCCAGTGAGAGTCACTATTCCTGATGAAGGTGCATATACTGGAGAACCTAAGTCTGCAGCAATATCATATCCATTATGATAATTACCTTTTTTACCATTATAATATCTGACTGTACCATATGTACCTGATGATGGTCCTACCGCTGGCATAGTAAACTTATAATCAGGAAACCTATCATAGGTTTGTTTTTTTGCTTTAATCATTTCGTCTCTTTCTTTTGCTATACGCTTATATTCATCTTCTGTTTTAGTTTTAAACTTTTTTATTTCAATTCTTTGAATAGGATATTTATTTTTTAAAATATTTAAAGTCACTTTCTTAATGATTTTTTCACTCTTGAATATAAACTGATTCTTACCATCTTTTGTATAATAAGGGATACCAAATAGTAGATAGGGACTGTTATCTTTTAAGACCTTAGTAGTTAGATTGCTATTATAATAAAAGTTCATCGATCTTTCATTTTCTTCTAATGAAATAAAAACAATATCACCAGGACTATAATCTGTATCTGAATATGTATTTACAGAAAAAATAAAAAGTATCGATAATATTAGTAATCTAGATAAGATTGGTATTTTTCCATCCATTTTTCTTTTTCTTTATTTCTACGTATGTAGTTATGCCACCTCTAACTTTCCAATGAGCATTAATCTTCATGAATCTGGGTTTTATGAGCGTAAAAAGGTGGTTAAAGATCTTGTTAGTGATGTCTTCGTGAAAAGCCCCAATATCCCTATACGAACCCATGTATAATTTGAGCGACTTGAGCTCAACACATAACTTATCAGGAACATATTCAAGATAAAATTCTGCAAAATCTGGTTGCGACGTTAAAGGACAAATACATGTGAATTCAGGTATATCCATTTTTATAAGATAATCATCTTTCTTTTGTGGATTTTCAAATGTCTCTAAAATATCTTTCATATGAATTATAAAGTCAATCTATAGTATAATACAAAATAACATATTATAATTTAAAATCATCAAATGAGATTATCTAGAATAAAATTATCAGGCTTTAAAACATTTGTTGATTCTACTTCTCTAAACTTACCAAGTAATCTAACTGGTATCGTAGGACCAAATGGATGCGGCAAGTCAAATATTATAGATGCAATCAGATGGGTTATGGGAGAATCATCAGCCCGAAATTTACGGGGAGAAACAATGGATGATGTCATATTCTCAGGTTCATCATCAAGAAGTGAAGTAAGCCATGCTAGTATCGAACTATTATTTGACAACTCAGACAATAAACTAGATTCAAAATTTGCAAAATTCAGTGAGATCATGATACGCCGAGAAGCTAATCGTGATGGGACTTCAACGTATTTTTTAAATAATGCTCGTTGTAGAAGAAAAGATATTAGAGAGGTTTTTCTTGGAACGGGACTTGGGCCTAGAAGTTATGCAATTATCGAGCAAGGTATGATATCGAAGATTATAGATTCAAAACCTGAGGAACTAAGAACATACTTAGAAGAAGCAGCTGGAATTAGTAAATATAAAGAAAAAAGAAGAGAAACTGAGTTGCGACTAAAGCATACCTCTGAAAACCTATCTAGATTAAATGATATTATGCGTGAAATAAATTCATCTTTGACAAAACTTCAAAAACAAGCCAGAGATGCGGAATTATACAAAGAATTAAAATCTAAAGAAGAAAGTTTGAAAATAAAAATCACCGCAAAAAAAATCATAAGCTTTGATGGAAAATTAGAAGATTCTAAAAAAGAAAATCACACATACTTAGTTCAAAAAGAAAAATATAAATCAGAGTCAACAGGATATGTTAGTAAAGTTGATGAATTAAGATTATCCAGAGATACTGAACAAGACAGATATGCAAAAATTCAATCAGAGTCATTTCATATTGCTGCTGAGATTGCTAGAGCAGAAAAAGATATAGAATACACCCAACAAATCGAAACAAGCAAAAAAGATAATATTAATGACATAAATACAGATATTGAAAAAATTCAAACCCAAATAGACGATTTAAATAATAAAAAATTATTAAACAATAATTTAATTGATAAAAATGAAATTAATAAAAAAGAATTAGAAACAAAAATAAAAAATATAGATAAAGCAATTAAAGATTCTTCATTCTCACTTCAGAACTGGCAGTCAAACTTTAATAAATTCCTTGCTGATAAACTTGAGCTACAAAAGAAAATTGAACTAGAAAAATCTAGAATAGAGTCTTATATTGAAAATATTAAAAATTTGGAAAATAGACTTGATAAATATAATGAATCTGATGACTCTACTGAAAATAATATTCAAATAGAACTTCTAGAAAACTCTGAGGTATTCCAAAAAAAGTTAATTAATTTTAAAGTTGACTACGAAAGGTATATAAAAAAACTTCCATCTGATGCAACTAAATCTCTAAATCAGATGTTAAATAATTTAATTGATGAATTTAAAGGGATTGTTATCAAAATTAAGGAAAATAATAAATCTGTTAGACAACAAATTAAAGATACACAAAATAATATCAAAATTTATAAAGATAAAATTATATCAAGCGAAGATCTGCTAATTAAGTTTGCTAATCAAAATGATGAATATGAAAAACATAAAAATTATCTTGAAAAACAAAAAATAGACTTAAAACAAGTCCATGATAAATTAAACTGGCAATTTAATGAGTCTTCTGAAGAGCTTAATGTCAAAAATGTTCAAGTCACAACTTTAAAGACTGAAATCTCATCTTATGCAGATAACCTTGCTAGATCATCAGCTGATATAGATGTACTCGTCCAAAAAAAACAAGAATTATTGTCTAATTCTGAAAAACCCATTGGATTAAACATTAAAAACAAACTACATAATTTTATAAATCATAAAAAAGAAAAAGATATACAACTTACAAAATCTCAAGACAAAATATCTTATATTGATAATGAAATTAGACAATATGAAGATATGATAGGCAAATTATCAATCAAATCACAATCAGTGGAGAAGCAAATAAATGATTCGAATATTGCTCTAGCTGAAATAAAAACAAATAAACTTGCGTTATTAGAAAATTCAGACTTCGATAAAGATAGAATATTACAAACAATTAAAACTATTGATGAAATCGCATTAGATGATAATGAAAAGATGTTGTCTGAGACTAAGAATAAAATTGATAAGTTAGGTGCTATCAACCTTGCAGCTATAGACGAGCTTAAAGAGCAGGAGGAACGTAAGATATATCTTGATAAGCAATTTGAAGATCTTACAAAATCTGTGGAAATACTTGAAAGCGCAATAAAGAAAATCGATATTGAAACAAAATCTAAATTTAAAGATACTTTTGATGCTATCAATAAAAATCTTTCTTACTTTTTCCCGAAAATCTTTGGTGGTGGGAAATCTTATTTGGAGCTTACTGATAACGATTTACTAAATACAGGTGTTAATATTATGGCTAAGCCGCCAGGCAAATTAGTTAAAAATTTAAACTTACTATCAGGTGGTGAAAAAGCAGGTACAGGAATTGCATTTGTTTTTTCTATCTTTAGAATCAATCCTGCTCCTTTCTGTTTACTTGATGAGGTAGATGCACCACTAGATGAGGCTAATAACGAAAGGTTTTGTAACGTTGTTAAAGAGATGTCTGAAACAGTCCAATTTATATTTATTACTCATAACAAATCAACTATGCAAATGGCAGACGTTCTATCAGGTGTCACCATGAGAGAGGCTGGAGTCTCTAAGATGGTATCTGTTAATGTGGAAGATGCTCTTCAAATGACATCAGAAAATTAATCTATCTGCCAATAATTGTTTATGACTGATGAAAAAAATATAAAGATGCGTTATCAAGAACTAATCAGTATCATTAATAAACATAATCTGCTGTATCACTCGTATGACTCCCCAGAGATATCTGACTCTGAGTATGATAATTTATATAAAGAGTTAAAGATAATTGAAAGTAATAATCCAAAGATCATTAAAATTAATTCTCCTACTCAAAGGGTAGGTGCAAGTTTATTGGACCATTTTGATAAAATTAAACATGATATTCCCATGCTTTCCTTATCAAATGCAGCTGATGAATCGGAATTTAAAGACTATTATGTCAGAATAACAAAGTCATTATCTTCATCTAATGTTGAATTATTTGCTGAGCCTAAATTTGATGGTTTGGCTGTCAGCATTACTTATAAAGACGGCAAGTTTGATAAAGCCGTTACAAGAGGTGATGGATATATTGGAGAAGATGTAACACAAAATGTGAAGACGATCAAATCGATACCATTGTTCATAAAGGATAAGCATCTCCCTAGTAAATTCACACTCAAAGGAGAGGTATTTATAGATAAAAAAGATTTTGAAATAATTAATAAGGAGCTTAATAACAAAGAGGATAAAAAATATTCAAATCCTAGAAATTTAGCTGCTGGAAGTATACGACAATTAGACCCCTTAGTTGCATCAAATCGTAATTTAAAGTTATTTATTCATGGAATATCAGATTATGAAAAATTCAGACATATCAATAAGCATGATATCTTAATAGAACATCTAAAAGATCTTGGTTTCCCAATAAATAAATATTATAAGGTATTAAAAAATTTAGACGAGGCTATTCATTATTTCAATGAGATGAAAAAAACTAGAAATTCTATTCCTTATGAGATTGATGGCCTTGTTTATCGCATAAATAACTTAACTGATTATAAAACCCTAGGCTCTACTTCAAAAGCGCCTAAATGGGCAATTGCATATAAATTTAAAGCGTTGGAAGCACTAACAAGAATACGTGATGTTACTTTCCAAGTTGGGAGAACAGGTACCATAACGCCTGTTGCTGAACTCGATAAAGTAAATATTGGCGGGGTAAGTGTTTCAAGGGCAACACTCCATAATTTTTCAGAAATTAGATCGAAAGATATACATATAAACGATTATGTCTATGTTAAAAGAGCAGGTGATGTAATTCCAGATATTGACAGAGTTGAATTGAAAAAGAGGAATAATGTAAAAAAAATTAGCACACCAAAAAGATGTCCAAGTTGCAACAGCCTATTATCACAGCTTGAAGGACAAATTGCTTTCAGATGTCTAAATTCAAAAAAATGTACTCCTCAGATAGAGCAAACTATAATTCATTTTATCTCACGCAAAGCCATGAATATAGTTGGAATAGGCGATCAAATAATAAAAGAGCTTGTTTCTAAAAAAATAATATCTAGATCTGCTGATTTATTTATCCTTGATAAGGCTAGCTTTGAAAAACTTGATCGTGTAGGGGATAAGTCGATTAATAATTATTTGTCTGCTATAGAGAAATCTAAAACTGTAACATTTGATAAGTTTATTTTTGCACTAGGTATCAAAGAGGTAGGTGAAGCATCATCTAAATCACTAGCAAGGACCTTTAAAAGTATTAATGAATTTTTAAAATGCAATAAAGATAACCTTATCGAGATCAATGACATTGGCCCAATAGTTGCTGATAATATTATTGATTTTATAAAAGACTCTGATAATAAAAAAAATATTACGGACCTCTTAAATTCTGGGATTAATCTTAACTATCCGTCACATACAAGTAACTATAAAGTAGTAGTAATAACCGGAAAATTTCTAACTCTCTCTAGAGATGAAATTATTAATGATCTTACGAAGCTTGGATATCATGTTTCCAACACTGTATCTAAAAAGACTGAATTTTTAATCTGTGGAGAAAAGCCAGGAAGCAAAGAAAAAAAAGCCAATGACCTCGGTATAAAAATTATTTATGAAGATGAGCTCGTCAAGCTTCTCGCAAAAGCTCATTGATACCGACTTTACTCAAAGTCTTTGCATCAACTTTTTTTACAATTACTGCGCAGTATAAGTTGCATGTACCGTCTTTTGATGGAAGCGAACCTGAGACTACAACAGAGCCTTCGGGAACTTCACCATATGAAACTGACTTGGTTTCTCTGTCATATATCTTTGTACTTTTTCCTATAAAGACTCCCATAGAAATTACTGAATTTTTTCTTACAATGACGCCTTCTACAACTTCAGACCTTGCTCCTATAAAGCAATTATCTTCAATTATCGTTGGGGAGGCTTGTAAAGGTTCCAGAACACCACCTATACCTACACCACCGGATAAGTGTACATTTTCGCCTATCTGAGCACATGACCCTACTGTTGCCCATGTATCAACCATTGTTCCTTCACCGACGTATGCACCAATATTTACAAATGATGGCATTAAGACTACATTCTTATCTATAAAGGACCCATGACGCGCTATAGCCTGTGGAACTATTCGAATATTCTTTTCTTTTAGAAACTGTTCTGAAGTGTATAAAAATTTTGAATCAACTTTATCATAAAATTTTGTATAGCCTGTATCAATTGCTTTATTTTGATTTAATCTAAACGATAGTAAAATAGCCTTTTTAGCCCATTCATTTACAGTCCATTGGCCATCTTTATTTTCAGCAACTCTTAATATACCCTGATCTAGAGAAGATATAGTTTCCGATACAGCATTTGATACGTGCTTCTTATTATCATCAGTTATACCACTCTCGAATGCTTCATTAATTATATCTGTGTTATTCATAATGTATCCGGAACCTCGTCAAGTATTTTATTATCTATCTTATTATCTTTTTGTTCTAAAAATGAGATTATATCATAGTATTGTTTAACATTTTCTATATATTGAACTGCTTCCCAGCCTCGTGCATATCCATATTTCATTTGTTTATAAAATTGTTTTTTATTTAACTTCAGTAAATATTTTTTAAGCGTATCCCAATCCTCAATGCTTTTATTATCTAAAATAGAAAGTTTAATAATATCGCTTATATGACCAGGACCAAGGTTATAGGCACCAAGTGTCATGTTAATTTGTGTATCTTCATTAAATTCAGTATATTTTCCTCTTAGTTTTTTTAAGTACCTAGATGCTCCAATGATACTCTCATCAGGTATTAGTCTATTAACTCCTAGCATTTCAGCAGTATTCTTTGTAAGCATCATTAAACCTCTGACCCCTGTTGGTGATATTGCATCATTATTCCATTTTGATTCCTGATACGAAATTGCAGCAAGTAATTTCCAATCCAGATTATTTAGTGACGCTGCTTGTTTGAACTTACTTTCATAAACAGGAAGCTTTGTAACCATATCTGAAATAAATATTCTGGATCCTATAAATATATATGATGATATAGAATTCTTTGAATAATACTTATTATTTAAATCAGCAACTAAAGAGGATGTTTCGCTTGATTCTAAAAACTTAAAAAGATTATTTTGTAATGAACCATCATCTACTGAAAATTTCCACAATAGATTGATTTTCCCAATAACTTTTTTTATAGATAAGTTTGGATAATATTTTTTATAAAACAAGTATGAGCTTCTTGTTATAATTGTATGAGAAATAAGGTTTTTACTAAGATTATAAATTAAGTCATCTAAACTGTTATTCACATAGCTCATTTTATAATTTTTTAAAATAGCATTATCAATTAAACTTTTTTGAAATGTCTCTATAATTTCAATATCATATTCTTCATTATCATAATCATTAGAAACTAATAATAAATCTTGATTGTTGATAACAATACATTTTTCACAAATATCCTTAGAATAAAATATCTTTAAATCAAACTTACTATCATTAAATTTTACTTTTTTCTTATTTAAACTATCAAGGTACTCTATTAAAATTTCATATTGATAACCAGCATTTTCCTCTTTTGCGGGAAGAATTATTTCAGGTAAGTTCTCAAGACTTACAAAAATTATTTCTTTCTTTTTGAATTGTGTAAATGATGTTTGTGTGGTATTTGTGTACAGTAAATAGATTACAGCAATGAGTATCATTGCAGCTAAAAATCTAGCAAATAACCTTAACATTACTCTTCGTTATTTTTTGACCGAGTATTTTTTGTATAGTTCCTTCTATTATTGGATTTATATTTATTATATTTATAATTTTTATTATAACGTCTATTCTTATTATAATATCTTCTCGGTTTTGAAGATTTCTTTTCTTCTTCTTTACCAAAGAGCATGTTAAATATTCTCTTAAATATATTCAATTTAGATTTTGATATTTTTGCGTTAGTTTTGCGCGGTTTAGGTGGCGCACTCTTTGGTGCAACTGCAGACATAAGAGCAACCTCTTGATCTTGAATAATCTTTCCATCTACTGCATTATTATTTTTGTTATAACGTTGACTTTTATTTTTATTTTTCAATCTTTCTTTAAAATCAGATTCACTAAGACCCTCATTATCTATTTCATATCCAGAGGCATCTAGTTCAGGATCAGGTACAATTTTAATAGCTACATTATGTCTAGACTCAATATTTTGTATTGTTCCTTTCTTTTCATTTAACAAAAAAGTTGCCAATCTTACTGGGAGATATACTGTTTGTTTTGTTTCAGCATTCATTGCTTCTTCTTCTATTATTCTTAGAAGGGATATGGCCAGCGAAGATAGAGATTTAATCTGTCCTGTTCCTCCGCAAGTAGGACAATTTTCATAGTTATTTTGTATTATTGATGATTTTAGTTTTTGCCTAGATAGCTCCATTAGACCAAATTTTGATATTCTAGCAAATTGTATTTTAGCTTTATCTTTTTTTGCATATTCAGCAACTTTTCTCATTACATTTTTTTGAGAATTAATAGACATCATATCAATAAAATCAATTACAATAAGTCCACCTATGTCCCTAAGCCTCAGTTGAGTTAATATTTCTATTGCAGCTTCAATATTTGTATTTTGTGCCGTGTCTTCTATATCACTTCCTTTAGTAGATCTAGCAGAGTTAACATCAATGCTCACCAGAGCTTCTGTTGAATCAATTACTATATTACCACCAGAAGGTAAGTTAATATTTCTTTTGTAAACAGTTTGTACTTGCCTTTCAATTTTATGTTTACTGAATATTGGCGTTAGGTCCGAGTGATGCTCAGTCTTAACTTTATGATGAGGCATAAAAAGTTTCTTTGCACCAATAAAATCATCAAAAAACTTCTTATCATCAATGAAGACTTCATCAATAGTCTCATCACAATAATCTCTAATAAGCCTAGCCATCATACTACTTTCTTGATAGATAAGAAATGGAGCAGTTTGCTGTATAGATGTCTCCAAAACTGATTCATATATCTGAATTAAATATTCAATGTCCCATTTAACCGATTCATTTGACGCTTCGAGACTTGATGTTCTGAGTATAACGCTCATTCCTTCAGGAATTTCAAGTGATTCCATAAGTTTTTTTGCCTTCACTCTGTCTTCACCTTCTATTCTTCTCGAAATTCCTCCTGTAGATGGATTCTTTGGAAGTAATACTAGGTATTTTCCAGCAAGGCTTAGATAAGTAGTTAATGCGGCACCCTTGTTTCCACGTTCTTCTTTATCAACTTGTACTATTACTTCTTTTCCAGATTGAAGACAATCACGAGATGACTTGTTTGTATGTGAGAATATCTCAGGGGAAATCTCTTTAAATGGAAGAAACCCATGTCTGGTTCTTCCAAAGTTAATGAACGCTGCTTCTAAGCTTGGTTCAACCCTTGAGATTGTGCCTTTGTATATGTTTGATTTGATGTTCCTTGATGGAAAGTCTATATCTAAATCTATCAGCTTGTTGTCTTCTATGACAGCAAGTCTCACCTCTTCCTTCTGAGAGGCGTTGAGTAATATTTTTTTCATTATGAATCCTGTTTATCATTATATTTATGTATATATTTCTTTATTTATTGCGCATTTTTTAGCTATTTTTTTGCTCGCGCTTCTATCTAATTTATATATGTTTTTTGTTATATAAAATGTCTATGTTAATACATTTGAACTTTATAAAACACTAATATAGCAATGATTGATGCTATCATCAATCTAAAATAGATAATCAGATGATGAAAAAATCTAATATTTTTGAAATAAATCAAGAACTAAGCGGGCAAAGACTTGATAATTTCTTGATTAAAAAGCTAAAAGGCTTACCAAAAAGTCTTATTTATAAGCTCGTGAGAAGCGGGCAAGTCAGGGTCAATAAGAAGCGTAGTAAAGTATCCTATAGGATTTCAGATAATGACCTCATACGAATACCACCATATCTTCTTCAGGAGAATGTAATAGCAGATAAAATCTTACTAAATACCAACGAATATATATATTATGAAAATGAAAATTTCTTGGTAATTGATAAACCATATGGCATATCAGTCCATTCTGGGACTAATCAAGAAGTTGATTTCTTATCTTCATTAAGAAAGGCTCAAAATAATCTTAATTTATCATTGGTTCATCGTTTAGATAAAAATACCTCCGGGTGCCTCCTAGTATCAAAAAATTATCATGTAGCATCCGACCTAGGTAAAGAACTAATGAATAAAAATATTAAGAAAAAATATTATGCTTTATTAGTAGGAGTATTAGACAAGGAAATTATTGAAATAGAATCAAAGATAGAAAAAGATGCTAAGTATCAAAAAATGATAGTGAATGAAGATGATGGAAGAGAAGCATATACTAAGATAACTCTTCTACAAAAGTATAAATCTTTTTCATTTGTTGAGATCGAGATCGAAACAGGCAGAACACATCAAATTAGAGTTCATACATCATCTATTGGACATCCTGTAGTGGGCGATAGCAAATATGGTGTATTAAATAGTAAAAAGATTAATAAAGAATTAAATTTAAAAAGGTTATTCTTGCATGCGTATTACTTATCTTTTTACTATGATAAAAAATATGAATTTATATTAGATTTACCTGATGACTTAAAAGAAGTATTATCAGTATTAGAGAAAGATAATGAGTGAAAACGATAAAACATTAAATGATATAGTCTCTGCGCTCTTAGCGGAAAGAAAGCGAGATTATCGGAATAAGCTTATTTTTAGATCATTATTTGTATTAGTTATTTTTTTTATTGTCTTTTTTGCTCCGATGGCAAAAGATATTAATTTTAATGATCCACATGTTGCTATGATTGAAATAAATGGACTAATTTCATCAGAGACTAAATCTAGTGCCGAGAAGATTATTCCTCTCTTGCAAAGAGCAAGTCAAAATATAAATGCATCAGCTATTATTATTAAAATCAATAGCGGAGGTGGAAGTGCAACTCAATCTAAGATTATTTATGACGAAATCGTTAAAATTAAAAAAACATCGAATAAGAAGATCATATCTGTTATAGAGGACGTCGGGGCATCTGGCGGTTATTATATAGCTATGGCAGCTGATCATATTATTGCATCGGAGACGAGCATAGTTGGTTCTATTGGAGTAAGGTTAGATAGTTATGATATAAGACGTTTATTTAATAATCTGGGTATTAAGTCAAGAACAATTTATTCTGGAGAAAATAAATTAATATTAGACCCATTTCATGAATTAACATCAAAACAATATGATCATGTAAAAAGTTTAACAGATGAGATTCACACTCAGTTTATCAATGACCTAAAAAGCAGCAGAAAAGATAAAATCAATCCTGATGATAAACTTATTTATTCAGGCCTATTTTATACTGGCAATCAGGCCAAAGCACTTGGTTTGGTAGATGATATATCTTCTATTTATAAGTTAAATAATGAAGAATATGAGAATATGAAAATCCAAAAATATAATAGTGAAAATAATTTAATCAATCAGCTAATACAAACATCTTTTCATTATTTATTTCAAAGTAAAATAAATTATTAATGGCAAATATATATTTTCATCCTGATATTGATTATCAAGGGATAAAAGATATTGAAAATAAATATACTTCTATTGATAAAGATTATTTAGTAAATGAAGCTTCAGATTATATCTGTCAAATTCTGAAGAAATTAGTAAAAAAAACAGACAGCATTCTTTTCATTTGTGGACCTGGTCATAATGGTCTCGATACTTTATTTACTGCACATAAACTCTTAGATCTAAAATACAATATCTCAATTTTTTTGATACAAAAAAACACCCATGTAGAATATGTTAAAAAATATGACCTAAATAATTTTATTATTAGTGCTTATGATGCATACGATAGTTATGCATATATCATAGATGGCATTTTTGGATACGGATTAAATAGAAACCTTGATAACAATTCAATAGATCTAATTAAATCAATCAATCAATCGTCATCGAAAGTAATTTCTGTGGATATGCCAAGTGGACTTAACCATACTACTGGACAATCCATGCCTGTAAGCCTTAGATGTGAGCTTCTAATTTCATTATTAACTATGAAAAGAGGCCTTTTTACTAATCGAGGCAGGGACTCTTGGAAAGAAATCACTATTTGTAAGCTTATAAATGCAGAGATTACATCTAAGAATTATTTAGTAACTGCTAATAATAAATTTGGTAATGATTCAAATATTAAATCTAAAGATTATTATCATGAAGAATCTCATTCAACACATAAGAAATCAAATGGAGTAAGTTGTATTGTTGCAGGAGAAAAACCGTATCATGGAGCGATGATACTTGCTGCCTCAGCAGCCATTCAAACTGGATCAAAGTATCTACAAATTTATACAGACTCCGAGTATGCCCATACTTTACCAATGATTATGCCTCAAATCATCGCAAAGCCATTTTCGATATCTGATTTTAAAGATAACATTGGAACAGTCAAACATGTATTAATTGGTCCAGGTGCTAATGATGTTAAGGCATATGTCGATGTTGCTCTGGAAAATATTACTTCACTCAGCTCATTGATAATTGATGCAGGAGGATTGAGTCACATTGATAAAAACAAATCATACTCAGATAAATTAATTATCACCCCTCATCCAGGTGAAGCAGCTAGAATATTGAATATCTCGGTATCAGAAGTTCAAGCAGATAGATATAAAACAGCTCGTAAGTTATATGATTTATTCAATTGTCTTATAATACTTAAAGGTTCAGGATCAATTATATTTGATGGTGATAGATTTTATACCTGCATGGACGGCAATTATAAAATGGGGACTGCAGGTATGGGTGATACGCTTAGTGGAATTTTATTAACTGAAACAGCATTATTTAAAAACAATCTAGATGCTTGTATAAAAAGTGTTGTTTTTCACTCTTATGCGTCTGATGTCTTGTATCAGGAATCAAAAAATAAGAATATTACACCATCAATTTTATCAAATAAATATAGCGAACTGACGGATGGCAAATAAAAATTACCTCATTAAAAATCTTGGTGATTATGTATCACTTTTTAAAAACATCAACCTTTGTGTCAATAGTAGAACGGTAATTTTTTTAAAAGGAGAACTTGGTTCCGGAAAAACGACTTTTGTTCAAAATTATCTCAAATATAAATATGCTTTTACAAATGCCACTAGTCCAACATTTGGAATAGTGAATACGTATTCAATTAGTCAAATAATGATATATCATTATGATTTATACAGAATCACAAAACCAGAGGAGCTTAATGACATAGGACTTTATGATAATTTAGAGGCAAACGCTCTTCATTTTGTCGAGTGGCCTGAAATAATTCCTAAACAAATCTGTAAGCCAAATATTATAATTAATTTTCAATCACTTTCTAAAGAACGAATAATATCTATCAATATTATATGAATAATATTTTTATCCTCATAGGACCTACTGCTTCTGGGAAATCTAATTTAGCCATGATGTTGATGAGCAAATTCCCTTTTGAAATAATTAATGCAGATTTATATTCTACATACAAAGGTTTAAATATAGGAACAGCAAAACCCTTAAAAGAAGAATTAAATAAATATAAGCATCATTTAATTAATATCCTTGAACCTACAATGGATTATAATGTTTCTCAATATTGTAAAGATGCAAATGAATGTATTAATGAGATATTATCATTAAATAAAGTTCCACTAATTGTTGGCGGCACCATGATGTATATATATCAATTATTAAACGGACTTTCTCATGAGTATGATCTGTCTGATACTGACTCAAAACTTATCAAATTTATACAAAACCAATATACTAATGAACAAATAGTTAAGGCTATTTCTAGTTTTAGTCCTGCTTTGACTGACAAAATTAATATTAACGATTCGTATCGTATAGAAAAACTCTTAGAGCGTTTAATATCAAATAAGAATAAAAAAAATAATTTTAAAGGTTTATATAAAGAAAAAAATCTAAAAATTCATATTATTTTTATTACTATCGATGATAGAGAACTTTTGAGGGAAAACATAATGAAAAGAACTTCTAATATGTTGCAAGATGGACTGATTGATGAAGTTAAAAATCTATTATGTAAATTTAATTTAAATTATAAGACCCAATGTATGAAAGCAATTGGATACAAGGAAACTTTACAGTTTCTTAATAAAGACATTAGTCTTGAGGAGCTTCATTCGTCAATAACAATTGCCACTCAGCAACTTGCTAAACGTCAAGTAACTTGGATGAATAAATTCAAGATTGATTATCGATTTTCATATCCTGAGAATAATTACCATAGTCTTTTTAATTATATTAAAAAAATATTAAATTAAACTAATATAAAATTGATGAGCTGATATCTATGGTATATTATCTAACTGGAGATAATTTATATGGCATGGAATGAACCTGGTAATAAAGACCCTTGGGGCAGAAACAAGAATAACTCTAGTTTAGATGGAGTTTTCAAAGATTTTAAAAAAACAATAGATGATTTATTAGGAGGTAAAGCAGGCTCGACTCCACCTTCTTCTCAAAAAAGTGCCGGATTTTTATCTGTAATCATTTTAGTTATTTACCTATTATCTGGGATCTATATTGTAAATGATGGAGAAAGAGGCGTCGTTCTTCAGTTTGGGGGTTTCAATGAGATAACAATGCCGGGTCCTCATTGGTATCCAAGATTTATACAAGCTGTTGAAATTGTAGATGTGAGTAAAATAAGATCTGTTCAACAAAAAGCTGTAATGCTTACAGAGGATGAGAATATTGTAAGCATAAGTTTCGCAATACAGTATGATATTAAAGATGCTAGTGACTTTATATTTAATCTGCGTGAACCAGATACAACAGTCTCACAAGCTGGAGAAAGTGCTATAAGGGAAGTTATGGGACAAAATACAATGGACTACATCATCACGGAAGGTAGGACTGGAGTAGCTGCGGATACAAAAAAATTGCTACAAAGCGTACTTGATAGCTATGGAGCTGGTGTAAATGTTCAAACTCTTAACATTTTAGAGGCACAGCCACCTGAACAAGTTCAGGATGCATTTTCCGATGCAATTAAAGCAAGAGAAGATGAGCAAAGATATATCAATGAAGCTGAGGCTTACAGAAATGAAATCATCCCACTTGCAAGAGGTGAAGCTAAACAAATGTTGGAGCAAGCCATAGCTTATAGAGTTAAATTAATCAATGCAGCAGAAGGTGAGGCATCAAGGTTTACTCAGCTATATAATGAATATAAAAAAGCTCCCGACGTTACTAAAGAAAGATTATATATTGAAGCAGTTCAATCAGTTTTATCTAATAGCAGCAAAGTAATGATTGATATTGAAGGTGGGAATAACTTAATGTATCTTCCTCTAGATCAACTTATCAATAATAATAAGCAGCCTAGAAATAATAATGATCTACAAAAATCAGATAATGAAACCAACATAATGGATCGCATAAATGAAAATAAAAATAATTTTAATCTAAGGAAAAGGGATTTATATAATGAATAATAGAAACCTTGTTACAGGATTAGTCGCTTTAGTATTAATTGCAATATCTTCAACTTTTATAGTCGATGAAAGGGAAGTTGTAATAAAGTTCAGATTAGGCGAGATTGTAACAACTTATAATGAGCCAGGCTTATATTTTATGATTCCTTTTTTGAATAATGTTAAAAAATATGATTCAAGGCTCTTAACAATGGACTCTAAACCAGAACAGTTTCTTACAAGTGAAAAGAAAAACGTTATAGTTGATTCGTTCGTCAAGTGGAGAATATCCGACCCTAGAAACTTTTACAGATCTTCCAAGGGTGATGAAAGAATCGGGGTCAATCGTTTATCACAAATAGTCAATGATTTGACAAAAAGTGAGTTCAGTAAACGAACTGTTAATGATGTGGTATCAGGTGATAGAGTAGAAATAATGGCTAAAGTTACAAAAGAGGCTAACCAATTGTCTCAGACATTAGGAATAACTGTGGTAGATGTAAGACTTAAAAAAGTTGATTTACCTAGTGAGGTTAGTAACTCTGTATATGCACGAATGGTAAAAGAAAGAGCTACAGTAGCTAAATCATTTAGGTCTAAAGGTAAAGAAGAAGCAAAGGGTATTACTTCTCTCGCTGAGCGTGAGTCTGAAACAATTATTGCTGAGGCTTATAGAGAGTCTCAAGAAATAAAAGGACAAGGTGATGCGCAATCTACACAAATCTATGCAGATGCATTTTCTGTTAGCCCTGATTTCTACTCATTTTATAGAAGTTTAGAAGCATATAAATCAACGTTTAATGATAAAGGAAATATGATACTTCTAAAACCAGATTCTGATTTCTTTAAATTTTTTAATGACACTGATGGTGTTACAAAATAACGACTTTAGAAACAGTAGCACTAGTTTTTGCATTTATTTTAATAATCGAAGGTATTATTCCACTAATTTACCCCAACAAGTTCAAAAACTTACTTTCCTCAATAATAGATATGGACGATAAATCATTGAGAATGATTGGTCTTGCATGTATTATCTTTGGGTTAATCATATATTATTTGGTGTTGTAGACATGAACTTACAAAAATTTCTTATACCTGATGGAATTGAATATTACACGGGTAATGAAGCACTTTTATTTCAAAATTTAAAAACTTCAGTACTGAAAATATTCAATAAGTATAAATACGAATTTGTAGTGACTCCGGTGATAGATTCTATAAACAATCTTAACAATCTCAATGGTGATAATTTGAAAAATTATACGATATCACTTTCTAATAGAAAAGAATTAGGTATAAGGGCTGATATTACACCACAAATATCAAGATTAGATTATCAGTCATATAAAAAAAATAAATCCAATAAATTTTCTTACATGGGTGATATTTACAGAGAATCAGAGTCAGCATTTGACCGAAATAACCCCTTTCAAGTAGGCGCTGAATACTTTGGGCGAATATCTGACGATATTGATATTAGCTTACTGAAAATGTGTCATGAAATAATAAACTTATCAAAAACTAAAAGAATAATAATTGAATTAAGTGACTCGTTCTTTATTAACACATATATGAATAGTCTCAAGCTTAAAAATTTTGAAAAAAAACAACTTATTGATTTAATAAGCCTTAAGTCTACTGATGAAATATATCAGTATTACAAGGCTAAAAAAATTTCAAGTAGAAAACTAAATGAATTGTGTGAATTATTAAAGCTGGATGGCTCAGCAAATATCATAAAAAAAATTCAAAATTTTTCAAAGAAATATAATTATAAATCTCAAGAGAATATTAAAAGTTTAAAATCAATAACCAACAAAGTTAAGAATCTTAAAAATACAGAAATAATTATAGATTTATGTTCTCTTAACTCAATGGATTATGAGACAAGCTTTAATTACACTTTCTATGTAGAAAAACTGCGTAAACCGATTGCTTTTGGTGGGCGTTACGAATCATACCTACTTAAAAATGGAACTATGAGGCATGCTACTGGCTTTAGTGTAGATTTAAAAGATGTAGTAACAATATATGAAAAATAATATTTTCTTAATAGGAACTCATTGGGGCGATGAAGGAAAAGGTAAAGTTGTAGATGTACTATCAGAGAATGCAAAAGCCTGTGTAAGATTTCAAGGCGGACACAATGCTGGCCACACTCTTGTTATAAATGACAAAAAATTTATTCTCCACTTGATACCTTCTGGAATACTCCGTAACAATGTAAAATCTGTTATTGGTAATGGCGTTGTAGTATCACTTGATGCATTAATTACTGAAATTATCGAACTTGAAGAAAATGGAATCTCATTATCGAATAAACTCTTTATTAGTGAGAGCTGTCACCTTATATTGCCAACTCATATTGCACTCGATCAGGCGAGAGAGAGAAGGCTCGGCAAAAAATCAATAGGTACAACAGGTAGAGGGATTGGCCCAAGCTATGAAGATAAAATTTCTAGAAAAGGCATTAGATTGCTTGATCTAAAAAATGAAAGTATTTTTCTAAAAAAATTAGATAGTTTAATGGAGTACCATAATTTTATTTTAGAAAACTATTTTGAAACTAAATGTATAGATACTAATTCGGTGGCTAGAGAATTATTAGAAAAATATCATAAAATATCAAAATATATAATTGATACGAACGAGTATATTAATGATTTATGTAAACAAGGCGGAGTTGTTTTTGAAGGGGCTCAAGGTACTATGCTTGACGTAGATCATGGAACCTATCCATATGTAACTTCATCTAATACGACACTGTCGGGAGTTGTATCTGGGACTGGTGCCAATATGTCCCTCATCAAGTACGGTCTTGGTATTACAAAAGCTTATTCAACACGAGTAGGGCATGGCCCTTTCCCATCAGAACTAAATAATGATATCGGTAATAAGATAGGCAAAATTGGTGGAGAAATAGGTGCTACTACAGGACGAACAAGGAGATGTGGTTGGCTTGATTTGAAAGTTTTGAAAAAATCTATACGTCTTAATAATTTATCGGGTATAGCTTTGACAAAAATTGATGTATTAGATAATTTCGATGAAATTTCTATTTGTGTCGATTATGGATCAATAAATTATGAAACATTTGAGGTTGAAAATTTAAAGTTCATAAAACTCCCTGGATGGAATGAATCCACAGTTGGTATTACAAAATATGATGATCTCCCAAAAAATGCTAAGGCATATATTGAGACCATAGAAAATTTAGCAGATACCTCTGTTGATATCATATCGACAGGACCTGCAAGAAGTGAAATTATCCAAAAAATAAATATCTTTGATGCCTGATATTATAACAAGATATATCTATGGTATTCATGCTATATCAAATATTATAAATTCAGATGAGAAAAGAATAAAGAAAATCTATTTTAAAAAAAATGCAACAAGTAAAAATTTATTATTACTATATCAAAAAGCTATAGACTCTAGTTTATATACTGAAGAGGTCTCAGTTGATAAGTTAACATTGTTATGTGAGACATCAAAACATCAAGGAGTAGTATGCGAATTAGAGGATGCAAATTTATCAGTATTTAATCTAGACAACTTTATAAATATAAATAAAAAGCCATTTATTTTAATATTAGATCAAATTAAAGACCCGGGTAATTTAGGAGCATGCATCAGAACAGCTAATGCAGTGGGCTGTGATTTAATAATTAAGAGAAAATCAAATTCAGCACCTATTTCACCTGCAGTCCATAAGGCATCATGTGGAGGTACATCAGGCTTGTATATTTATGAATCAAATGATTTAAATGGAATTGTCAAAAAATTAAAACAAAATAATATAAAAATACTCGGAACAGACCACAAAGCTCGCTCAGATTATCGTGAAATCCAGTTATTAGAGTATGAGGGTATATGCGTTATTATGGGCTCTGAAGATGTAGGGATTTCAAGATCTTTAAAAGCTTCATGTGACAATCTATTTTCAATACCTATAGAAGGTTCGGTAGACTGTCTTAATATTTCAGTTGCTTGCGGTATTGTATTATATGAAGTAGCTAAATATAGATAAATAATGCAGTCAATATTTGAAAAAACTAACTTAGTACTGTAGTATCTTCCTAGGTAAAATTATGAAAAATTATGAATTAGTATTAATGTTCTCGGTCGGTGAAGATACTCTGATAAATCAGACGATTGATAAGTACAAGTCAGTAATTACTGAAAATAATGGGTTGATTGATAGATATGAAGATTGGGGCTCTCTTAAGATGTCTTATGACATTAATAACGAGAATAAGGCTAGATATATATTAATCAATTTCAAAGCCGATAATAAGATAATTGACCAATTGAATGAGTTAATTAAATTCAATGATCATATTCTCAGACATCTAATAATTAATACAAAAGATGCTCATACGGAGCCATCATTAATGAATAAAGAAAACTTAAAATCAGCATAATATATGGATAAAAGTAAAGATATAATCGACTACAAAAACTTAGGATATATAAAAAAGTATATTTCTGAAGCTGGAAAACTTATTCCTTGTAGAGTTTCAGGTTTAAACGCTAGTCAGCAGAGAAAAATGAACAAAGCTGTCAAAATAGCAAGATTTTTAGCATTGATTCCATATTGCGATAACCATAAAAGACAATGAAGGTAGTTTTACTTAAAGATGTCAAGCATTTAGGTAAAGTTGGTGAAGAGATCAATGTTAAAGCTGGCTATGCCAGAAACTATTTATTACCTACTCAATCAGCACTTACACCTACTAGTGAAAATTTAGAAATCATCAATAAAATGAAAGATGAGCTTATTAAAAAAGAACAGGAAGTTAAAGATATTGCTATGTCATTAAAAGAAAAGCTTAATGGTTATAATCAGTTGCACAAAGTTAAAACAAAAGAGGATAGCAATGAACTTTTTGGATCTATAACACTACAAAATATTATAGATAAAATGAAAGAAGACGGTCATGTAATTGAAAAGAAACAAATAAACTTGCCTTCTGGAGCGATAAAAGAACTTGGAACTTATCGTGCTAATATTTCGCTTCATCCTGAGGTAGCATGTGATATTGAAATAATTGCTGAAAAATCTGAAGATACTGAAGAAACTGTCTAAGTCAAGATTCTAAATCCATTATTTATCAGCTAATATACTGATAATGAGCTCACTTCCAAAAACACCGATATCAATAGAATCTGAAAAAGCACTATTAGGATCTTTAATTATTGATTCTGAATCTTGGGAGAAAATATCAAATATTATTACTCCTGCAGACTTTTATGATTCAAAAAATCGTGATGTCTTTTCTGAAATCTACGACCTTCAAATAAATGACCAACCTTTAGATATATTAATTCTTGAAGAAAGCCTTAAGTCGAGAGATAAGTTATTAAAAATTGGTGGTATTGAGTATTTAAAAGAACTAGCTAAAACAGTCCCAACTTCTGCACATATCATCAAGTATGCTGAAATTGTAAGAGAAAAATCTGTGATGAGAAAACTTATCAGTGCCAGCACTAGGACAATTGAGAGTATTCATGAAGATAGCTCTGAAGACCTTAGAACAATTCTTGATAAAGCTGAGGCTGATATATTTTCAATTGCATCTGATACAAAAAAACATGAAGGTCTCATTAAAATAGGACCAATTGTAAACGATATGGTCGATTCCATCTATAATAAGAGAAATAATAATATAATTGATTATCTGTTAACTGGGTATAAAAAACTTGATGAATTGATGGGAGGACTTCAAAATTCTGATCTTGTAGTAATAGCTGCACGACCTTCTATGGGTAAAACTGCATTAGCTATGAATATAGCTCAGGATATTGTTTTTAATCAGAAGAAGAAAGTAGGATTCTTCAGTTTAGAGATGTCTTCTCAATCTATTGCACTTAGGATGTTATCATCTTTAAGCACAGTAGAATTCTCCAAAATCAGAACTGGAGACTATGAATCATCAAATGATGATACAAGAGCGGTTACCCAAGCTATTGATATGATGCAAGATTGTTCCCTATATATCGATGATACTGGGAGCATCACACCAATGACCCTTAGATCAAGAGCTAGAAGAATGAAGAGGGAAACTGGTATTGACATGATTATCTTAGATTATCTTCAATTAATGACACTCCCTGAAAAAAGTGAAAACAGAGTAAATGAGATTGCTTCAATTACTCGACAATTAAAGAGTTTGGCGAAAGAACTAGATATACCAATAATTGCACTTTCCCAGCTTAACCGTAGTCTAGAACAAAGGAATGATAAAAGACCATTTTTATCAGATTTACGAGAGTCTGGTTCTATAGAGCAAGATGCTGATGTTGTAATGTTCATCTACAGAGATGACGTTTATAATCCAAACTCTGAGGATAAGAATATTGCTGAAATTAATATAGCAAAACATAGAAATGGACCTACTGGTACAGCTAAATTAACCTTTTTATCACATTGCACAAGATTTGAGGATTATCATCCGCAAATATTTGAGAATACTGAGAATTTATAGAATATTATTCTTCTAATAACTTAAGTTTATCTGGTTTATTTTCCCATTCTTTTGCGTCATCTGGAGCTGCTTTAGCTTCTGTAATTAATGGCCAAGTTGCTGATAATCTTGTATTTATTTCTAAATACTTTTTATCCTCATCTTTCAAATCATCTTCAGATACTATCGCATTTATAGGACATTCTGGCTCACAAAGACTGCAATCAATACATTCTTCAGGATTTATTACTAGAAAATTTGGTCCTTCATGAAAACAGTCCACGGGGCAAACTTCTACGCAATCTGTGTATTTACATTTTATACAATTTTCTGTGATTACATACGTCATATACATTGCAAATATTAACATACAGATTGTTAAAAGACATTTCTTTAAAAAAGATCTGTAATGAAAAAATAATATACCTGAACAGAAGATAAATGTTAGTATTTAAATCAGCAATCTATCTGTAAATAAACACTAAATTCAATCTATTTAAATAAAGATTGAAGATTAGATACTTTTTTATTAATATCTTGTCATTATTCCTCGGTAGCTCAGTTGGTAGAGCGAGTGACTGTTAATCACCAGGTCGGCGGTTCGAGTCCGTCCCGAGGAGAGTGAATTCTTATTCAATTTCAACTTTTGAGGACTTGTAGGGCATTGTGTAGTATAGTGCTGAAAAATCTTTTCTTGAGAAAATAATATCCATGGAACAAATTAGAAATATAGCAATTATCGCTCACGTAGATCACGGTAAAACAACACTTATTGATTCCATAATGATGCAAGCAGGTATTTTTAGAGAAAATAAACTGGTGTCAGAGCGAGTTATGGATTCCGGAGATTTAGAAAAAGAGAGAGGTATCACTATCTTAGCAAAGCCTACTTCTGTTTTATGGAAAAATACCCGTATCAATATTATAGATACTCCGGGCCATGCAGATTTTGGTGGAGAAGTTGAAAGGGTATTAAGTATGACAGATGGAGTAATACTGTTAGTTGATGCAGCTGAAGGCGCGATGCCACAAACTAAATTTGTGTTATCAAAGGCACTAGCTCAAGGGCTAAGACCTATAGTTGTAGTCAATAAAATCGATAAAACTGATAGTAGGGCAGATAAAGTAATAGATGATGTTTTTGACCTCTTCGTTTCATTAGACGCAACAGATAAGCAATTAGATTTTCCAATTTTATATGCATCTGGAAGAGACGGGTGGTGTACTTCTGATTTAGAAAAAAAACAAGATAATCTCCATGAAATGCTTGATTTGATTTTAGATTACGTTGAAGAGCCAAAAGTCAGCAAAGACAAACCGTTTGCAATGCTGTGCACATTACTTGCATCTGATAAATATTTAGGAAGATGTTTAGTTGGTCGGGTAGAACAAGGTTCTGCAAAAGTTAATGATAACGTTAAAGCCATTAATCTTTCAGGAGAAAGAGTTGAATCTGGTCGTTTAACAAAATTATTTAAATATGAGGGAACAGAGAGAATTCCTGTAGATACTGTATATGCAGGAGATATAATTTGTATTGCTGGGCTAGCTGAAACATCTGTATCGGATACGATATGTAATGATATGAATGATACGCCAATTAAATCCACACCTATTGATCCTCCAACAATGTCTATCACTATAACAGTTAATGATTCACCAATATCTGGCTTAGAAGGTAAAAAAGTTACATCAACTCTTATAAGACAGAGACTTCTAGATGAAGACGAGACTAATGTGGCTATCTCTTTTAATGAAAATGATCAAAGAGATTCATTCGAAATTGGTGGAAGAGGAGAGCTTCAACTAGGCGTGCTTGTTGAAACAATGAGAAGAGAAGGCTTTGAACTAACTGTATCAAGACCAAAAGTAGTATACAAGGTTAATGAAAAAGATCAAAAACTAGAACCAATCGAGGAAGTCATAATAGATGTTGATGATGAATACTCAAGTACCGTTATCGATAGTATGAATAAGAGAAAAGCGTCAATGATAGATATGACGAATATTTCTGGTAAAACACGATTAATATTTAAATGCCCATCAAGATCACTAATAGGCTACCAAAGCCAGTTTTTGACAGAAACAAGAGGGACAGGGGTGATTAATAGATTGTTTGACTCTTATAATGAATACAAAGGTGATATTGCATCTAGAAGAAACGGTGTGCTTATTGCTAATTCAACAGGAACTTCAGTGGCATATGCGATATTCAATCTTCAGGATCGTGGAATTATGTTTATTGACCCACAAACAAAAGTTTATCAAGGCATGATTGTTGGTGAACATAATCGACCGAACGACCTTGAAATTAATATCTTGAAAGGTAAACAATTAACAAATGTTCGTGCATCAGGTACTGACGAAGCAGTAAAATTAGTACCACCAAGAAAAATGTCATTAGAACAAATGATGGCCTACATAGATGAGGATGAAGTATTAGAGGTAACTCCTATGAGCTTGAGGCTAAGAAAGAAATATTTAGATCCGCACGAAAGAAAAAGAGCTGCAAAATTATAGAGTCAAAGTGTTTTTAAGCCGTTCCATTGCATTTTTTAAAGAATCTATATCGATAGCAATAGATATTCTTATATGACCTTCTATACCAAAGGCACTTCCTGGCACAACTGCAACTTTTGATTTTTCTAAAATATATAAAGCTAGTTCTTTATCGTTTGAGACAATTTCACTTTTCTCTATAAAATTTTTAAAAGATGGAAAAACATAAAATGTCCCATCAGTAGGCTTGCATTCTACGCCTTCAATTTGATTTAATTCTGATACAACAAAATCATGCCTTTCTTTGTATTGTTTATTCATATCGGGCAGCTCAAGACAAGCGCTACTCAAAGCCGCTTCCGCTGCAGCTTGAGATATCGAACTCGCACATGAAGTGCTCTGTGATTGAAGAGTTTTCATTTTTTTAATAATTTCTTTATTACCTGCAGCATATCCAATTCTCCATCCTGTCATAGAATATGCCTTTGAAACACCATTGAGAATAACCGTACGTTCTTTTAGGCGAGGAGCAACGTTAAGTATGTTATGAAATTTTTCATTAGACCAGTGTATATGCTCATAAATATCATCAGATGAGATAAATATGTTTTCATGATCTATAAGTACTGATGCCAATTCATTCAATAACTTTGAATCATAATATTTACCACTTGGATTATTTGGACTATTGATCATAAAAAGCTTGGTTTTATCATTTATGAGACTTTTAAATTTATCGATATCAATATCAAAATTATTTTCATATTCTGTTTCTAACATAACAGGTATTCCACCAGAATATTTAACCATGTCTGCATATGAGACCCAATATGGTTGAGGTATAATAACTTCATCACCACTATCAATGATAACTTGAAGAAAATTGAATATGGATTGTTTACAACCTGCCGAAACAACTACTTCATCTAAACCGTAATCTAAATTATTTTCTGATTTAAATTTTTTAATTATAGCTTTTTTGAGTGAGAGTGTTCCGTCAACAGCTGTATATTTGGTCATACCGTTGTCTATAGCAATTTTAGCTGAATCTTTAATATATTTTGGTGTATCAAAATCAGGTTCACCAACGGTGAGCACAACTATATCCTCACCTTTCTGGCGTAGTTCATTTGCTTTTGATGTTAATGCCATTGTAGATGATGGCTGAATTAAATTTATACGTTCTGAAAATTTCAATAGAGTTCCTATAAAAAGGTTATAATATCATGAATGAATTAATTAAGTAAGTGAGCGGAAAAGATTATCGTGAAAAGACTAACCTTGAAATCTAACATGAAACCGAATGGAGACCAGCCAAAGGCGATCAAAGCTCTTGTTGATGGTATATCGAAAAATTTAAATCATCAGACACTTCTCGGGGTCACAGGATCAGGAAAGACATATACCATGGCTAATATTATCTCTCAAACTAATAAAACTACTCTAGTATTGGCTCCTAATAAAACACTGGCTGCACAACTCTATGCTGAAATGCGAGAGTTCTTTCCAAACAATTCTGTTGAATACTTTGTATCTTATTATGACTATTATCAGCCTGAGGCATACGTCCCTGTATCAGATACCTTTATTGAAAAAGATGCATCACTTAATGAGCATATTGAGCAAATGAGATTATCAGCAACAAAATCATTAACTGAAAGAAAAGATGCGATAGTAGTAGGAACCGTATCAGCTATCTATGGATTAGGTGACCCAGAGACTTATTTCAAAATGATTCTTCATGTTGTAAAAGGTGATGTTATTCATCAGAGAGATATTCTTAGAAAACTTACAGAGCTGCAGTATGTAAGAAATGATATTGAACTTAGAAGAGGGACTTATCAAGTAAAGGGTCAAGTAATAGATATATTCCCTGGTGATTCTGAAAAGCATGCTATAAGAGTTGATTTATTTGGGGACGAAATAGAAAATATATTTCTATTTGATCCTTTAACTGGTGATGTAGTTAAACAACTTAATAGAGTCACGGTTTATCCAAAAACACACTATGTTACACCGCAACACAAGATTGATGATGCGATGATAAAAATAAAAAAAGAACTTAAAGAAAGAATAAAATTTTTTTCAGATAACTCAAAGCTTATAGAAGAACAAAGAATCAGAGAGAGAACAAATTATGATTTAGAAATGATGAAAGAGATGGGTTATTGCTCTGGTATAGAAAATTATTCTCGGTATTTATCAGGGAGAAATCCTGGTGATCCTCCACCTTGTCTTTTAGATTATATGCCAGATGATGGTCTAGTAATTATAGATGAGAGTCACGTTGGAGTCCCCCAGCTTGGAGGTATGTATCGAGGAGATCAATCAAGAAAACAAACTCTTGTAGATTATGGATTTCGTCTTCCATCTGCTATGGATAATCGGCCATTGAAATTTGATGAATTTGAAGGATATAATTTCCAGACAATCTATGTTTCAGCAACGCCAGGACCATATGAGCTTGATAAATCAACAGCTATAATTGAACAAGTGATACGACCTACTGGCTTAATCGATCCTATTATTGAAGTAAGACCATCATCTAGTCAAGTCGAAGATGTTTTATCTGAAATCCATAAAGTTACAAAGAATGGAAACAGAGTACTTATAACAACATTAACAAAAAAAATGTCTGAGAACTTATCCGAGTACCTGCAAGAACATAATATAAAAGTAAAATATCTTCACTCAGATATCGACACCGTAGAGAGAGTTGAGATTATAAGAGATTTAAGAAAAGGGGAATTTGATGTTTTAGTCGGCATTAATCTATTACGTGAAGGTCTAGATATTCCTGAGGTTGAGCTGGTATCGATTTTTGATGCAGATAAGGAAGGTTTTTTAAGATCGGACAGATCTTTGATTCAAACTATTGGAAGGGCTGCTAGGAATATAAACGGAAGATGTATTTTATATGGCGACAATATAACAGGATCTATGAAGAGAGCGATGGATGAAACATCAAGAAGAAGAGACATACAGATGCAATACAACGAAGATAATAATATTCAACCTGTCAGTGTTAAAAAAGATATTCGCCAAGCTCTGGATGAGGATTCATACATTGAAAACGATGCACTTGATAAGCTGCAGCTAGTCAGCAGTAGTAAGAAAAAATTTACTAAAGTAAATAGTGATAATGTCACATCAATAATTTCTCAACTTGAAAAAGAGATGTATAATCATGCAAAGAACTTAGAGTTTGAGCAAGCAGCTAAAATTAGGGACCAAATTAATGAATTACAAGAAAAATATTTAATGTTTCCAAAAGCTAAATCTTAATGGTTTTCTTGTCTACACATCAATGACATGTTAATTTACCAATTCTTACAGGCGCGTAGCTCAGCTTGGTTAGAGCGCCACCTTGACATGGTGGAGGTCGTTGGTTCGAGTCCAATCGTGCCTATTTTAGTAAAGAAATAATGAAAGTTACGATTAATAATAAAAAAATAGAAGTTGATGAAAATGCAATTCTTGAAGATGTAATAAAAAAACATTTTAAAGAGAAAAATATAGTTGCAGCTAATGTAGATGATTCACTGAGAGATTTATCTGATTCAGTTACAAATAATTCTATTATAGAGCCTATCACTACTGACGATAAGGATGGTCTAGATATACTTAGACATACATGTGCCCATATTTTCGGTCACGCAATAAAACAAATCTATCCTGAAGTAAAAATGGTCATTGGTCCTGTAATAGAAAACGGATTTTATTATGACATTTTATCAAAAAATCCAATCACGGAAAAAGATCTAATAATAATTGAAAATCGAATGAGAAAGCTTGCAAAAAAGAACTATTCAATTAAACGAGAAGTTGTATCGAAAGATAAAGCTATTAGTATATTTAAAGATAGAAAAGAACCCTATAAGATTGAATTACTTAAAGAAATTAATGATAAAGAAATTATTGCTGTATACCATCATGAGGAATACGTCGATATGTGTAGAGGTCCTCATTTAACTAATACAAAACATCTCAAAGCCTTTAAACTTATGAAAACATCGGGTTCTTATTGGAAGGGTAATTCTGAGAATCAAGCACTTACTAGGATATATGGAACAGCATGGCCAGATAGAGACTCACAAGATGCGTACCTTAAATCTCTAGATGAGGCAGAAAAGAGAGACCATAGGCTTTTAGGTAAAAAACTGGATCTGTTTCACTTTCAAGAGGAGTCACCAGGTATGGTATTTTGGCATGATAAGGGATGGACAGTATTTAACCTTATCAAAGACTTTATCACGCGCCATTTAAGAAAAAACAGCTATAAGATCATAAATACACCACAAATACTTGATAAATCTTTATGGAAAAAATCTGGGCATTTAGATAAATTTGGCGATTTAATATTCGATGTTGGCTCAGAAAAGAAGGAATTTGCTATCAAACCTATGAGTTGTCCTGGGCACATCCAAGTATTTAATCAAGGATTAAAGAGTTATAAGGACTTGCCACTAAAATATGCAGAATTTGGTGTAGTTCATAGGAATGAACCATCAGGTACTCTTCATGGCTTATTACGCATAAGGGCTTTCACTCAAGATGATGCGCATATTTTTTGTACATCTGATCAAATTGAACATGAAATATCATTATTAATCAATGATATAAAGAGTATTTATGAAAGATTTGGATTCAATGATTTGAAAATTGAGCTATCTACTCGACCAGAAAAAAGAGTTGGGTCAGAAGAAATATGGGATAAAGCTGAAAGTAGCCTCAAAAAAGCTTTGGAGTCAAACAAGATTGATTTTACTGTGAATCCTGGTGATGGGGCATTTTACGGACCTAAGATTGACTTCTCACTTAGAGACTCTCTAGGAAGGGTGTGGCAACTAGGCACTATACAGCTTGATTTTTCTATGCCCGGGCGTTTAGATGCATCATATATAGATTCCGATGGAAATAAAGAGGTTCCTGTCATGATACATCGAGCAATTCTTGGATCGTTAGAGAGATTTGTTGGTATATTGATTGAACATTATTCAGGGAATCTACCTTTATGGTTGTCACCCGTTCAAGTCATATTGCTCAATATTACAGATACTCAGAGTGAATACACATCGTCTCTCAATGAACAATTACAAGGATTGGGTCTTAGGTCAGAATGTGACTTAAGTAATGAAAAGATAGGTTATAAGATTAGAAATCATGCAATGACTAGGGTACCATACATGATTATTATCGGTGATAAGGAGCTTCAGAGTAAAACAGTAAGCGTCAGAGACAGAGCTGGCAATGATTTAGGCACCATGAACACCGAAGAATTTATTGAATTGATTAAGAAGGAGATATATTAATTTTAAAGGAGAGATACCATATCGAATATTAAAAGGATGCGAATTAACGATCGCATCAATGCAACAGAAGTACGCTTAATATCTTCCTCAGGTGATCAAGTGGGTGTTGTTACAAAAGCAAAAGCACTCGAGATAGCCAAAAGCGAGGAATTAGATCTTGTAGAAATAGTTGCTAACCAAACACCTCCAGTCTGTAGAGTTATGGATTTTGGCAAATATAAGTTTGAACAATCTAAAAAAGCTCATGCAGCAAAGAAAAAACAGAAACAAATACAAGTAAAAGAGATTAAGTTCAGGCCCGGGACTGAAGAAGCAGATTATCAGGTTAAACTAAAAAATCTAATCAAATTCTTACAAGGTGGAGATAAAGCTAAAATCACTATGAGATTTAGAGGAAGGGAAGCAGCGCATCAAGTAATTGGTCGTGAATTTCTTGAAAGAGTAGAAAAGGACCTATTTGAATATGGTTTAATAGAACAAAAGCCAGCATTTGAAGGTAGACAAATAGTAATGGTTATAGCGCCCAAGAAATAAATAGGCTATACTACCCGAAATATTTAGTAAGAGAGATTATGCCAAAAATGAAATCACACAGCGGAGCTGCAAAAAGGTTTAAAAAAACACCAACCGGTAGCGTAAAAAGAGGTCAATCTCACCGCAGCCACATTCTTACAAAGAAAAGCACCAAAAGAAAAAGACATCTAAGAGATGATTTGGTAATTAGTCCTGCAGATAAAGCTGCAATAAACCGTATGTTGCCTTACTAAGGAGTTCAAGAGATGGCAAGAGTTAAAAGAGGGGTAATTGCAGGAGCGAGACATAAAAAGATACTTAAACTCGCTAAAGGGTATAAAGGCGCAAGAAGCCGTGTATATAGAGTTGCAAAACAAGCTGTTATCAAAGCCGGGCAATATGCTTACCGTGATAGAAGACAGAAAAAAAGACAGTTTAGATCTCTTTGGATTACTAAAATAAACGCTGCAGCTAGACTTAATAACTTATCTTATAGTCAATTTATGAATTATCTTCATAAGTCTGAACTTGAAATTGACAGAAAAATGTTAGCTGACATAGCAGCAAATAATCCAGAAAAATTTACTAATATCGTCAAGACAGTAATTCCAAATTAAGACTTCTTTTTGCTATGGATATAAACCATACTGACTTAGAAAAATTACTAAAAGAAGATCTCGATTCGTGCAACAAAGAGCATGATTTACTTCAAATCAAATCTAAATATCTTGGGAAAAAAGGATACCTTACTTCATTATTTACATCACTAAAAAATATTGACCCAGATAAGCGCAAAACTTTTGGCGCTGAACTTAATAGTATTAAAAATACTCTCTCTTCCATGATAGAGATTAAACTTATTAGTTTAAGATCTTCGAATGAAGTACCAGAAAAAATAGATTTAGATGTACCAGCTAGACATCACAACAATGGATCCCATCACCCGATTTCATTGATTATAAAAAAGATAGAAAATATTTTTTTAGAGTATGGATTTGATATTCATGATGGACCTGAAATTGAAACTGAACATTACAATTTTGAATCACTAAATATAGCAAAAAATCATCCTGCCCGTGATATGCATGATACATTTTATTTTGACAGTCAATTGCTTTTAAGAACGCATACATCTTCTGTTCAAATTCATGCAATGGAAACATCTAATGCCCCATTCAGGGTGTTGGCTCCAGGAAGAGTTTATCGTTGTGACTCTGACCCTACACACTCACCAATGTTTCATCAAATAGAGGGACTATGTGTAGATACAGATATAACTTTCAGTAATCTTAAATGGATTCTGAATAATTTCATAAAAGAATTTTTCAATAGCAAAAGTATTAAAACTAGATTTAGACCATCATATTTTCCATTCACAGAACCATCAGCGGAGATGGATATTATGTTTAATGGTAAGTGGCTAGAGGTTTTAGGGTGCGGCATGGTTCATCCAAATGTACTAAAGAATGTAAATCTTAATCCAAAAAAATACTCAGGATTTGCATTTGGATTAGGTATCGAGAGATTTGCAATGCTAGCTTATCAAATAAAAGACTTGAGGATTTTTTTTGAAAACGATATCAATTTCTTGGAACAATTTAAAAATATTAGATAATTATGAAGATAAGTAAAAATTGGCTTACTGAATACATCTCTCCACTCAAGAGTAATAAAGCTCTTGAAAGCGACTTAACAAAGCTTGGCCTTGAAGTTGATACTATAGTAAAAAATAAAAATGATTATATTATTGATATAGAATTTACTCCAAATCGAGGTGATTGTTTATCTGTTTATGGTACAGCAAGAGACCTAGCAGCATATAATAAAAAAGATATAAAAAAACCAATTAACTCTCCATTCACATACGTAAAAGAAAATAAAAAAATAAATAATATTGCTTCATCTATTTCTCCAGAATATAGATATATGGAGCTTAAGAATATAGATGTTAAAGCCAAGACTCCCAAATTTATTGTTGAAAGACTTGATAAATCTGATGTTGCATCTATAAATATTGTTGTAGATATTTCTAATTATGTAATGTTAGAGATTGGTCAGCCTACTCATGCATTCGACTTAGACAAAATACATGGAAAACTCAGCATAGAAAAGCTTCAGAAAAAAAACAATTTTATAGCTATAGACAATAAAGAATATATAGTCGAAAAAGGAACCGAAGTCATAGTAGATGAGAAAAATGTAATTCACGCGTTGCCAGGCGTAATTGGAAGTAATATCTCTAAAGTTGGTACAGAGACAAGAAATATCCTTTTTGAGGGCGCGTTTTTTTTACCAGATGTAGTCCGAGCATTATCAAGAAAATATAGAATACAAACTGATTCTTCTTACAGATTTGAAAGAGGTGTTGATTATAACTTAGCCGATCTCGCTCTTTCGAGAGTGCATTACTTATTATCACAAGTTACTGATATAGCTAAGTGCAGAATTATTAAGATAAGCCAAAAACATAAACTTACAAAAATGAAATCATTTGACTTTGATGCTCAGCTTTTTAAAAGAATATTGGGAATAGATATTGGTATCAAAAAGATTAAATCTATACTCATTGATTTAGGTATATCTTTCAAAGCTAAAAAAGTTATCATCCCGAGTTATAGATTTGATATAACAAATAATTATGATTTAGTAGAAGAAGTCAGTAGAATCTACGGATTTGAGAATATACCCGAAGTTCCTTTAGATGCTCATTACAGTAAGCCATGCAACAAGTTAAACATAAATGAAAAACTCGTGACGCTTGGTTATAAAGAAGTTATTAATTTTACCTTCATATCTCGTAATTACATGAATAATACTAGACATTTAAAACTTGAAAATCCAATATCAAAGGAGAAAGCTATTATGAGAGAATCTTTGATACCTGGATTACTATCAAATATTGCATATAACGCCAATAGAAAACATAAAAGCATTAACATTTTTGAAAGAGGTAAGACATACCATAGGGATAAATCTAAAATAATAGAATCAAACGTAATATCAGCAGTAATATATGGCAACAAAGCATCGACAGACTTGGTATCTAATAATTATAAATATGGAATTGGCGATTTAAAATCAGATATATTGTCCATTCTTCCGAATGTTACTTTTAAGGCAACTGATAAATCAACATATTTTGATAATAATAACTCCCTAACTTTGCTTTTGTGCAACAAAATTATTGGACAGTGCGGGCTTGTTTCCCATCACATAATTAAGGATTTTGATATCAGAGGTAGTATTTTTGGATTTGAGATGTTGGAAGATGATCTGAACCATGAAAGCAATGTAATATTCGCTGAAATTTCTCAGTTTCCAGCTGTATACAAAGATATTACATTAATGACAAATAATGATAATAATATCTTAAAGATTATTGATGAAATTAGCAAAGATAGCTATAAATATATGAAAAATATAAGAATAAAAGATATATTTATTAATAAAGATAACTTACAATCAAATAATAGAAGCGTTACTTTAGAGATATGTCTTCAATCTAATAGTAAAACTCTGAGTGATAAAGATATTAATGATGATGTCAATAAGATAGTAGAAGATTTGAAAAATATACATAAAATACGCCTAAAAGAAGCCTAAATATGACTATAACAAAAGATTCTCTAGTAGAAATGGTTCATAATGAAGTAGGGCTGAATAAAAGAGAAGCAAAAGAGTTAATCGAGTGCTTTTTTGAGCAGATTAAAACATCTCTTGAAAATGGAAATGATATAAAATTATCTGGTTTTGGCAACTTTATTCTCAGAAATAAATCACCTAGACCGGGCAGAAATCCAAAAACTGGCGAGGAGGTAACTATTTCAGAAAGAAGGGTGGTTACATTTAAATCAGGATTAAAGCTAAAGTCTAAGTTAGAGGCCTATGATGGAAACGAATAATTCTATTGAGATACCTAATAAAAGATACTTCACAATAGGAGAAGTTTCAAAAATAACACACATAAAAACTCATATTTTAAGATATTGGGAAAAGGAGTTTGAAGTTTTGGAGCCAATAAAAAGAAAGGGCAATAGGAGGTACTACACTCAAAATGACATACTAACGATACTTAAAATAAATGACCTTATTTCATCACATGGATTCACAATTGAGGGCGCAAAACAAAAACTACTCTCAACATCAAATTCTTCTAACACAGAGAACCCTACTTTATTATTATTAAAAAAAGATATTCAAAAAATAATAGATGTCCTTGATAAATAAGGATATTATATATTCACCTTCCTTCGAGTATAGTAAACAGGAAGTCGTCAAACAAAATGACTTCAGATATTACAAATTCAGTGATTTTTTGGTTCCGAGCGTTACATCCATACTAAGAATATCAAGGCCGAAACAAATATTTAATCATTCATCAAAACAAGCCGATTCATTTGAAATAGGAAACCTTATGCATGAATACCTTGATTATTATGTTACGGATAAGAAAATAGAGGATCCAGACTCAGAAAACTCAAAAATCGCACTAAAGCTGAGTGAAGTAATAATAAATAATATTTTCCCTAAAATTGATTCCTTTATCTCAACTGAAGCAACAGTCCATAATAATCATGAATATGCAGGAACACTTGATTTACTGGCTTTCGTGGATGGTAAACTTACTATTATCGATTACAAGTCATCTTATAGACCAAAAAGTAGCCTTCAAATTGATGAACATTTTCAACAATTAGCTGCATATGCTCTAGCTCATGATAATATGCATAATACAAAGATAGAACAAGCAATGATATTTGTAGTATATAAAGAATCTTATAAATATGAGATACTTACATCAGATTTATTATTACTAAATAAATACAAGTTAATGTGGAATGGAACACTCGACTATTATAAGGAGATATCTTTATGACTAAACTAAGAGAGCAGGCAATTGAAACTCTAGAGCATATCAAAGAAAATAAAGTCAAATTTTCTGAGTTAAGGGGGTTGGTTTGACTATAACTCTCTTGATAAAAAAATCAGCAACATAAATAATGACCTTAATGACCCTGATGTATGGGAAGATAGAAACGTAACGACTGAACTCAACAAAAAGCTAAAGCTTCACACAAACTTAAAAAATAGCATTGATTCTATTAGCTCAGATTTGGAATTAGTGTCATATACCCTTGAGTCAATTATTAATGATGCAGATAATATCGAAGATGATAATTTAATTACTGAGATGATAGAGCTGCATAAAAAAGCCTCAAAAGAGCTTGATAAACTCTCATTTAGACAATTATTCAAAGGGGAAAATGATTACGCAGATGCTTATATTGACATACAATCAGGCTCTGGTGGAACAGAAGCTCAAGATTGGGTAGCAATGATAATGAGGATGTATCTAAAATGGACAGAGAAACACTCATTTGATACAGAAATAACTGAATCGAGCGAAGGGGATGTGGCTGGATTTAAAAATGTCACCATTAAAGTCAATGGCGATCATGCATACGGATGGTTAAGAACAGAAACAGGCGTTCATAGATTAGTCAGGAAATCTCCATTTGATTCTGGCAATAGAAGACACACGTCCTTTGCATCTGTTTTTATTTATCCACAAGTTGATGATTCTTTTGAAATAGATATCAACCCATCTGATCTTCGAGTAGATGTTTTTAGAGCAAGTGGAGCAGGTGGTCAGCATGTGAATACAACTGAGTCCGCTGTGAGAATAACACATCTTCCTACTAAGCTAGTTGTTCAATGTCAAAATGGTAGATCTCAACATAAAAATAAAGAATCAGCAATGAAACAGTTACGTGCTAAACTGTATGCGTACGAATTAAATAAAAAAAATGAAATAAAGAATCAAATTGAGTCCGAGAAGTCTGATATAAGCTGGGGAAATCAGATCAGGTCATACGTACTAGATGATTCAAGAATAAAAGATCTAAGAACTAATTATGAAACTGGTAATACGCAATCTGTTTTGGACGGTAATTTAGATGATTTTATACAGGAAAGTTTAAAAAGAGGCTTTTAAATGTCAGAAGATAATAAATTAATTATTGAACGAAAAAAGAAATTAGAAGAGCTTTCATCTTTAACAAAATTATATCCAAACTCTTTCAAACGTAATACTAATAGCCATGATCTAAGACAAAAATTTGATAAAAAAACCAAAGAGGAGTTAGAGTCAGAAGAAGGAATATTTTCTGTTACCGGAAGATTATTAACCGTAAGAAAGATGGGTAATTCAACTTTTGCTAATCTCCATGATGACTCCGGTAAGATACAATTATTTTTATCAAAAAATGGAACTGGTAAGGATATGTATAAGCTTCTTGATCATACTGATCTAGGAGATATTATTGGAGCGAAAGGAAGAATTTTCAAAACAAAAACTGGTGAGTTATCGATTAACGTCACAGAATATATCGTTCTATCAAAATCATTAAGACCTCTTCCAGAGAAATATCATGGACTCTCTGACATTGAGATAAAATATCGGCAAAGATATTTGGACTTAATGATTTCTGAGGACTCGAGAAAAGTATTTAAAGATCGTATCAATATTGTTTCTAAGATAAGAAAGTTCTTTGAAGAGGAAGCCTATTTAGAAGTTGAAACACCTATGATGCATCCTATAGCAGGAGGTGCAGCAGCTAAACCTTTCGTGACTCATCACAACAGTTTAGATATGGATTTATATTTAAGAATTGCTCCTGAATTATACTTAAAAAGACTAATTATAGGTGGATTTGAAAGAGTTTTCGAAATCAATAGAAGTTTTAGAAACGAAGGGCTTTCTGTAAAACATAACCCCGAATTTACTATGATTGAATTCTACGCAGCTTATGAAGATTATAATTATCTTATGAATTTTATAGAACGACTAATCCAATCTCTGATTAACTCTGTTGGTTTAAGTGAATCATTTAAATATCAAGATTTTGAGATAGATACAAAAAAATCATTTGAAAGACTGAATTTTCATCAATCTATAATCAATTATTGTGACGGCATAGCTAATGAGAATATAAATGATTATTCTACTCTTGAGAGCTTTTGTAAATTAAATGACATTGATATAACAATCAAAGGATCTATACATAAAACGCAGTTAGACATTTTTGATAAAATAGTTGAAAGTAAGCTTATCAATCCAACTTTCATAACTGAATATCCAACAGCAGTTTCACCTTTATCACGAAGATCAGATGATAATCCTGAAGTTGTTGAAAGATTTGAGTTATTTATTGCTGGAAGGGAAATTGCTAATGGTTTTTCTGAACTTAATGATCCACAGGATCAAGCGCAAAGATTTAGCCAACAGTTAGAAACAGATGATGAAAAAATGAATTATGATTCTGATTTCATTACTGCTATGGAGTATGGTATGCCACCAACAGCTGGAGCAGGAATCGGGATAGATAGACTTGTGATGTTACTGACTAACTCAGCATCTATCAGAGATGTATTATTTTTTCCATTAATGAAGCCCAAGACTTAAGAAATCAAACTTTGTAATTGAGAAAAGAAATTATTATTAATTTTGTCAAAGCTATATTCTTTTGCTTGAGAAATAATTTCAATTTCACTGTTATTAAACTTAATTCTTATGACACTCTTCTCAAGAGGGTAAATCTCAATACTATTACCATGAACTTGATACTCAGTATTATTGATATCTAAATATTGTTCAATTAATGAAATTGAATCATGAACATTATTCATCACATAGTTTAGAAGCGTAACCAATGTATTTTCTTGGAGTAAGTTTTGCAAGATTATTTTTTTCACTTTCTGGAATATTTAAGCTATTAATAATCTTTAATATTATTTCCTGATTAACTTTTTCTCCTCTTGTATACTTTTTTAAGTACTCATAAGAATCAGGTATGTTATGTTTTCTAGCTATCATCTGTATTGGCTCTGCTAATATCTCCCAACTATTATCAATATCTTTATTAATATTATGTTTGTTAATATCAAGTTTATTTAATCCTATTAAGATATTTTTATAGGCAATTATAGAATATGCAAACGTTAGTCCAAGATTTCTCAAGACTGTTGAATCAGAGAGATCTCTTTGTAGTCGTGAGATTGTAAGCTTGTTTGCAAAAAAATGACTCAAAGCGTTGCTCATCCCAAGATTCCCCTCAGCGTTTTCAAAATTTATTGGATTGATTTTATGCGGCATCGTCGAAGAACCAATTTCTCCAGAAATATTTTTCTGAGTGAAATACCCTTTAGATATATATGACCAGATATCTTGTGTAAAACCTATTAGAATAGAATTTATATGGTTAATCCTGTTACACAATTCAGCAATATAATCATGGGGCTCTATTTGAGTTGTATGAGAATTTAACTCAATTTTAAGACTTGAGAGATATCTTTTGATATTTTTCGGCCAATCTATATTTGGAAAAGCAATACTATGTGCAGAATAATTACCAGTTGCACCATTAAACTTACCTTTTATCTTGATTTCTTTGAGACCATCTATTTGAATCAATAATCTTTTTTGAAAATTAATAAATTCTTTTCCCATGGTTGAGGGTGAAGCTGGCTGACCATGCGTATGTGATAATATAGGAACATTCTTATATCTCTTACTCATCGCTTTAAGTTTTTTTTGTAATAAATCGGTTTGAAGCAATAGAACTTCTCTTGCATCTTTAAGCATCAAAGCATAAGCAATATTATTTATGTCTTCAGATGTACAACATATATGGATATGTTCTTTATGCTTATATATATTTTTATTTGATTTGATTTTTTCTTTAATAAAGTATTCAACAGCCTTAACATCATGTTTAGTTGTTTCTTCAATCCTTTTTACTCTTTTTGAATCTTGGTTACTGAAATTTAAATAGAGCCCTCTAAGTATTTTAATTTGATTATCGGAGTACTTGGGCAGTGATTTAATACTAGCAAGATTCGATAAAAAAATAAGCCATTCAATTTCAACTTTCACACGAGTTTTTATTAGATTATGTTCAGAAAAAATCTTGTTAATGTCATCACATAAGGTTTCATATCTTCCGTCTGTAGGAGAAGCAATATTGAGATTATATTTTTTCATATTAAACAGCTTTTTAAAATGTTATTATAACACATAATTAACATTAATAATATTTAGCGTGTTAAATGAAAAAAAATAATAATAGGATTGAATCTGACTCATTAGGAAAAGTTAAAGTTCCGAAAAATGCCCTGTATGGTGCTCAAACACAAAGAGCGATAGATAACTTTAAAATTAGCGGTATTACTTTTGATCCTGCTTTTATTCAGGCTTTAGCTAGTCTAAAAAATGCATGCGCAAAAGCTAATCTAAAGTGTAAAACATTAACTAATTCAAAAGCATCATGCATTTCAACAATTAGTAAGAAAATATCTAATAATCCTCTAGATTATATTGATCATTTTCCAATTGATATTTTTCAAACTGGTTCAGGAACTAGTACGAATATGAACATGAATGAGGTTATCTCTGAGATTGCTAAAAGAGTACATAAAAAATCAATACATCCCAATGATGATGTTAACATGTCTCAAAGCTCAAATGATGTAATTCCAACTACTATTAATATATCAACTTTGACAATGAGCAAAACGCTTTCAACTTCATTAAACTTTTTATGTGAATCAATAAACATGAAAGCTAAATCTTTATCACATATTATTAAATCTGGAAGAACTCATTTGATGGATGCTGTTCCAATATCTTTTGAACAAGAGCTTAATGTTTGGGAAGAGCTGGTTAGAGCATCTCAAGCTCAAGTGGACCTTTCTTGTGAAGAAATATCTTATTTACCTATAGGGGGAACGGCTATTGGAACTGGAATCAATGCTCCTAAGATGTTTGCAAAAAATGTTTGTAATGAATTAAACAAAATTTATAAAGAACTCAAAATTAAATTCAAACCTTTACTAGTACAAGGTGAAATGATGAGCTCACAAAACCATGTTCTAACTTTAAGCTCTTCTTTAATAAGATATGCTTCTTCTCTAACTAAAATAGCGAATGATATTCGCTGGATGAATAGTGGACCTATTTCAGGATTATCTGAAATATCTTTGAAACCACTCCAGCCTGGAAGCAGCATCATGCCAGGAAAGATTAATCCTGTAATATCTGAATCAATCCTGATGGCTGCTGCTCATGTTAATGGAAATCACGTTACTATCATGCAGGCAACCAGCAGTGGAAGCTTTCAACTTAATACAATGTTACCTGTGATAGCACATAATATCATCGAGTCACTATATCTAATGATTAATTGTACATTTAGTATGATTCAACTAATTGATAGTTTTAGTGTCAACGAGGACAAAGTTAAAGACAACCTATTTAGAAATCCTATTATTGCTACAAAACTTAATCAGGTCATTGGATATGATTTAGCCTCTAAAATAGTCAAAGAGGCCTATAAAACAAATAGTCCTATTTTTGATATTGCAGAAAAAATGACGTCTTTAACTAAGTCCGAATTGATTAAGATACTAGATCCAAAAAAACTTATATAAATGAGTAAATCGAGCATAGATAATATTTTTATCTACTGGGTTTATTTTATATCTCTTATTTTTTTAGTCTTTTATGCTTTGGAGTCTTTAGGATTTATATCTAGTATATTCCAGGAGGATATCAGCTATCTATCATCCCTGATTACTTTTATTCTTGTCTTTTACTTATTTCAATGTGGTTATTATTTATATAAACTTAGAGATGCAGTATTTTTCGTTGAAACAAAAACTCATTATGATGATAGCAACCCTTTTATTATAATCTTAAGCGAATTTCAAGTTGCAAATAATATTTTACAAGATAAGCCTAAAACACCACTACATGAAGAGTTTAAGCTCAAACTTTATGAATTTGTTGATAATGGTTTTTTTATTTCTGACCTATTATTGAAATTAGGAATTATTGGAACAGTAATAGGCTTTATAATCATGTTAAGTTCTCTATCGGCTATAGATGAAATGAACTTATCTAAAATGAATAATTTATTGCTCAGTATGAGCGCAGGAATGAAAGTTGCTTTATACACAACTCTAACTGGATTAATTGGATCTATACTTTTATCAATTCAGTATAATTTTTTTGAAAGTAAAATTAATATGTTTATTAATCAAGTCATTAATATAGATAATTATGAGAAGAAAAAATAGAACTAGAACAGAACCTTTTACGGATTTATTATTTAATACTCTTCTAGGTTTCACATTTCTATTCTTTATCACAGTTCTTTTTATTAATCCTATTTCTAAAATAGGCAATGTTAATATGAAGGCAGAATATATTGTAACTGTTGATTGGAAAGACAGCTTGCCAGATGACGTTGATATATGGGTACAAGATCCAAACGGAGAGACAGTTTCTTATTTAAAAAAAGATGCAGGTTGGCTACATCTTGATCGAGATGACCAAGGCATAGTAAATGATGTAGTAACAATTGATGGTGAAGATATTATATATCCTATTAATAGAGAGGTTGTAACTCTAAGGGGCATTATTCCGGGTGAATATATTTTAAATTTATATTTATATGAACATAAAAGCGATCATCCAATCGATGTAAAAGTGATAATTGAAAAAGTAAACCCAACTTTGAAGTTAGTCTATGCAAATAATATTACATTAGAAAAAAAAGATTCTGAAGTCACAGTAACAAGATTCTTTTTAAATGCGCAAGGAGAGTATTCATCTGGCGATAACCAAAAGAAAATATTAACTCCGTACAACTTAAAAGGATTTTAAAAATGATATTATATCTTTATTTAATAGTCCTTCTAATAATATATATCATTCTTATTGGCCATTTTATTAAAGGCAAGAAATATAAACATAAGATATTAATAGTTTTGAGTATTTCAATATTATTTTCTTTTTTTTATGAAAGTATAAGAGAAAATGAGGGTTATGCTGTTACAGAGAATCTGCCCAAAAGTTTTTATGTACTAAATAGCTATGTATATGGAGACAACATCTTAATTTTAATCAAAGAAAACGATAATCAACCAAGGTTATACAAACTAAAAAAATCACTTAAACTAAATAAATTTCTAAAAAAATACAAAGGACTAAAAAATAATGGTCAAGATGTAATGGTAAAAAAGAATAATTCAAAGAGTGAAGACTCATTGGGAATGTATATTGAAAGTGTACAAAAGAAGTTGCCCCTAAAGTAAGACATAGAATTACAGGATTTTATTTGTTAGAATACTGCAAATTCTATACTAGAGGGAAAAGGAATTATGTCAGAAAAATCAGAAATAACTATAAATAATAATAACTTCGATGTTTTTAATATAAATAAATACCAAATAAATCACTTACCATATTCTCTAAGGGTTTTAATGGAAAACTATTTAAGAAATGAATCTGATAATAACAAGTTTGACTCTATTATAGAAAAATTTACAAAATGGAATGGGAGCGCTGATGCTAATACCGAACTAACTTTTTATCCTAGTAGAGTTATTATGCAAGATTTTACAGGTGTACCTGCAGTAGTTGACTTAGCGTCAATGAGAGATGCAATGACATCCCTAGATGAAAGTAAAGCTGATGCAGTCAACCCACAGTGCCAAACTGACTTAGTAATAGATCATTCAGTCATGGTTGATCACTTTGGCACCTCTGAATCTAAAGATCTTAATACCAAGCTTGAATATGAAAGAAATACGGAAAGATATAAACTCTTAAAATGGGGTCAGCAAGCATTCAAAAATCTAAGAATTGTTCCACCTAATAACGGAATTATCCATCAGATCAACATTGAATATATTGCTAGGGTAATATATGAAAAAGAGGGACAACTTTATCCTGACACAGTGGTCGGGACTGATTCACACACGACAATGGTCAATGGTCTCGGTGTTCTTGGATGGGGAGTTGGAGGGATTGAAGCTGAAGCTGCTATGTTAGGACAACCTATTCCTATGTTACTTCCTGAAGTAATTGGTTTTGAATTGACCGGTAAACTTGGTCAAACAACCACGGCAACAGATCTTGTACTCACAATTGTACAGATGCTTAGAGAAAAAAATGTTGTTGGTAAATTTGTTGAATTTTATGGCTCAGGACTAGATAACTTGAGTATAGCTGACAGATGTACAATCTCAAACATGGCTCCTGAGTATGGTGCTACTTGTGGATTTTTCCCAGTAGATGCTTTAACAATCGATTATTTGAAAATGACTGGCAAAGATGAAGATCATCTTGCAGTCGTAGAACAATATAGTAAGACGTGCGGATTTTTTAGAGATGATAGTCAAGATATTAAATATACAGGCTCATTATCTTTAGATATGGGAGATGTTGAGGCTTGTCTTTCAGGTCCTAAACGACCACAAGATAGAGTTCTTCTCTCTGATGTTAAAGATGTATCTGAAAGAGAGATAAAGAAATTAAAAAAATCGCCCAGTTCAGATGGTGTAATTAATGACGGCAACATTCTTATTGCTGCTATAACAAGTTGTACTAATACATCAAATCCAAGTGTAATTTTGGGAGCTGGTTTGCTAGCAAAACGGGCAGTAGATAAAGGACTGGCTACGAAAGAATGGGTCAAGACATCACTCGCTCCAGGCTCTAGAGTTGTAGAAAACTATTTGAAAAAAGCAAATCTTTTAGATTCTCTTAATAAGTTAGGTTTTAATATTGTTGGTTATGGGTGTACGACATGTATAGGAAATTCTGGACCACTCGATAATGAATATGTAAAACAAATTAATGATAGAGATCTTGTTGTGAGCTCCATACTTTCTGGAAACAGAAACTTTGAGGGAAGAATTCATCCAGAAATTAAGATGAATTTCCTTGCAAGTCCAATGCTAGTTGTAGCCTATTCACTTGTAGGAAAAATTAATGTTGATATAAATACTATCTCTTTAGGAAAAGACTCAAATGGTAATGATGTCTATTTAAAAGATATTTGGCCAAGTAATGATGAAATTAATGAAGTTATGACTAAAACTATTGATGGAGAAATGTTTAACCAGTCATACAAAAACCTTTTTGAAGGTGATAGTAATTGGATGTCTATTCCAACTTCTGACTCTGATAGATTTGATTGGGATGAAGAATCTACATATATTCAACCATCTCCATTTTTTGGTAAAGGAAAAGATGATCAAGAAAAATTACCTGCAATTGAAAATGCTTATCCACTCGTTATTTTGGGAGATAGTGTCACTACAGATCATATTTCACCTGCAGGATCTTTTAAGGATACAACTCCAGCCGGTAAACATTTGATTGATAATTCTGTGAATATTAAAGATTTTAATTCGTATGGATCCAGAAGAGGTAATTTCAAGATTATGCAAAGGGGCACTTTTGCGAATATCCGTTTATCAAATAAACTTGTTCCAGAGAAAACAGGTGGGTTCACAAAACTTTTGCCTGAAGGTAAAGAGATGTCAATTTATGATGCAGCTCAAGAATATAAGAAAAGCGACACTAACCTAATAATATTTGCTGGTAAAGATTATGGGTGTGGATCATCACGAGATTGGGCAGCAAAAGGCACTAAGTTGCTTGGTGTGAAGGCAGTCATTGCTGAGAGTTTTGAACGAATTCATAGGTCAAATTTGGTAGGGATGGGAATTATGCCTCTTCAATTTAATAATGATGACAGCTTTGAAGCGCTTGGATTGAGTATGAATTCTTCCTTTGATATTGCAGAGATTAAGAAGGATGCAGATACCGTTACAATTACAGAAAAAGGAACGGGTAAATCTTTTGAAGCTAAAGTTAGAATTGATACAGCAAAAGAATGGGAATATTTCGTTAGTGACGGAATACTAAACTATGTCCTTAAAAAACTTGCCAACTAAACTGTAAGAGCTATTTCTGCTATCTTCTTTTTGAAGAGGAAGATTCTAAATTTAGTACCACCTGATTGTTGCCATAAAATGTATGATCTAATTGCAGACAAAAGTAAGGCTCTTATCATCGAAGCATTTTTATTATCTGTAAGATATTTATTGTCACCATTTACTATAATTCTAGGATTGATTTTACTGATTGTTCTTAAATAAAGATTTGATAAAAATTCAGCGTGTTCATGCAAATTATCTTCGGTCACATTTTTTGCATGATTAGATAATTCATCTCGTAAATTAGAAATAATTTCATTTTTTTTATTCATATTTCTTACTAATATATTTATTGCTTCAAAATATCTTGTTACTTCTGCATCTCTTGAAAATGCATCTCCTACTAATTGTTTCCTCAAGAAATCTAAACCAGTATTGAGACGTTTAAGATTAATATAAATATCTTCAATTTCATCAGATGTAGTTTGATATACGCTGTATATAAGAGGATGAATAATTTTATTATTAATTTTTCCTTCCCACGCTATCTTTTTAATTTCAGCACTTGCCTGATAGATTGCTCCGAGCGATATTACTTCATTTCTTAGTTCTGGTTTAAACATTTTGAAATAACTGTCCCTCCACCTATACATTGTGTACCTATATATAATACTGCAGCTTGACCCTGAGCAATACCTCTTTCATTTTCTTTTAATGTTAAAATGTATTTATTATTTTTGATATTCAAAACACAGTCTCTAAGTTCACCACCATGACGGAATCTAGCTTTAACTTTTTCTCTATCTGATATTTCATTTATAGCATTAAATTGATCCAACTCAATTTCTCCTGTGTAATAAAGATGTGTCTGATCTTGGCTGACTATAAGTGAATTTTTATTTATATTTTTATCAATGACGTACCATGGAGAATCTAAACTATCTTTTGTCCCTCCAATATCAATACCTTTCCTCTGTCCTATAGTATATTTGCTTAAACCTTTATGAATACCTATTATCCTGTCGTTATCATAATTAATTATTGGTCCTTTGATCGGCTCTACGTAACTGTCTATAAATGTCGAAAACTTTCTTTTTCCAATAAAACATATCCCCATACTTTCTTTTTTTCTCTCTAGTCCTAATCCTAAGTCTACTGCAATTTTTTTTACATCATCTTTTTTTAGTTCCTCAAGAGGAAATATTGTATTCTTCAAAATCTTCTTGTCCATTGTATATAAAAAATAAGTTTGGTCTTTAACTTTATCTTTAGGTGAGTGTAGTTCAGCATATTCATTATTAATTTTTTTTGCATAATGTCCTGTAGCAATTAAATCAAAACCTTGGGACATTGCATATTTATAAAATTGATTGAATTTAATTTCTTTATTGCAAAAAACATCTGGATTAGGGGTGAAGCCTTTTTTTAAATCATTGATAAAAATTTCAAATACATTAGTCCAATATTCATCTGAGAAATTAATTAGATTTAGCTTTATATTAAGAAGCTTACATACTCTTTTTGCATCCTCGTAGTCTTCTTTTGAATTACATTCATCCTGATCATCCTCTTCCCAATTTTTCATAAATATACCCTCTACATCATATTTATCCTGAGAAAGCAGGTATGCAGCTACAGATGAATCAACTCCACCTGACATGCCTATAGCAACTCTTTGCTTTGATTTAGTCATATATTCTCTTTTTAGTGCACATTATAATTGAATATCCAAATCATGATAATAATTAGGCTATTTGATTTGTCAAATAATCTTACAAGTAGTATCATCTAGCCAATTATTTTTATGACTAATGAGGTAATGATGAACAAAATGAAATCTGCAGCAGATATTCAAAAAGAGTGGGATAGTAATCCTAGATGGAAAAATGTTAAACGTGACTACACAGCGGAGGAAGTCGCTAAATTAAGTGGAAGTGTAAATATTGAGTACAGTCTTGCTAAACAAGGAGCTGAAAAGCTTTGGAACGAAATAAATAACAGTGATTTTGTAAATGCACTAGGGGCATTGACAGGAAATCAAGCTATGCAACAAGCTAAAGCTGGTCTAAGAGCAGTATATTTATCTGGTTGGCAAGTTGCTGGCGATGCAAATACTGGCATGCAAATGTATCCAGATCAATCATTATACCCTGTGGACAGCGTCCCATCAGTCGTAAAACGTATTAATAACTCACTAAGGAGAGCAGATCAACTTAATATTGCGGAAGGTAATGATCCAGTAGACTACATGCTACCTATTGTAGCTGATGCGGAAGCAGGATTTGGTGGAGTACTAAATGCTCATGAACTTATGAAGGCTATGATTGAAGCAGGTGCTGCCGGTGTACATTTTGAAGATCAATTAGCATCTGCAAAAAAATGCGGCCACATGGGCGGGAAAGTACTTGTACCTACTCAAGAAGCCGTTCAAAAGCTTGCTGCAGCTAGGTTGGCAGCAGATATATACGGAACACCTACTGTCCTATTAGCACGTACAGATGCTGAAGCGGCCAACTTGCTTACAAGTGATGTAGATGAGAGAGATAGAGAATTTACTACTGGCGAGAGGACAGCAGAGGGGTTTTATCGAGTAAAAAATGGTATTGATCAAGCAATATCTAGAGGTTTAGCATATGCACCATATGCTGATTTAGTCTGGTGCGAGACAGGAGTTCCTGATCTTGATTTTGCTAAAAAGTTTGCTGACGCATTGAAAAAAGAGCATCCTGAACAATTACTAGCATACAACTGCTCACCTTCTTTTAATTGGAAGAAAAACCTTGATGATGCACAAATTGCTAAATTCCAAAAAGAATTAGGCGCAATGGGTTATAAATTCCAGTTCATCACGTTAGCTGGTTTCCATGCATTAAACTACAGTATGTTTGAGCTTTCTAAAGGTTACAATGCAGAGCAAATGACAGCATATGTCAGACTGCAAGAAGCTGAGTTTGCTGCTGAAAAAGATGGCTATACAGCTACTAAACATCAAAGAGAAGTTGGAACTGGTTACTTTGACTCAGTTACACAAGTAATCACAGGTGGATCATCATCAGTAACTGCATTAACTGGCTCAACAGAAGAAGAGCAATTTGATAAGTAAAGGAGTCTATTGATTGAAGCTTAACATTCCATCGGACGGAACCAAGATTGGGCATGACGGCGAGAACCTTGTTGTGCCTAATAATCCTATAATCCCATACATCATAGGAGATGGAATTGGGATAGACGTAACTCCGGTCATGAAGCGTGTATTGGACTATGCAGTCAATAAAGCATATGGTAATTCCAGAGAAATCAAGTGGTTAGAACTATATGCTGGTTCCAATTCTGAGGACTTATACGGATCCATATTGCCAGAAGATACAATAGAGGCCATGAAAGAGTATAGGATTTCAATCAAGGGTCCGCTCACTACACCTATTGGAAAAGGCCATAAATCTATAAATGTTAGGATTAGACAGAAATTAGATTTATTTGCATGCGTTAGGCCTATTAAATATTTCCCTGGAACTAGCACACCTATGGCCGAATCAGGCCTTACAGATATGGTGGTGTTTAGGGAAAATACAGAGGATTTATATTCTGGTATAGAATGGGAGCCAAATTCCCCTGGGGCTAAAAGAATTATAGATTTTATAAATAAAGAGCTAGGTCGTTCACCATTTAGATTTGAAAATAACTGTGGGATTGGTATTAAACCAGTATCTGAAGAGGGTACTAAAAGACTTATAAGGATGGCAATAGATTATTCATTGGCAATGAATAAGTCTAGTATCACCATTGTACATAAAGGAAACATCATGAAGTATACAGAAGGTGCTTTTCGTGATTGGGCATATGATGTTGTTACAAATGAATATAACGGAATAATCCAAAAGGATAATACGTATATTATCGAGAATTCTGAATTTAACTCAGAAATAATAGTCAAAGACTGTATTGCTGATAATTTTCTCCAACAAATTATTCTAGCTCCTGAACAGCATGATGTAATTGCAACATTGAATCTTAATGGTGATTACATTTCTGATGCACTAGCTGCACAGGTTGGAGGTATTGGGATGGCTCCTGGAGGTAATATAGGAGATGGCTGTGCTGTTTTTGAGGCAACTCATGGTTCTGCTGAGCCATTTGCTGGTAAAAATAGAGTAAATCCTGGTTCTATTATTCTGTCAGGTGAAATGATGTTGAGATATCTTGGATGGACTGAAGCTGCAGACCTCGTCATTAAGGGTGTCAAAGGCGCTATTCAGAAGAAACAGCTAACTTATGACTTAGCAAGAGCTCGTGCAGGTAAGAGGTTAATAAGGGTTAAAACATCTGAAAAACATAAAACTATTGATGTTAAGGAAGAAATAGCAAAATTAGTTCCTGGTGCAACGTTAGTGTCAACCAGCGGCTTCGGCGACGCAGTTATCAACAATCTTTAATACTCTATTTATCTCTAAAAATAATCCGACCTTTGGATAAATCATAAGGGGTAAGTGCTACCATAACGCTATCTCCTCTGAGTATGCGTATATAGTGTTTTCTAATTTTTCCAGATATATGAGCTGTAACTACATGCCCATTTTCAAGTTCGACTCGAAACATTGTGTTAGGCAGAGTCTCTATGACTTTGCCCGGCATTTCAATCTGTTCTTTTTTTGTCATATGTAATATATTGATGTGTATTGTAGCAAAATAATAAAATTTATAATACAAATGTTTAGAACTGAAGAAAAAAAGAAAAAGAACGAGTTTAAGGAAATTAAATTCAATCATTTGATGTCTATTTATGAATTGAATTACCATAATTTTAAACAATTCTTAAATTT